>DATEDZ010000147.1:0-57700 GCA_035281385.1 Polyangiaceae bacterium
TGCGCGTTGAAGTCGGTGTAAAGCTCGCGCGTCGGGTCGTAGGAGACGTTGAGCAGCGTGACCGGTTGCTTGGCGCTTGACGCGCCATCTTTGCTGGCTGAGCTGGGCGCGGCCTCGCTCTTGTTGCAACCAAAGAGACCAGCGAGACCGAGCAGCAAGGCGGCGCGACGCGCCCAACGAAACGAGATGAGGGAAGAAGTAGTACGGAAAGTCGTCATTGATTAGAAGCCTTCCAGTGGGGTAGCCATGATGTCTGCGAGCGTCATGCTCTGAAGGACGCGCTGCGAAGCGACGCCCATTTGGTTGAGCACCACCTGCGCTGCGCACGGGCCAGCACCGGGGCATTCCCGGCAGCGCTTGGGGGCGATCGGATCGAGACACGCAAACTGCGAGGCGTGGCCATCGACGATGTCGATGACTCGAGCGATGCTCAGCGCCTCGGGCGCCTCGCGCAACGAGTAGCCACCGCCGCGCCCGCGCTTGACCTGCAGCACTCCGTGGCGAGCGAGCTCGCGCAGGATGGCTTCGAGGAAGCGCTGCGGGATGCCCTCATCCTCGGCGATGCGCGCCGTGAGCGTGAGCTCCCCGCCGCATTGAGCGAGGTGGCGAAGCGCCCGGAGCGCGTAGGTCGTCTTGCGTGTGATAATCACTCTATTAGGTCGATAGGATTTATGGTTTAAATGGGGATTCGTCAAACTCCTTTGTTAAATAGCTGAATATGCTAGGCATTCTGATTGCCTGGCGCTAGAGCGCGACCTGCAGACGGGCCACGAGTACCCCTTCAGTCTCGCGATCCGCAGCGGCGGCACCGTCCTCGAACGAGGTCTGGTCGTAGCTGACCACCGCGCGGGTGCCCTTCACGAACCACCAGCTCGCCGAGACTCCGAAGCTCCGCACGCTGCGCGCTGATGCTTGCGGATCGGCGAAGCCGAGATCGAACGCGTCGTCGTGCACGCCGAGCCAGCCGTACCGCGCCGCCAGCTCCAGGGCGCCCCAGCTGCCGGCAAACGGATCCAGCGGAGCTTGGATTTTGGGTCCTTTGTAGCCCGCGCTGCCTCCCAGCACGAAGGAGCCCGCGACCTGCCAGGCCTCGCTGACGATATCAGCCGACGTCGTGCCATCGGTCACGCCTTGCTCGGAGCGCACGTACTCGCCCAGCACGCCGACAGGCCCAAAGTAGTAGTAGGCTTGTGGCGAGACGCGCGTGCGATCTCCCAGCGCTGTTGCGGTTTCAGCATACGCAAAGAACGCCTCGCGCCCCGGCGTGCGATAGCCCGGCAAGACTCCGTCCTGCTCCCCGACAGTGCCTGCCACACCGATGCCAAAACCTTCGAGCGCCGGCAGCTTGAGCGGCTTGAAGGGGTGCAAGAAAACGCGACCCTCCAAGTCCTTTTCGGCGTTCTCGTCGAGGTCGCCGTTGGTGCCGTCGGCCACGCCATTGAAGGCGCCGAGTTGGTAGGCCAGCGTGCCTTTCAGGATATCGCCGTGGAGGTAGGCTCCGACGTCGCGCTGCGGAACCAGCAGCGTCGGCAGCCCGAATTCCGGGAACAGCAGCTCGGTGGGAGACTGCAGGTACTCGAGGCCGACCGGTGACTTCATCTTGCCGACTTGAAGCTGCACCTCGTCGACGAAGTGAACGTTGCCGAAAGCATCGAGCAAGGTGAGCTTGCTCTCGGCCAGCTCGGGATGGATGCGGATCTCGAAGTACTTGGCGAGGGTGCCTCGGAATTCCAGGCGGGCGCGGCGCACCGCGAAGGTATTCTTCGGATCGCCCGCGCTCTTCGTGAAAAAACGGGCGTCTGCCTGGACGAAACCACCGAGCTTGAGCTGGTAGCGCTCGTCCTCCGATTGAATGGCGAAGCCCTTGAAGGCTTTCGGCTCACCCGCCTTCGTCGCAGGCGGCTCGGCCTTGTCCGCCGCGGGCGGGGGCGGCGCAGGGACGGGCTCGGCGCCCGCTGCGGGACTGTCCGTTGCAGCAGTCGCCGCTTTCGGGACGACGGGCGGCGCCTCGACCGCGGCTGGTTCGCCCGCGGGGGCAGCAGGGGGGCTCGCAGGGGCGGTGTCGGGTGGCGCCGCGGTTGCTTCTTGAGGTGTGACTTGCCCGAAGGCCGCGCCCGACGCCGCAGAGACAGCAAGTGAAGCCAGGATCGTGGTCGTTTTCTGAAACATCCTTTTCTCCGGTCATGCGAGGCCGGTTGCTGCTGGGCGCCGGCCCGAGGTATATAATTCGATTGAATAAGTAGACTGATTGGACAAAGAAAAACCGGCACGTGGCCGGCGGAATGGCTTGCGGCCTGGAGAAGCCAAACAAGCCGGTTAGCAACAACAGCGGTTGGTGGCTTTAGAAGAGTGCCATAAAAGAGCCGAAAGGCGCTGCAGTACAGCTAGGTGGGCAGGAATACAGCTCATTATAAAACTCTATAGGAAAAGTATTCTGATAGAGTTTGCGTGGCTTGTCAACCCCAATCCACTCCCCGCCTCCCTGTTTCTCGCTCTCGGGCCTCAGCCGCCGGCGTGAGTCAGCGTCCGCAGCGCCTCGACGCGCATCATCACATCCGCGCGCTGCACGGCTTTGAGCTTCGCCGGGCCAACGCCCTCCACGCAAAACGACGCGACCGCGCTCGCCAGCGTGAGGCCGCGGCGCAAACTTGCGCCGTCGAGGGTACCGACCGCCGCCAAGTAGCCGAGCAGCGCACCTGCGAAGCTGTCGCCAGCACCAGTCGGATCGATCTCGTCTTCGAGCGGGTAGGCGGGCGTAAAGAACACGCCGTCCTCGTCGAACAGCATGGCACCGTATTCGCCGCGCTTCACGACCAGTCGCTTGGGCCCCAGCTTGCGCACCGCCGCCGCCGCGCGACGGATATTGTGGATCTCGGCGAGCTGCCGCAGTTCCTCGTCGTTGATCATCAGTGTGTCGATCTTCGCCAGAACCTCACCGAGCTTCTTGCGCTCCCCCGAGATCCAGAAGTTCATGGTGTCGGCGGCCACGAAGCGCGGCGCCTTGACCTGCCCCAGCACGTCGAGCTGGAGCTGCGGCTGGATATTGCCGAGCAGCACGTAGGGCGAGTCCATGAAGCTTGCTGGTAGCTTGGGTCGGAAATCCGCGAACACGTTGAGCTGCGTATCCAGCGTTTCGCGGCTGGCCAGATTGGCCGCGTAGCGACCCACCCAGCGGAAAGTCTTACCCTTGGCCAGCTCCACGCCAGCCACGTCGACGTCGCGGCCCGACAGCTCTTCCAGCACGGTGCGCGGGAAATCCTCACCCACGATGGCCACGATGCGCACGGGCGCGAACAAGCTGGCGGCGTAGGCCGCATAGGTAGCGGCGCCTCCGACCACGTCCTTGGCGTTGACGCTGGGAAGCTCCAGGTCGTCGAACGCCATCGAACCCACGATCAGGACTTGGTCGGCTATCTCTTTGCTGCGTGTTGCGTAGCTGCTCATGTTCTCGGACCTCAGGCTATCGGCTTCGGGCCCCCGGGTGGGGCCTTCGCCCCGCTCTTATGAGACAGGCGTCCCTCCGCCAGAAACTGTTCGGCCAGCGCCGCGACGCGGCTGCGTCGGCACTCCTCCGCCAGAAAGATCGAGGTCAGCTTGCGCGTGGCCTCTTCCAGCTGCTCGTTCACCAGCACGTAGTCGAAGAGGCCATAGTGCTCGATCTCGCGCTTGGCCGCGCTAAAACGGCGCTGCACGGTCTCCTCGTCCTCGCTGGCGCGACCGCGCAGCCGTTGCTCGAGGATCGCCATGCTGGGCGGCAGAATGAACACCGCCACCGCGTCCGGCGCCGCGCACTTGATCTGGCGCGCGCCCTGGTGGTCGATGTCGAAGACGATGCCGCGGTCGTCGCGGCGCCGCTCGATCTCGGCCCTGCTGGTGCCGTAGAGGTTGCCATGCACCTCCGCCCATTCCAAAAACGCGCCCGCCTCGATCAGCTGCTCGAACTCCGATCGCGAGACGAAGTGGTACTCCTTGCCGTTCGTCTCGCTTTCCCGCGGCTTGCGCGTGGTGTGCGAGATGCTGAAGGTCAGGCCCTTGACCGCGGCCAGCAAGCGCGCGGTCAAGGTGGTCTTGCCGGCGCCGGAGGGGGACGAGATGATCAGGAGCAGCGGGCGCTCACTCGACATTCTGAACCTGCTCTCGAAGCTTCTCGAGGTGACCCTTGATGTCCACGACCAGGTGCGAAAGCTTCACGTCCTGACTCTTCGAGCCGAGCGTGTTGGCCTCGCGCGACATCTCCTGCAGCAGGAACTCCATGCGCCTGCCCACCGGCTCGGCGCTGGCCAGAAGCGCCTGAAACTGGTCGAAATGGCTGGTCAGGCGCACGATTTCTTCCGTGACATCGCTGCGGTCGGCCATCACCGCCAGCTCGGTCTCGAGGCGACCGGCGTCCGGCGTGGCGCCCAGCTCGGACAGCAGTCGAATCACGCGCTCACGCAGCCGGCCGAGCTGCCGTTCGGCGGCCCCGTGACTGAGCGTCTTGGCCTGCTCGCACATGCCGCGTAGCGCAGTGAGCCGGTCCCCGAGCTCGCGCGCCAGCGCCAGACCTTCGCGCTCGCGCATCTCGTCCAGGCGCGACAGCGCGATCGCAAAAGCCTCGGTCAGAGCGCGCTCGGTGCCTTCCGAATTCGATCGTGAGGTGTCGATCAGCAATTGGGGCAGGGAAGCCAGCGCCGCTACTGGCACCTCGGTGCCCGGAGCCAGATCATCGCGCAGCTTGAGCAAGCTCTCGTAGACGGCGCGCGCGCGCGTGGTCGAAAACCGCGTCGCACTGCCGCTCTCCTCGAGCCGTATACCCACGTCGAAACGGCCGCGCGAAAGCCGCTCGCGCGCCAGCTGCTCGACGTAGAAAGCATGCGAGAGCAGCTCTTCCGGCAGCCGCACCCGCACGTCCAAAAATCGGTGGTTTAGCGCACGCAGCTCGCAGGTCAGCTTACTCCCGTCGAGCACGGCTTCGCCGTAGCCGAAGCCGGTCATGCTGCGCATGGCTCAGCTCGCACTCACAGCCCTTTGCGCCGCTTGATGTCATCCATCATGCGCCGGTACTCCACTTCCCAGACCGCCGTCCCCTCCTTGACGTGCTTGATCTTGCTTCTGACCTCCGCGTCGATCTCCAGATCGATGGCGGCCTGCTTGCGCAGCGGATCACGCAGCTTGCGCCGCAGCTCGTAGTCCTCGGCGAAGATCTCGTCCACGTTGGCCGAGTGCATCAGCATTTCGACCAGCTGATCGAGCAGGTAGTCGATGGCCTCTTCGCCCAGCTTGATCTTGCGCTCGTCTGCCAGAAGCTTTTTGATCCGGCCGAGCTCGGTCTGCGGCAGGCCCCGTTGGGCCAGCACGTCCTTGGCCTTGTCGCTCACTTCTTGTTCATCCGAGATGAACTGGTTGAGCACTGCCTGGACATCCAGCTCGACTTCCTTCGGAGACTCGGTCTCGATGTCACCCGCTGAGGTGAGCGAGTGCACCATCAGGTGCGAAATCTCCGGAACCTTGGCACTATGCAGCCGCATGAAGCAGCCTAGCTAACCCAATTCCCAGCGGGATTACAGCTAAAGTGGCGCTATTCGGGCTTTTTTGCGTCGCGCCCAGCGCCCAGGCGCAGGCGGCGGAAGACGGCGTCGCGCTGCCGATGCTTGTAGGCGTCGTGGCTGGCCTCGCCGGTCTCGTTGTGTGCCTCGCTCTCGGCGTCTAGCACCTGGAACTCGCACAGCATGTACACGATTGGGCCCAGGTTCTCCGAGCCGGCCGGCGCGAACTCCATCAGGTGCGGCGGCACCCGCACCGGCACGTCGGTCACGAACTGGATGACGCGGTAGTTGGGCGCGCTGAAGCGGTTGTCGGTCGGTAGCGGTGCGTCTGCGTCGCCCTGAAACTGCGGCACGAGCTTGGCCAGCGCCGGATTTTTCGAACAATAGCCGCGAAAGTCGAAGATCGAGTTGGTGCTCTGCTTGGGGACCACGTAGTTGAACGGGAACAGCTGCTCCGTCAGGTAGTTGAGCACCGGCAGCACGTGGTCGAGTGTGCGCGTCACGATCCGAAAACGCAGCTTGTCGTAGAGCGCGGCTGCGGTCGCTTCCGGTTTGGAGAGCAGCTTCGTGTACGTGGAGTCCATGTTCTTGCGACCACCGACGAACTCCGTGATCGGGAAGCCTTCACTGAGCATGGTGCCGACGACGCGGTACACCTTCTCTTCCACCAGGTGGAACAGGTCGCGATCGCTGACCGGCAAGCGAAACAGCAGCTCGCGACCGGCCATGTGATTGATGATCTGCACCACCTTCAAGATGGTGCAGGCGCACACCTGGCGATGACCCTTGCTCGAGGCCAGAAGCAGCAGCTGCTCGACGCTGGACTCCTCCACCGGCTTGGGGATCGCGAAAGCGAAATGGCGCCTCAAATAGCTGACTGCCTCGCGCTTGACGTGCTCGATGAAAGCCGCGTCTTTCGGCTCTTGTGGTAAGAGCTCGTGGTTCTCGATGAAGCGCCGTGCCGCCGCCTCGTCGACCAGATTCAGCCGATGCCAGTCGATGAGCGAGCCGCCGCTGAGAATTAGGCGCAACGCCTCGACATCGTGCAGCGACAGCTCCTCGAGCCGTTTGAGCCTGACTGGGTAGGGCAAGGCCGAGATGCGCTCCCCGGAGCGCGGCGGTTCGCTGTCGGGGGCGGTCAGTGTTGCGTCGTGGTGGCGCCGCCTGGTTGCGGTCGACCGAGCGCGAGCGTACCGAGGAAGATGAGGACGGTGACACCGAGAACGGCGATCTGGGCCCCGAACTGGCCGCCTGCCAGCAGTGCCACGGGAATCGATGCTGCAAGGTGCCACAGGGAAAGCTTCATCTTGAGGGCGCTCCAGAAGTTCACTTGTTAGAGGATGTGTGAGCCACCGAATTCGAGGTAAGTGAATGTAGGATAAAGTGCCACAATCGAGAAACGAGGGGCAAGAGTTAGTCAGGCGACGCAGTGCGTTCAAGCCCCAATCGACCGCCGACTTTATTTATGTGGGTATTTGCCGGCCGCCTGCTCACCTGACCTTGCGTCCATGCTTGGGCTGAAAATGGGCCTGAAACCGCGGGTCCACAAAGACCCGTTTTTGGTTCGAGTTTTGATAGCGTCAGCCACACCGTGCTGGGTCGGTCCTGGATGCTCGCGCCGCTCGCCTTTGGGCTGCTGGTGACCTGCGTGGCGAGCTGTGGCGAAGAGGGGCTCCTGCCCACGACGGTCAACCCGGGACCCGACTTCGTGCAAGAGGACGTGATCTTCGACGAAGAGTTCTACTACTGCCGCGTCGAGCCAGTGCTGTTCGCGCAGGGGTGTGGGTCGGGTGACCCTGGCATGGATCCGGCCAACGGCTGCCACTTCAGTGTGACCAAGTTTCGGCTCACCGACTACCTGCCCAAGGTATCGGATACCTGCGAAGGCGACGCGCTCAGGCCGGCTTCGGTGGTGCCAGTCGCGGCTCAGCAGAACTACGCCGCTGCACAGGCGCGCATGAAGCGCGATCCGAACCTCGCGCAGCTGCTGCAACGGCCGCTCGGTAAGGCCCAACATCCACGCCAGATCTTCGACGAGAACAGCGTTGAAGCTGCCGTGATCAGTCAGTGGGCCACCAAGTTGAAATGAAGCGCGCCGGCCTGGTCCTTCTGAGTATGCTACTCGCTCCAGTCGGCGCGTGGGCGGCTGAAGACGATGAGGATGCTTACGCGCGCGTGGTCGTGGCGGAAGCGGAGCTGCGAGCGGGACCGGGTGTTTCGCATCGCGTGATCTACCGCGCGCCGCGCGGCGAGACCTTCTTGATCGCGACGCGCGAGACCGCGGGTTTCTGGCTGCAAGTCACGCTGCCGGATGGTCGCGCGGGCTTCGTGCTGGGCGACACCGTCGAGCCGGTGTCGGCCGCGGACGACTCCGCGGAGGCGCTACGCAAGCCGGGCTTCTTCGCGCCGCCCGCGCTGCAGAACGCCAATGGGGGCTTCGCCATGATGGCCGGCGTGTACGATCTGGCAGGCTACGTGGAGCTGCGCCCGGGTTGGGTGATTGCGCCGGCAATCGCGCTCGAGCCCTACGTCGGCCTGGCCTTGAAGAACGACAGCCGGCGCGTGATCTATGGTGCCGCGGGGACGCTCAATCTGCTGCCGGACAAGGCGCTGGCGCCGTTCGTCACCATCGGCGCTGGCGGTATGTACGAGGATCCGAAGGACGAGTTCGTGCGTCCGAGCCGCAAATGGTTTCACGCACGCGCTGGCGGCGGCTTTTTGGTGAGCTTGCGCTTCCGCGTCTCGCTGCGGCTCGAGGCGGCCAACATGGTGTTGTTCGAAGAGGACGATTACGAGAATGTCCAGAGCTATGCCGCTGGGCTGGGGACCTATTTTTGACCTGGAGCAAGCCATGAATCGAGCCTGTCTGCTGCGGATCCTGATTGCGTTGGTCGCGCTGGGTGCTGCGGGTTGTGTCACCGTGCGACCCGAACAGCGCGCGGTGCTCGCGGATCCGACGATGCAGTTCGAAAACGATCCGGGCGACGGCGCGGCGCGCGAGCACGTGCTGGAGAATCGCGAGGGTTCGAGCGGCGGGCGCTCCGTGAGGGGCGGAGGTTGCGGTTGCAATTGAGTCGACAGCTCTCGGCGTGGCTCGGCGCGTTGCTGCTGGCGTATCCGTTGTCCGCGGTCGCACAGGTGGCGACGTTTGCGCCGCGCGCGACCGTGCTCTGGGAGCAGTCGAGCAGTAGCGGTCTGATCGTGATCAACCCGAACGCCGAGCTTTCAGTCACGCCGACGGAATGGCTCGAGCTGCATGCGGGTTACGAGGCGGACATCGTGTCCGGTGCGACCGAGTCGCTGAAGGGTGGGCGACTGAGCACGGTCGACATCGTCGCCAGTGCCACTGACTTCAAGGATACGCGGCACGTGATTTCGGGCGGCTTCGGCCTGACCCGGGAGAGCACGAAGCTGTCGGCGACCTACGGTCGTGGCCTCGAGTCGGACTACCGCTCGCACTCGCTTGCGGTTTCGGCGAGCACGACCTTCCTGCAAAGGAATACCGAGCTCAGCCTGGCCTACGGGCGCGGGTTCGACGAGGTGTGCACGACCGCGTTCACCGACAGCGACGGGCCTTCGGTCAGGACGGAGCTCGATAGCTCGACCGGCTGCTTCAGGAACGGTGACAATCGCGAGACGCGTGACGTCGATCTGGACAACTTCCAGACTGGTTGGACGCAGACCTGGACGCCCGTGTTCGCGACGCAACTGGTCTTGTATGGCGCCTTGCAGCACGGATTTCTGGAAAATCCTTACCGCGCCGTGGTGATCGCGCCTGCTGGCGATCAGGCGCTCGAGAACCATCCGGATAATCGCCTGCGCCTGGCGACTGCGCTGCGCGCCAAGCTCTACGTGCGGCCGATCAAGACCGCGCTTACGGTCAGCGCGCGCCTCTACCGCGACACCTGGGACATCCTGGGCCAAACCTACGAGCTCGAGGCGGAACGCTACATTTGGCCCGAGCTCAGGCTGTGGGTGCACGGCCGCTACTACCGGCAGACCGGGGCGCTGTTCTGGAGCGATGACTACACGGGCGGCGAGCCGCAGGACGGCCCGCGCGGCCAGTATTGGACCGGCGACCGCGAGATGTCTCCGCTTTCGAGCTACCTGCTCGGTGGTCGCCTGGTGTTTCGGAAAGAGGGCAGCCCGGAGCAGCGCATTGCCTTCGTGATGCTCAACTTCGAGACTTCGATCAGCTTCGATTTCATGAAGACGAGCCTGGCGGAGTTCACTTGGGGCGGCACCAAGCCGGACGATACGTTGGCAATGATCGGCTCGCTGGGTGTGCGGGGCGAGTTTTAGGCGGCATGCCGGTGGGCCCCGAACGGGCGGCGCGGATGTTGAGCGAAGTCGAGCTCGCGCACCTCGAACCGAAGCAAGTCCGGCGGGGCCCCCGCTGTCCGCGGCCGTCGCCAAGCAGGCTCTGCCGCCGCGCGCCAAACAAGTAGCGAGACGGGCAAACAGATCACAGCAGATCCTGAAAACGGGCGAACCCAGCGACCGAAAAGTGTTTGTCGAGGGTCAGCGCTGCCTTGCAGCGCTTCGAGATCATCACGGCGAAGCTGACAGCATCCGTGTAGGTCAGCTCCTGATCAGGCAGGCGATCAAGCCACTCGAGCGCGCTACGATGATTGTCCCGAGAGACGAAATGAATCGCAGTAGCCCTGCTCCTCGTCAAGTGCTCGAGAAAGGCGCGCGCCGCCGCTCTGCCTGCGCGAAAGAGAATCAGGCGCTGAGCTTCAGCAACCACGAGGTTGGTCGTGAGCAGCCGAATGCCCGTCGCGACGGCCGCCTGCACCGCCGAATCCACGAGTGTGTGCTCGCGATCATGAGCGCTGACCAGTGCGATCCACGCGCTGGTGTCGACGAACACGCGGCCGCCTCGAGCGGTGGGACTTGGAACGTGGCGTCTTGGCATCGAACGTCTCCCCCAGGTAGCGACTTACCTCGCTGGCAAGACCAGCTGGCAAGCCGCGGACCATACCACTGAGCTTGAGAATCGAGTCAGGAGCGAGCGGCCTCGTCAATGCGCGAATCGCGACCCGCACTGCTTCGGACTTGGTCCAGCCATACGACTTTGCCAGCGCATCCAGGCGCCCGAGCTCGCCCTCGTCCAGGTAGACCTGCAGAGGCTTCACTACGCGCTACATTAGCGCGCTCATGAGTCAAGCTCAAGAATTTTCATGAACGGCGGTCGCTACGCAGTGCCTCAACCGGGGTCGCCGCGTAGGCCGTGTTTGCGCGCCAGGTCGTCGAAATACTTGCGATCCATCTTGGCTTCGCGCGCGGCGCCGCTGATGCTGCCGGCGTGGCGATCGAGCCGCCAGCAGGCACAACGACGCTCGACTCGGCTTCGAAGTCAGTACGGATTTCGCGGTAGCTCGTCGTTGGAGCGGTTCAGGGCGCCAGCGCCTTGAGACCAAGCGCTTTGGCGAGGGCTGACTGACGGTGGTCGTAAGACGCGAAGTGGGTCGAGCCGAGCACGACCGCGGTGGCTACGTGAAGGACGTCTAGGGTTCGAGTGCCGAGTTTGCCCGTGTAGCGGAGGCTCAGGTCGGCCGCGAGATCGAGGGTGCGTCGCCATAGTGCGTCGACGAGCGTGAGTCTGCCCGTGCTCAGGTCATCCTCGAGATCGGCGAGGGCTTCCTGAGCGGTGTCCCCGTCGATCAATTCCCGATGAACGGCGAGCTGAATGGAGTTGACGACCTCGGCTCGACCGAAGCGCGTCACCGGAAGTGAGCCGCCGAGGCGACGACGCCAGGCGCAGAACCGTTTGGCACGGTCGTCGTGGACGTAGAGACTTCTGAGCGCGCTCGGATCGACGTAGACCTTTTCAGCGCTCGGCACGATCCGCCTCCTCGAGCAGACGCCGCGCCGACTTGGAGAGCGGCTTTGGCATCCGGCGCCGAAGGCGAGCGTAGTAATCCACCTGGGGGGTCCGTCCCGAAGACCGCGTCTCGTAGTTTCGGAGGACGACTACGGGTTTGCCGCGGTCCGTTACCACGATCTCTCCGAAGCGTTCAAGTAGCTTCCGAACCTCAGGGAAGCGGGTGCGAAGGTCGCGGATCGTTGCGGTTTTCATGGCTTGTGAATCATAGTTGATTCACAAGATCGCGCAAGCGTAAGTGCGAGCCTGCGTGCCGAAGGCGACGTCGCTAGGTTTTCTTGAGAACCGTCCTCCGTGGACAGATGAGTCAAGGTTTGACTGCAAAGTTGGTGTCCGAGCAGGCGAGCTGAGGACTCCTGCGACCATCGCGGGTTTCATCGCAACGGGTGCCGGCCTCGCCGGTTTTGTTCTCGTGGGTGGTTCCTACCCTCGCCGATCGTGATCTTTTCTTCCAAGACCTGCATGTCTTGTCGGGCTGGGGCCCCTGCCCCAGCTAGGTTCCTTGAGAGCCGCTTTCCGTGACAGATGAGTCAAGTTTTTACTGTTAAGTTGGTGTCCGAGCAGGCGAGCTGAGGACTCCTGCGACCATCGCGGGCTAGACCGCAACGGGTGCCGGCCTCGCCGGTTTTGGTCTCGTAGGTAGCTCCTACATCTCGCCGATCGTGATCTTTCCTTCCAAGACTCACATGTCTTGTTGGGCGGGGGCCTTGCGGCCCCCGCTAGTCAGTTGCTCAGCCGCGGTCGCCGCGCAGGCCGTGTTTGCGCGCCAGGTCGTACAGATGTTTACGATCCATCTTGGCTTCGCGGGCGGCGGCGCTGATGTTGCCGGCGTGGCGATCGAGCAGCCAAGAGACGTAGCGGCGCTCGAACTCGGCTTCGAAGTCAGTGCGGATTTCGCGGTAGCTCTTGGCGGCGGAAAACTCGCTGGTCGGCTCACGCGCGGAGCTGGGGCCGGTGGTGGAGGCCGAGACCGGTAAATCGAGGAGCCGCACTTCACGTTCGCCGCCGGCGGTCGCGATGTAGATGGCGCGATCGAGCACGTTGCGCAGCTCCCGCACGTTACCGGGCCAGTCGTGGGCGGACAGCGCGGCGATCGTTTCCCGGCTCAGAGTGACGCTGGCCGCAGGGTCGCGCTTGGTCGCGGCTTCCAGAAAGCGCTCGACCAGCCCGGGAATGTCCTCACGCCGCGTGCGCAGCGGCGGCACCGTGATCGGCACCACCGAAAGCCGGAAGTACAGGTCCTCTCGGAACTTGCCGCGCTCCACCTCTTCCTTGAGGTTGCGCTTGGTGGCCGCGATGATGCGCGCCTCCGCGCGTAGGGTCTTGTTGCCGCCGACGCGCCGGAACTCACCCGACTCGAGCACCCGCAGCAGCTTCGGTTGCACGTCGATCGGCAGCTCTCCGACTTCATCCAGGAACACGGTGCCCCGACCCGCGAGCTCGAACGCACCCTGGCGCGTCGCCACCGCGCCCGTGAAGGCGCCGCGCTCGTGACCGAACAGCTCGCTCTCGATCAGATTGTAGCTGACCGCGCCGCAGTCGACGACCACGAACGGTTGATCCTTGCGCTGGCTTTGCTGGTGGACCGCGCGCGCCAGCATGTCCTTGCCGGTGCCGGTCTCGCCTTCGATCAGCACGGACGCATCGGTGGGCGCGATGCGTTCGAGCACGCCGAAAATGCTGCGCATCGCCAGGCTGGGGCCGAGCACGTCGCCGAATTGCGGCGCTTCACTGGGCAGAATCTGCGCGCGATTCGGATCGCTGCGCACCACGAGCTCCACGCTGCCCACGGTGAGCGTGGCTCCCGGATCGATCAGTGCCTCGCGGATCGCGGTGCGACCAACGCGCGTGTGATTGGTCGAACCGAGGTCGCGCACCAGAATGCCGGCCTTGGTCCGCTCGAGCTCGCAGTGGTGCCGAGACACCGTGTCATCCGGCAAGACCAGGTCATTGTCCTGGCTCTTTCCCACTCGGAGCTTCTGTCCCATTTTGACTCGTTTGCCCCGTGCTCCCCCCGAAAGCACGACAACGAGCAGCTCTTCGGGGAGTCCGTCCCCCAGTGGCTGAGCCCGGGTTGCGATGTCCGAATGCGGGGAAGGCTGGGTCACGAGTCAATCCGGCGAGACGGTCACTTCGCCACCCACCAGGCTAACTCTTCGCTCGAACGTTGTCTCTGATTGATTGGGGGGTGCTGCCCCAGCTCCCGCTCGCGCGGGATCTGGGACTTCCTGGTTTGTCGGTGGGGTCCTCACCCCACTGACTTCCTGGTTTGTCCCCGCCCTACCTCCGCGACTTTCAGCATCCGGGGGCTTGTCCGTAATAGTAATGGTTACGATGTAGGTGCCACTCGGGGCTGAGAACTCGTGGCGCACGCTCCGGGGCGAGGCTCCAGGAAATTCCTGGGAAAATCCCGCGGTGGGCTCGGCGTCACCAAGTCTCGTGACCACGCCGCTGACCCGCGTGACCTGACGACGCCCCAGTCGAACCGCGACGCTTTGCTCGTGGGGCATGTGCGGCGCCATGAAAGCGCCGACACCCACCACCCCCGCTAGCAGGATGAGGCGTGGTAGCAGCGTGCGCAGCTTCGGGATCACGCGGCTGGCGTCAGGGGGCGCTGGGCTTCGGTGCGGGCGCCAGCGCTGCAGCCGAAGGACGTGGTTTGGGCGGCGCGGTCGAAGGCGCGTGCGGCGCGGCCGAGGCGCTCGCCGCCGCGCTGACCGCGCTGGCGGCCGTTTCAGCAGCTTGCTGCGCCTTGCCCATCATGCGCACCAGTTTCACCAGCTTCTCGATCGTGCTGTCCGGCAAGTTGGATGCAGGCATCGCGCCCTTACCGTCCTTGATCGAGCGCGCGATTTGTTGGTCGTTGACGGACGCTTGCCACGTCGCGTCGGTGAGGTTGGTCGCCTTGACCATTGGACCTTGCGGGCCGTCGCCGCGCCCGAGCTGCCCGTGACAGCGCGTGCAGTTCTGTTGCCAGGCCACGATCGTCACGTCGTCCAGCCCGGGAGGTGCCTGGGTGCCTGCGTCGTTGGGATCGACCTGCACCTGGCCGCTATTCGGCTTGTCGGTGTGATCGTGATCGCTGACGCGCCACTCACGCAAATCAGGGGGTGGGTCGTTGCACGACAGCAGCGACAACAGCAGCAGCGGCGGGGCAGCGCGACGGAGTCGGCCGGCGCCGCCGCGTAATCTGTCAGCCAAAATCACTCGAAGACTTTACCGCCACCCGTGGGGTCGAGCCCCAAATACTTTTTTCCGCCCAGCTCCGCGACGCGAAACTCGGTGCGACGGTTCTTGGCCTTGCCATCGTCGGTGGCGTTGTCGGCGACCGGTTTGTTCTGGCCGAAGCCGACGGCCAGCAGCCGCTCGGCCTTGACGCCCTTGGCGATCAGCGCCTTCTTGATGGCGAGCGCACGCTCACCGGAGAGCTTCTCGTTGGACTCGGGCGAGCCGACGTTGTCCGTGTGACCCTCGATGCGCAGTTTGGTCACGCGCGGAGTCTTGTCGAGATAGTTCTTGAGCGCGTCGATGATGCTTTCGCTCTCGGGCTTGATGACGGCCTTGCCCGACTCGAACTGGATCTCGCCCGGCATCTCGAGCTTGTCCTTCTTGAGCACCGGCTCGGCCGCTGGAGTCGGCGTGGCTGCGGGCGCCGGGGCAGGTGCAGGCGCGGGGCTGGGTATAGGCGCGGGCTCGGTGGTGGCCGGCGGAGGCGGCGGAGGCGGCGGAGGCGGCGGAGCCTTTGCTTCCTCGCCTCCGGCCTTGAAGGACGCCGACGCATTGCAGCCAACGGCCAGGGGGGTCGCGATCGCGACGGCAAGCATCACAGCCAACAATCGAGAGCTAGAAAGCATGTGAGGTACCTCGAGGAGAGGAGCTAGTCCAAGTTTTGCCCACAGCGCAAGCGACGTAGGCCACTTGGATCGACGGACGACCCCGCCCTTCGCTTCAACGTCAATGCGGCCTGCCGGCCGGTGCAGGACGGAGGAGCAAACGGGAACGGTGGAAGTTAGGAAGATTTTCTGGGCCGGCGAAGCCGGCAAAAAAACCATCCTTCCCTGCTTTCCCCTTCCTGTTCTCTCGCTCGCGTAGCGCGTCCGAGCGACGTGGTAAGTCCGGGAGGATGCCTGCGGAGTTCGTCCACCTGCACGTTCACTCGCAGTACTCGTTCCTGACGAGCGCGGTGAAGCTCTCGGACCTGCCCGGCAAGGCCAAGGAGCGCGGCATGCGGGGCGTCGCGCTGACCGACGTTGCCAACATGTACGGCGCGATCCGCCATTACAAGACCTGCCAGGATAAGGGGCTCACGCCGCTGCTGGGTGCGGAGCTGTTCATTCCGCGCACGACTGCGAGCGGCGCGGTCGATCACCTGGTCTTGCTCGCCGAAAATCAGGAGGGCTACAAGAACCTGGTGCGCATCGTGTCGGAGGGGCACTTGCGCTCTGCGCACGACTACGCGCCTGCGGTGACGCTCGACTTCATCACGGAGCGCAGCAAAGGGTTGATCGCGCTCAGCGGTTGCATGGCAGGCCTCGCCGCGCAGCGCATTTTGGAGCAGGGTGCTGAAGCCGCCGAGCCCGTGCTTGCCGACTTGCGCGATCGCTTCGAGCCCGGCCACTTCTTCGTCGAGCTGCAGGACCACGGTTTTCCCGAGCAACCGGTGCTGACCGACATCCTGCTCAAAGCGGCGGGACGCCTGGCTCTGCCGGTCGTCGCCAGCAACGACGTGCATTTCATGAGCAAGGACGATGGCGTCGCGCAGCTCTATCTGGAGTGCGTGGGCCACGGGCGCACCTTCGCCGAAGCGCAGCCGCTGCATCACAACTCGTTCGAGATGTACCTGAAGACTCCGGACGAGATGGCCGCGCTGTTCGGCGGTGTGCCGGGTGCGCTCGAAAACACCCTGCGCGTCACCGAGATGTGCTCGGCGCTGAAGCTCGAGTTGGGTAAGCCCATGCTGCCGCAGTTTCAGGTGCCTGCGGGCTACGACACCGACAGCTACTTCCGGCATTTGTCGCGCGAGGGCCTGGAGCAGCGACTGGCGCACTTCCGCAGCCTGGGCAAGGTGGTCGACGAAACCTTTTATCGCGAGCGGCTCGAGACCGAGCTCGACGTGATCATCGGTATGAAGTACCCGGGGTACTTCTTGATCGTCTGGGATTTCATCCGCGAGGCGAAGGCGCGGGGTATTCCGGTGGGGCCGGGCCGCGGTTCCGGAGCCGGCTCGATCGTGGCCTATTCGCTGAAAATCACCGAGATCGATCCGATCCCGTACAACCTGCTGTTCGAGCGCTTCTTGAATCCGGAGCGCGTCAGCATGCCGGACTTCGACATCGACTTCTGCATGGCGCGCCGCGACGAGGTGATCCGTTACGTGGCCGAGAAGTACGGCATCGAGAGCGTCGGACAGATTGCCACTTTCCAAAACTTGAAGGCGCGCAGCGTGATCAAGGATGTGGCACGTGCCATGGGCTTTGCGGCGACGGAGGCGCAGCGCATTGCCAGCATGATCCCGGACAAGGGTCAGGGCAAGACGTACACCATCGACGAGGCGCTCGAGGTCGAGCCCAAGTTGAAGGCGCTTTCGGACAGTGACGCGCGCGTGCAGGAGCTGCTCGGACACAGCCGCAAGCTCGAAGGGCTGACGCGGCACGCTGGCATGCACGCGGCCGGTGTGGTGATCAGCGATGGCCCGCTCACCGAGCACGTGCCATGCTTCAAGAGCGACGTATCGATCGTCACGCAGTACGACAAGGACGACGTCGAAGCGGCCGGTCTGGTCAAGTTCGACTTTCTGGGCCTGAAGACGCTCACCGTCATCGACGTCGCTCAGAGGCTGGTCAACGCTCGCCCGGATCGCGCCGAAAATCCGCTGGATTTGGGCAAAATTGGGCTCGACGACAAGGCCAGCTACCAGCTCGTCTCGAGCGGTGAGACCACCGGCGTCTTCCAGCTCGAATCATCCGGCATGCAGCAGCTACTCAAGCGACTGCAGCCCGACTGCTTCGAGGACATCGTCGCCGTCGTCGCGCTTTACCGACCGGGGCCGCTCGGCACCGGTATGATCGACGACTTCATCGCTAGCAAGCACGGTAGAAAGGCGATCCGCAAGCTGCATCCGTTGGTCGATGACGTGCTGGCGCCGACCTACGGCGTGCCCGTCTACCAGGAGCAGGTGATGCAGATCGCGCAGCACCTGGCGGGCTACACGCTGGGCGGCGCGGATCTGCTGCGCCGCGCGATGGGCAAAAAGAAGGCCGAGGAGATGCAGAAGCAGGAGCAAACCTTCATTCAAGGTGCGCTCGACAAGGGGGTGACGGCCCAGCAGTCGTCGGCCATCTTCAAAGAGATCGAGGGCTTCGCATCATATGGCTTCAACAAGAGCCACTCGGCCGCGTACGCGCTGATCACGTATCAAACGGCCTTCCTCAAGGCGCATTACCCGACCGAGTTTTTCGCTGCGCTGATGACCGCGGACAAGGAGAAGATCGAGAAGGTCGTGCGCACCATCGCGGAGGCGCGCGCCTGGGGCGTGGCGGTGCTACCGCCGGACATCAACTTGAGCGCGGTCGACTTCACGGTCGTCTACCAGAATCCGGATGGGCGCGGACCGCTGGCGCGCTCGGGTCGGCTGCGCGACAGGCTCGGACCGCAGATCCGCTTCGGGCTGGGCGCGGTGCGCGGGGTGGGTGAGGCGGCGCTCGAGACCATGTTCGAAGCGCGGCGCGCTAGTGGACCCTTTCGCGACTTGTTCGACCTGGCGACGCGCGTCGATTCGAAGCGGTTGAACAAGGGCGTGCTCGAGTCGCTCGTGCAATGTGGCGCGTTCGACAGCGTGCTCGAGCCGAGCGGTGTCACGCGCGCCAGGGCCTACGCGGCCGTCGATCGCGCGCTCGAACGCTCGCGCGCCTCGAGCCGGGATCGCGAGCGGGGCCAGACCAATTTGTTCGGCATGTTCGACGCGCCGGGTAAGAACGGCGGGGCGGCGGCTGCGGCGGGCGACGAGTACCCGGTGGCCGTGGAGTGGGATCGCATGGAGCTCCTGAAGCGTGAGCGCGCGGCCCTCGGTTGCTATGTGTCGGGCCATCCGTTGTTTCGCTACCAGAGTAAGCTGCCGCGCATCGGCGCCATCGGCACGCTGGAGCTTGCCAATCAGCAGGCCTGGTCGGCGGTTAGCGTGGCCGGCATGGTCGAGAATTACCAGGAGCGCCTGTTCAAGGGTGGCTCCGGCGGGCGCGCCGCGTTCCTCGAAATCGAGGACCAGTTCGGACGAGTGCAGGCCAAGGTGCGTGGTGATCGCATCGATACGTATGCGCACCTTTTGACCTGTGGTGAGCCGGTGATCGTGAGCGGCAAGGTCAGCTTTCCCATGACCGAGGATCCGGAGGAGGAGCGCGAGCCCACCTTGCTGGTCGACTCGGTCGAGCTGCTTTCCGACGCGGCGCTGCGCGCCACTCGCGCGATCTCGATTCGCCTGGATGCCGAGCGCACGCGCAAGAGTGATCTCGAGAAGCTGAAAGAGCTCTTGGCGGCATCGCCCGGCTCTTGCCCGGTGGAGCTGGTGCTCGAGCTGAAAGACGGCGCACAAGCCGTGCTCGATCTACCCGGTACCCGCGTCACCCCCGACGGCTCGTTGCTCGGCAGCCTCGAACGCACCTTCGGCGGACCCGTCGCCGAGCTGCGTTAGCGAGCACGAGAGAACAGGAGGCGGGGAGGCTAGACCGAAAGCGCATTTTTTACGCGCGCGGCGCGCGCAAAAAATACTCTCTCCGATCTCCCCGCCTCCCTGTTTGCTCGCTCGTTTCGATAAGTGAGGGGACGGCGCGGGCGTGGTAGACTTGGGCTGATATGCGCGACGGAAAAGCCGAGCTGGTGCGCATCGACAATCGCGGTGAGGCGCACCCGATTGGAACCGTGGCGAGCCAGCGCTTGCGCGCGCGTGCGGGGGCGTATCGCATGTTGCCGTCGCCCGACCACGTGGTGTTCATGCGCTACACGGGGGAGGATGGGCGGCGCGACGCCGATGACGGCGCGATCGTGCGGCTCGCGGGCGAGGTCACGGCGCCAGGCGCGCTGTGCGATGTACTGGCGCTTTTGGGGCAAACAGGCTGGCGCGGGGAGCTCGTGGTGCTGGACGGCGACGACGTGCGCTCGGTTTTCTTCGACCAGGGTAACGTGGTGGGCGCGGTCACGAATGTGGAGGGCGAGCGGCTCGGCGCAGTGCTGTACCGCTACGGCGTGATCGACGGCGAAACACGCGATCGCATCATGGATCAGGTCAAGGCCGGCACGCGCTTTGGCCAGGCCGCCATCGAGCTCGGGGTGCTGAAGCAAGAGCAGATCTACAAGCACATCTCCAAGCAGGTCGACGAGATCGTGTTCGCGACCTTGACGGTCGATGACGGGACGTTCTTCTTTCTCGATGGATTCGACGAATCGCGGCTGGCTTCACGCCACACGGTCAGCGCCAACGCGCTCTTGATGGACGGCGTGACGCGCATGGACGAGATGCGCTACTTCCGCCAGAAGATCCCTTCGGCCGAGCATGTGCCGGTCAAGCACGAGGGCCGCGGCAATCCGGACGAAGAGTTCAAGGTGGCGTTCGAGGCCGTGGACGGCCGCCAGAGCGTCGGAGACATCGGACGCAGCAGCGGCCTCGGAGAGTTCGAGATCACCAAGCAGGTCTACGGGCTGGTGCAGTCGGGGCACATCGTGATCCATCCGCCGCGCGCGGCGGGCGGACCCACGGCGCTGGTGGCGGCCGCCAACGGGGCGCTGTCCGCGATTTTTCGCGCTGCGGCGGGGGCGGGCCGAGCCGACGAGGTGCGAGCCGGCCTGTCGTCGTTCGCGGTGGGCGCGGGCGTCTACGACATGCTGTTTCGCAACGCGGGTCCGAACGAGCAAGGTGAGCTCGACGCCGAGGCGGTGGCACACAACTCGGCCATCGTGGCGGGCGGCGCTGATCCGGACAATATCCTCAAGCAGATGCTGCACGAGTACGTGGCGTTTGCGCTGTTCAGCGCCGGCGCGGCGCTCGGCTCGGGCGTCGAGGCGGAGCTGACCCGGCACGTGGGTCCGGCGCTGGCCAGCCTGAAACCGCAAGGTTAGAGGCGGGTGGCCGTGTTCGAATCGCTAGTCGTGCACTCGCGAGGGGACGGTCCCACTCACGGCCGAGGAGTTGGCAGAGTGGGAACGCACGGGCGTGATGCCCGCATCGGTGGACGCACGACTCGCGCAATGCCGCGAATCCCGCACATAGGTGCTCGGTCTCGAGCAAGACAAGTCGCGCTGGGGGGACTCGGGCGACGCAGCTCGCGCCGTGGTTGCTCTGTGTCGCGAGTCCCTACCGGGACCGAACGATGCCGAGATTGGGTGGGTCGACAGGGATTCGAACCCTGGACCAACGGATTAAAAATCCGCTGCTCTAACCGGCTGAGCTATCGACCCGGTATGCTTATTTTCTGCTGGACCGTGACTTTTTCTGGTTCTTGGTTTGGGCCTTCATGGGCGATCCCATGGGCGATGGCCCACGAGGGAGGTCCGGGATAGCACGGTCGAGTGAAACAAGGGAGCCGAGGTTTAACTCCGCGGCCGTACGCGCGGGCGCGGCGGTAGCGGTTAATCATCACGTTCGACTTGTGGCCCGTCCGGTCGGCCACCCACCAAAGCGCTATGGCGTCGAGGTTCGGGAGTTGAACTCGGCAAAGAACCGGTCTTCGCAGCGGCGCAGCTCCGCATCCCAGCCTTCCAGCCCGGGCACTTGCAGATCGTTGATCAGGAAACGAACGACATGCTCGATCAGAACGAAGCCGGTGGGAACGTGTAGACGGTCGAGGTCGGCTTTTGCGTTACCGATGGCGACGGTGATCGGGTCACGCGGAGCACGACCGATGCCAACGTGAAAGTGGCTGCGGCACCATAAGCCGTTCGGATCGGGGTCGGCGACATACTCCCAACGGAACAGCGGGTCATGTGTCGGGCCCGGCTCGCGATCGTAGAGGGCGTAGGCATAGGCTTGTGTTCGAAGGCGATAGCGCTGGCCTTCGGACAACACGTGCAGGGACTGGCGAAGCGAGACGTGCACCTCGCCGTGCTTGGCGCTCTTGAGGCGAATTGCCTTTGCAGCCTGCGGGCCAAGGGTGAGGACCCGCCGGGTGTCGTCGCCGTCGCCGCTGATCTTCGGACACAGCACGACCGCGTCCGTAACAAGCGTTTTCGCGACAAGCTCCGCCACGAAGCTACGAAACCTGTCGAAGCACTGCTTCGGGGTGTCCCCCGTTAGCGGCATGCGCGCGTTGGCTATTCCGCGGCGGCTGGGTAGTGCGCGCCGGGATCGCCTAGAAGGAAGTGGATCTCTGCTAGCCGGGTTGCGAAGAACGTACCTTCATGCAAGCGTTCATCGCGCACACGGCGCCAAGCTTCCTCGGCCGAAACGCCAAGCACTTCGCGAGCCAGCGCCTCGGCTTCCGCCTCGAGCTGCTCTCGTGTGATCTCGGTTTCTTCGGTGGCCATGGGACTGCTCCCGTCTACAGCCAGTATATACCGCTAGGTGCCTAGCGCGGCTAAAAAGGTGGGACATTGATGGCCCACGATGGCTCACGCCTCGCTAGCAGTCGCCCCTAACGCGCCGCATTTCTCTCCGAGAAATCCCGCATTTTTCGTATTACACTCGGGTTAAAAATCCGCTGCTCTAACCGGCTGAGCTATCGACTCGGTAAGGAGGCGCGCTTCTTAGCGCAGGGTGGGGTGGGTGCGCTACTCCGGCCGCGCGGTTGGGGGTGAGATCACGAGAAGGACAGGGCAATCCAGGCTTCGTCGCCGGAGATCCAGAAGCCGATGCCGACGTGAGTGACCTCGAACTCGATGAAGGAGCGGGCGAAGCGATCGTCGCTCAGGGCGCGCTCGATCGCGGCGAGCCAGTCGAGCCCGTAGTGCGCGACCGCGATCTCCGCCTGCGCACTCCAGTTGCACTCGCAGTTGGGCCAGATCGGATCGCACTCATCGATGAACTTGCCGAGCGGCTCCTCGGTGCGCGAGTAATCGAGCGCGCTCTCTTGCGCGAGACGGTCCAGGCACGCCATGACGGCGAGCGCTGGCAGATTGCGCTCGATGCGCTCGGTGTTGATGCGCGAGAGCAAGTAGGCGCGTACGTCGGCGAGCGCGGGCGGAGGCGTAACCGGATCCAGGCAAGTGGCGTCCGCCACGCATTGCAGAAGCAAGCTGTTGTCGAGCTCCACGCAGCTGTAGCCGTCGGGGCAGCCGAAGGCCTCGTCGCAATCACGACCGCAGCGGCTCACGCCTTGGTGGCGGACACAGACGTCGTTGCCGTCGCCGCATTGGTCGCTCGACTCGCAGGCGCCGCATAGACCGGTCGGACCTGGCTCGAGCTCGCCCGCCGCGCCGCCGCCACCGGCCGCACCTATCGAAAGCGAGCCACCGGCGCCGCCGCTCCCGGCGCCGCCGCTCCCGGCGCCGCCGCTTCCGGCGCTGCCACCAGCGTCAGTTAGATCCACGCGCACCACCGGATCCCCGGCCCGCTCGCCGCAGGCGAGCAGCCAGGCAAACAGCAGCGCACCGCGAGCGACCCTGGCTGGCGACATGCCCGAAACATACACCGGAGCTGGGGTCGCGCCCCACCCGCCTGACCGCGTTCTTGGAGCTAGGGTGGGGACCCCCCAGCGACACCAGGCAGGACCCGATTCGATACGGAAAAGTGCGTCGCTTGAGCCGATTGGCCGCGGAAAGGACACTTAACTTCCGTCGGACCCCGCGCATGGCCAAGAAGGACTCCCAAGCAATTGCCGAGCTCCTGCCGCTTCGCCGGAGCCAGGCGGAGCTTCCGGCACCCGAGTCGGACGAGCTGCTGGTGCTCTCGCTGCGCGCACGGCACCCGGATGCGGGCACCGTGCTGTTCGATCGCTACGCCCCGCACGTCCGGCGCGTGCTGGTGCGAGTCATGGGGCCGGACTCGGAGATTCTGGATCTGGTGCACGACGTGTTCGTCACCGCGCTCGAGTCGGTCAATCGTTTGGTGGATCCCAGGGCCCTGCGCGCCTGGCTGACGCAGATTGCCGTGTTCACGGCGCGCGCTCGCATTCGTCGTCGCGTGCGCGGTCGCGTGCTGCGCTTCCTGCCCTTTTCGGAGTTGCCGGAGCCGGAGCTGCCGCCGGCGGACTTCGAGGCGAGCCAGTCGATGCAGGCGGTATATCGGGTGCTCGAGCGGCTGGATACCGACCAGCACATCGCGTTTGCTTTGCGTTTCGTGGCCGGGATGGAGCTGACAGAAGTGGCGGCCTCGTGCGGCTGCTCGCTCGCCACCATCAAGCGCCGTTTGGCGCGCGCTCAGATCAGCTTCGCCAGCGCGGCCGCGCGGGAGCCGGCGCTCGCTGAGTGGCTGCGCGTATCCGCGGAAGGGAGCGCTTCATGACTGGGCTCACAGAACGGCTGCAGCGCCTGGGGCGCGACCTGGCGGTCGAGCAGGACGAAGTGCTCGCTCAAGATCTTTCGCTCGGGAGCGTGCGGGTTCGTATCACCGGGCACCCGGTGCGCCGGCCCTCGCGGGCGCGGCTCTGGGCCGGGGCGGTGACGCTGGCGGCTGCGGCTGCGGGCGTGGCGGCCTACGTGGTCAATCGCTCGAGCGTGCCGCTCGAGGTGACTTTCGGCGGGCACGCGCTGGCGGTCGGTGAGTGGGTGAGCGCTACAGAGGCTAGCACACCGCCCATTCGCTTTTCGGACGGGTCGCAGATCACGTTGTCGCAAGGTTCGCGGGCGCGCCTGGCAACGCTGGACGCCGCCGGTGCGCACTTGGTGCTGGAGTCGGGCGCCGCGGACGTGAGCGTCACGCCCCATCACGGCGCTCACTACCGCCTCAGCTTGGGGCCGTTCGCGGTCGACGTGACCGGCACGCGTTTCGACGTGGGCTTCCGCCCCAGTGACGAGCTGTTCACGCTCACGCTGCGCGAGGGCAAGGTCGTGGTTTCGGGCTGCGTGCTCGGTGAAGGTCGAACTTTGCTGGCCGGCGAGTCGCTCAACGCCTCCTGCCGCACCGGTCACTTCGAGATCAGCGCGGTGGGTGCGGCCCGCATTCCGAGCCACGGGGCAGAGCCGGCGGCAGCGCCACCCGCTGAGCCCGCCGCAGCGGAAGGCGCGCCGGACGTGGCGGCCCCGGCCGCGCACGGCGATGCTGCTCCGGTGAGCCCGAGCTGGCAGAGCCTGGCCAAGGCGGCCCGCTTTTCCGACGCCTATTCGGTGATCGCAGTCGACGGCTTCGACACGGCAATTTCGAAGGCGCAGGTTCCGGAGCTCTCGCTGCTCGGTGACACCGCGCGCTTCGCAGGCCGGCCCGTGGATGCACTTTCGGCGTATCAGGCGTTACGCTCGCGCGCTTCCGGATCTGCGGCGGCCAAGCAGGCGGCCTTCTCGATTGCCCGTGTACATTTCGACCAGCGGGCAGCGTATGCTGAGGCCGCCCGATGGTTCCGGACTTACCTCGCCGAGCAGCCTGGGGGACCCCTCGCGCGTGAAGCCGAAGGTCGGCTCATGGAGTCGCTGTCGCGCTCGGGTGATCGAGCGGGCGCGCGCAAGGCTGCCGAACATTACCTCGGCAAGTACTCGAGCGGGCCGCACGAGCGCGTCGCTCGTCAGCTGCTCGGTCGCTGACGTTCGGTTTGGAGCTCGGCTCGGTGGATTGGCATTGGCGCGGCTGCTCTGCGGGCTGCTGCTGGCGTGCGTAGCTTGGCTGACGAGCGCGCGCGCGGCGGCTCAGGACGCTTCCGGCCCGCTGGTGGTGGTGATCAGCCACAACCCGGAGGCGCCCTTCGTGCGGCGCCTGGCGGCCGAGCTGGCGTTGTTCGGGTACCGCGTCGAGGTGATGACGCGCGACGCCGCCGAACCGGACCTGGAGGAGCTGCTCGAGCGCTCGGGTGGCGCTGCGCTCATCGCGGTGGATCAGGGCAACCGCACCGCCGAGGTGGTCGTGGCGCGCCCGAATGGTGCCGAGCCGCAGCGTGAGCGCGAGCGACTCGATCCCAGGCGGCGCGCCGACACCAACGCCGCAGTGCTGGCTGAGCGCTTTCGAGCGCGCTTCACCGAGCTCGGTATCGCGCCGCCTGCGCCTGCGCGTCTCACGGAGCCGCCCGAGCCCGTGCGCATCCACTTGCCACCGCCGCCCATCATCGAAGAAGAGCGCCGCTTGTGGCTCGCCGCGATGGTCGGCGGCACCACCGGTGGGCTGGGACTGCATCCCGATGTGGCGGTCGAGCTCCGAGCCTTCCCGGTGCGCTGGCTCTCGACCAGCGCTTTCGCCAAGGTGTCGCCGTTTCCAGCCACGGTCAAGGCTCCGGAAGGTGAGGCCGATGTACATTGGCTGGCGGGTGGTGTTCTGATCGATGCCTACCCACTGCGCGATCCGGTCGTGCTCAAGGCTGGGCTAGGCGCGATGCTGGTTAGCGCGGAGATGTCGGGCCGCGCCGAACGGCCATGGGGCGGCAAGCAAGACTCGGTGCTGGTGCTGGCGGGACTGGTGGAGGCAGGTGCGGCGCTGCGGCTCGGGCCACGGGCGTCGCTGGAGCTGCAAGCTTTCGTCGGCGTCTGCTCGCCGCGCGTGGGCGTGCGTTTTGGGGGACGGACCGTGGCGGATTTCGGCCAGCCGTTCTCTGGCGCGTCGCTCGGGCTGGCGGTGGGTGTCTTCTGAGGAGGGGGGAGCCGCAAGGGCACTTGGCCGGTCCGGTGATCGGTGTGCTCGGCTTCAAGTTGGCCGTTCGCCGGGCCCATCAAGAAGAGAACGAGCGCTCCCGCCCCGCGCGAAATTTTCCTGCGCGGAGCCGATGTGTCGCGCGCGCTCGGGCTCACGCGCGAATATTCAACGAATCGGCAACAAATCGGCGGATTGTAGCTTGCGCTTTGGCGCGTTCACGGAAAAGCTACGAGCAGGCTTGGCGGCTCGACAGCGGGCCCCTTTTTTTGGAGGCTTCAGTGCGATGAAAGCAGCAAAGGCGTGGTGCGTAGCGGGTCTGTTGGTGCTGACCGGGCTGGTGAGCTGCGGAAAGGACGAAGCCAGGGGTGGGGACGAGGTGGGCGGGCAGGGGACGATCATCGGGGGCGGCGGCAACTCCACGGCCGGTAATCTCAATGAAGGCGGCACGACCATGGCGGGCACGGCGGGCTCGACCGTCGGTGCGTTGCAGACCAAGCTGGGCAGCGGCTGCATCAACGACGGTCAGTGCGCGGATACCAAGGCACCCGGCCTGAAGTGCGTCACCGCCACGGATGCCGTGCTGGGCCCGGGTGCGCCGCCCAAGGGCGTGTGTACCATCGGATGCGACCGGGCTGAGATCACGGCGGAGAACCCATTGGACCCGTGCGAGCTCGAGTTCGGTACTGGTGCTGCGCTGTGTTACCCGTTCGATGCCGGTTCGGATCTCGGTTACTGCATGGAGAGCTGCACTTTCGGCCAGCCGGAGATCGGTAAGCTGAAGTGCCACGACCGCGCCGAGTTCGCGTGCAACCCGGCACTCTTGGGTGCCACTCAAGACGTGTGCACCGAAACTACCGACTGCGGCGCCGGGGAGCTCTGCATCGACGGTACCTGCGCCATCGTGACCCCGGCCTGTTTGCCCTCGTGCCGTGGTGACCTCGACTGCGCCGACGGCATGTACTGCGATCAGTCATTCCTGAGCGGCGTGTGTTTGACAGAGAAGCCGACCGGCAAGGCGCTCGGTGAGCCATGCGCGGTGGTGCCTGAAGGCCAGCCGGCGGAGCCGGACGAGTGCCTGGGCTTCTGCCAAGCCGACGCGGTCGATTCGACGACTGGCCACTGCGCCGCGACCTGCGGCCTGCTCAGCGAATGCGCCTGGAACGCCGAGACCGAGAAGTTCGACGGCGCCTGCTTCTACGCCTCCGTCCTCACCTCCGAGACCGGCTTCGTCGGCGATTTCGGCTTCTGCACGCCGGCCTGTAACTGCCCCGCGGAGTGCAACGATCCGAGGCTCACCTGCTCGCTTTTGACTCAGGTTGAGCTTACCGACGCCTTCAAGGGTCTCGGCCTATGCTTCTCGCCCCCCGATCCCCCCGACCCCAACTTCCAGGTGTACGATGAGTGCGCGGGCTCGATGGGCGGTGGCGGTGCCGGTGACGGCGGCGCCCCGGCAGCCTCGGGTGGCGGCGGCGCGGGCGGCTGACCGCTGTCACGTGGAGTTTGCGGAGCAAGGAGACGAGCGCACGCGTTCGGACCGAGGACGAGCGCGCGCGGTGATGCAGCTCAAAGCTCGACCTTGGCGCCGACTTGGAGCCAGCGGGGGGGGCTGGGGCGGGCGCCGTAGGGACGGCGAGAGACGAGTGCCCTCTCATCGAGCACGTTGCGGAGGTTGCCGTAGAGCTTGAGCGGGCCCAGCACCTTGAGCTGCAAGCCAGCGTCGAGGAAGATTTGGCGATCGGTGACGAGTGACTGACTGAGCGGGGCCTGCCCGGCCTCCTCGCGCAGGCGCGACACGTAGCCGAAGCTGGCGTAAGCGGAGGCGCGGTCGTGCTCGACGCCGAGGGTAGCGCTGAGCTGGTGCTTGGGCACGTAGGGGATCGCGTCACCTTCGGTGACGTCGCCGTAGATGGGGTCGAACGAGTCGAAGCTGCTCATGAACTCGGCGCGCGTGAACGTGTAGGCCACCGAGAGCGGCAGTTTCACGGCCTTGCTGATGGGGAGCTCGTGCGCGGCGAAGGCCTCGGCGCCGTAGATGCGGGCCTGACCGGCGTCGAATTGGCGGTCGAGGTTCTCGTCGATGCAGCCGCTCGAGAGGGTGCAGATGTCGGTCAGGTTCGAGTAGTCGTTGTAGAAACCGATCAGCTCGACGCGCGCCGGTCCACGGCTGAAGCGCGCGCCGGCTTCGTAGTTGACGCTATACTCGGGCGCGATCTCGGGCCCGCTGCCGGGCGGCGGAGGGCTGAAGCCGCGGTACACGCCGGCGAGCAGTCCGAAATCGCGCGTGAGCGCCGCGTACAGGCCCAGACCCGGCATCCAGGCGACCAGGGCGCGCTCGGTCGTTGCGAGGGCCAGGCGGTCTTCGCTCTGCGAGTGGATCAGCTCGACGCGCAGGCCCGGCGTCAGCGTGAGCGCGCGCCAGGTGATGGCGTCGATGGCGTGCAGCGCCAGCGCGTACGTGCTTTCCCGATTCAGGGTCGTGACCTGCTCCGGGGTGCCTTCCGGGATCAGGTCTCCTTCCACCATGGTGAAGCTGGTCTGGCTGTGGCGCCGCCTGATCTCGTCGTGATGAAAGCGGGTACCGAGCTCGAGCCGCTGCTCGAAGGGTCCGGTCTTGCGCTGGTGTTCGAGCACCGTCTGCAGGCCCTCGCTCACGAAGGCGCGATCGTTGGGGCCGACCAGCAGGCTTTCTCCGCCGGTGGAGCTGTCGGCTTCGCCGCGCAGGACCGCCAGGTAGCCGGCGTTGGCCGGATCGCCCGGGTTGGCGAGCACGTCGAAGATGGCGGTGCCGCTCAGTGAATTGAGCTTGCGCCAGATGCGGGCGTAGTCGTGGCGATACATGGCGCTCTTGAGCTTGAACCGGGCCGCCGGGTCGTCGTACTCGTGAAAGAGCACCACCGAGCCGCGATGATTCTTCATCTGATCGAGCTGGCTGGCGGGGTAGCGGCGATCGGGATCGGCGCGCAGATCGGCATCGGTCAGGCCCAGGTAAGTCTCGTTGGAGACTTCGTCGGCGTAAGCGAGCTTGAGCAGAAAGCGATTCTGCTCTTCGGCCGTGGGATCGACGACGTAGCTGCCTTTGACCAGCCAATCATTGCGGGTAGCCCCCGTATCGGCCCCACTCGGTAGCTCCTTGAAGCCTTCGTTGTGAAGGTGCGTGCCGCCGACCAGGAAACCGAAGCGCTCGGTGCTGGCACCGAACCAGCCATCGGCCTTCATGTAGCCGTACTCGCCGTAGCCGATGTCGAGCACGCCCGCGGGTGAGCCGGGGATGGGACGTGAAATGAAGTCGATCGCCCCGCCCACGGTTTGTGGTCCGTATGCGACCGCGGCCGGACCCTTGATCACGCGCACCGCGCTCATGCGGGTCATCAGCGGGAAGTAGTAGGCGGCGGGGGCCGAGTACGGAGCCGGCCCGAACAGGATGCCGTCCTCCATCAATGTGAGCTTCTTGCTGCGGTCGGGGTTGGCGCCCCGGATACCGAGGTTGGGACGCAGGCCCACGCCGTCCTCCTGGCGCACGTACACGCCCGGAACTTGCTGCAGGATGGCGCCCGGGTCGTCGTACTCCTGGCGCTCGAGCTGCTTCTTGCCGACGATGTGGGCCGAGCCGGCGGTTTGCGACTCGCGCGTGCCCACTACCGTGACCTCGGTCGGTGCCGGCTCGGGGGCAGGCGCCGCCTCGGGAGCGGGCTGCGCGGCCACCGAACGGCTGACCAAAAGCGCGGCGGTGAGTGCAGAAGTGAAGAAGCTGGAGTGATTGAGCACGGACATCAAAGCACGGGGCGCGTGTGCGCAGGAGCCTCGGGCGGAGCGGGCAAGACGAACGGCGCCTTGGCCAAACCGTCTTCGACGCGTCCGAGATCCACTCGAGGATCCAGCAGCCGCGCGCTGCGCCGGCCGTTGAGCGCGACGCGCGAGTCCGCGCGGACCTCGACCGGGCCCAGACCGCGCTGCTCGAAATCGCGACGGATGTGCTGGGCCAGCTGGACGATCAAGTCGGGCTGGCTCGACATCTCGGCTTCCTGCATTCGGGTCAAGTAGTCGCGCGGGTTGACATGCCAGGTGTGGTTCAGGCGCGCGCTGTGCACGACGAAGGTGGTGCCGCCGCCCTTGGCGCGCACCATCACACGCCAGCCGAACCGCATGCCCTGTTCGTGCCAGAGCACGTTGCCTCCGTAGGCCAGATACCTGAGCGGTAGCACGAGCTGAAGCGCGCAATAGCCGGCCGCCAAAGCCAGTCCGAATCGCTGCAGCGCCCGAGGTGCCAGCGTCGCGGAGGTCGCCGCGGCGCTGGCCGGCAAAGCTCGTCCCAACCGACCGAGCCAGCGGCGCGGCCAGTCCGGCGACAAGAACACCAGCGCCGAAACGGTCATGATCACCGGGAACATGCCGATCGGCAGCAGCACCCGCGTCAAAACGTGAAAGACCACCAGCACGCCGTAGGCCGACAGGCGCGTTCGTGGATGCAAGAGGAATGCGACGATGAACGTATCGAACAGGAAGCCGCCCCAGCTCATGGCCAGCGGCACCCAGGGTAGGGTGAAGAGCGGCCCGAGCACCGGTAAATCGGTGCTGGCGCCGAGCCAGATGCGCAGCGGCTGGGCATGGAGCAGCCAATCGCTCTGCAGCTTGGCCAGCCCCGCGAACACGTAGACCAAGCCGATCTGGAAGCGGAGCAGGTACAGCCAGACGGCACTCACGTTGGTCGCCTGAGCGCGCCCGAGGCGCTGCGCGAGCCAGGCATCGATCGACCACACACGACCCGCAGGCGAGAGCGCCAAGAGCAGCGCGAGCAGCGCGGCCAAGTAGTAGTGGTTCAGGTAAGTGGCGACGTCGATCAGCTGCAGGTAAACCAGGCCCAGCGTGAACAGTAGCGCGCTGAGCCGAAACAGAAGGCCCGCAGCCATGCACAACGCCAGGGCGAAAAGGCTCCAGATGAGCACCTGCATGCCGCGCGCTGACAGCACTCCGACCCACTCGAAGCCCCAGTATTTGAAGAAGAAGCGTGGCTCGACGAAGTAGCGATGGATCCAGTCGGCGCCGGTGAAGCGCCACATCGACACCGCCAGCGAGACACCCAGCAGCACCCGTAGCGCGGCCAACCAGGCGCCGTCGATCGGGCGCAGCAAGCGCGCGAGCAAGGCGTTGGGGGCTGGGTCCCCAAACAACCACGGGGCAGCCGTCTTAATCGGTGTCATCACCGATCCCCATGGGCAGATCAAAGCTGAGCGGGCTGCCGTCACCGGCGAACAGGTCGCCCTTGAGCAAGTCGGTGAGCACCTTGATGCTGGCGTAGAGCGACTGGAGCTGAGCCGGGCTCGCCTGATCGAAGCGTGGATACTGGTCGGCGGCAGCTTGTGCCCCTTGCCAGGCGGTCACGATGTCCTGCGCGAGCTCGCCGTGGCCGGCTTCGACGAGCCAGTCGTCGAAGCCCAGCCCTTCACCCTCGGGTCCGCAGCCCTGAAACAGAGCACGAAACCCGCGCAGGTTGGCGCGCAGATTCTCGGTGAGCCGGCCCGAATAAGCCGATTCCTGGATGGTCACGGGCGACTTGAGCGTGAGGCCGAGCGGAACGCCCAGCTTGTAGTCCTTGAGCTCAATCTCGATGTAGAGCAGCGACCACGCCAGGATGGTCATCGCCGTGTCCTGATCGGGGTAGCCCGTCAAGTCGACGAACTTCTGACGAAAGTTGCCGCCATCGGCCGCCCAGAGGTTTCGCAGGGCGCTGGTGCGCGCTACCAAGTCGGCGCCCAGGGCTCCCGCGTACTGTCGTTTGAGCGCCCCGATCTCGTCCTCGCTCAAGGTCGCCCACTTTTTTGCTGAGGCCTTGGAAGCGAGGCAGACGGTATCGCTGCCTGGATAGTGCAAGAGGTAGTCGAGCGCGAAGAGCCCGCGCGCCGAGGTGAAGACCCCATCGATGTTCGTGACGTAGCCCTGCATCGCCACCTGCTCCTCGACGCGGCAGCGGTCGACTTCAGGCCACACGTAGATCAGCGAGCTGAGACCCTTGCCGTGGTGCTCGTCGTCACTGCTCGATGCACCCGGACCGACGCGGAACGGTTCGATGACCGACCAGAGCGACATGGCCTGAGCGTAGGAAGACTGCGCCCTTGCCAACGTGGTGGCGCTCGGCGCTTCGACGTATTCGTTCAGCTCGTACTCGAGCTGGGTCGCGCCGCCCTCGAAACGGCAGTAGTGCCACAGCGCGCAATCGGCCGCGGCACCGCGCAGCGCCGGCTGCGAGAAGGGCTCGCTCGACACCGGCGCGTCGCCGCACCCAAAGTCTGCGGGCCAATTCGGGCCGGTATCGGCGCCGCCGTCGCTGGCGCCGCCCAAAACGCTCGGGTCGCTGCCGCCCGTCGCCTGCCCGCCGCTCGCCTTACCGCCGGCGTTCGATGAGGCCGCGACACCACTACCGCTGCTGCCGGTGACGGCTGAAGCTCCAGCGCCGCTCGGCGACGACCCGCTGGCCAAATGCTCCAGCGGATCGTCGGTGCGCAAGCAGGCGATGCCCGTGGCCAGAGCCACCCAGGCCGCGACCAGCGCAGCCTGGGTGAGGGTGCTCCGGCCAGGGTGTTTCACTCTCCAACCTTGAGAATCGCCAGCAGCACGCCGGCCGCGTTCTGGCTCGTCGAGGCCGCGATGAGCGACCCATCGGGTGACGCCACGACGCGGAAGAAGTGCGAGGTGCTGGTGCCATTGAGCGGCAACGGCTCATACGTGAAGAGGTTGCCGATGCCGTTTTGCGGATCGAAGTCACCGTCCGGCGTGGCCACGAAGATGGCCGGGTCTTCGCCGTAGTTTCCGGCGTAGACCAGGCGCTGGTCGGCTAGAATGTCCATGTCACGGCCGCGCTCCTCGAAGCGAGTGAGCAGGGGTGTGCCCTCGCTTTGCGCGATGAACATGCCGGCATTGCCGAACGTGTCGTCGATCGCCTTGCCGTCGGCCGTGAACGCGAACGACACCAGGTCGGGAGCCGTGGTCGTCGCGTAGCCGAAGCTCGAGGCGATGCCGGCGCCGGTAGCGGCGCCATAACCGGTGGTGATGATGCGCCCGTCGGCCTGGCGCACCAGGTTGTAACACTCGGCGACGCCGCCGTCGTTGATGAGCGGATTCGAGCGAATCACGCCTTTCGCCGAGACGCCGTGACCGAAGGTCATGTCGCGCGTGCCGCTGGGCAGCAGCCGGATGGCGACGATGTGGTTACCCAGCGACTCGCCCAGGTTGACGTAGCCGGCCGAAAGGATCGAGCCGTCCGCTTCGACGATGCCGCGCCGCGCGTTGTCGCCGAAAATCCCGCCGCTGTTGTAGAAGAACGCGGCGCCGTTGTTGAAACCCGGATCGATGGCGCCCGTCGTCGCCAGCACGCGCGTGACGTAGCGATCGTTGTCGGTGCGCTGTACCGGGGCGTTGCCGGTGGTCATCTGGCCCTTGGCAGCCGACCCGAGGCCGAACACCACGAGCTTCTCGGTCCCGACCGTGCTGCTATCGACTTCGAGGCCCCAGGTGGTGTCGCTCGGGGCTGCTGCGGGTGCGCTCGGGAAGGTCGCGTCTTCCGCTGCAGGCCAGCCGAACGTCAGCGTGGCAACGCCTTGAACACCGAAGGTGTTGACGTATTCACCGGCCGAGTTGAGGCGCACCAGAACCGCGTCCATGCCCTTGCCGGCTGCGTCGCGACGGTTGGCAGCCACCACCACGTCGCCGTTGGCCAGCTCGACGATGCCGAGCGAATCCTCGTTGCCGTCGTTGGTCACCTCGTCGGGCTCCGGAGTCGTGTTGATCACGCGCGGGGTCAGGTTGAGCTCGATGAAGCCGTCGCCGCCGAACGTGGTGTCGGGCAAGCCGTTCGGCAGGAAGCGCGCCACCACCACGACCTTGTCGGGATCCGCGAGCGTGGCCGGATTCGGGATGATGCCCTTGTGACCCGAGGCCCACAGCTTGTTGCTGTTGTCGATCGTGCTGAAACGCAGGCCGCGCAGATCGCTGACCTGGGTGTAGATGTTGTCGTCCACTTCGGTGATCTCGGCGAATGTGTCGGGGCCGCCGCCTTCGCCGCCACCGCCCGTGATCGCACCGCCGTCACCGCCGACCGGAGGATCGGTGTCGCCGCCGCCTGCGCCGCCGATCGGATCGGGATTGCTCATGCCGGCGTCATTGCTCGAGCCCGCGGTGTTGCCGCCGGCCTTGCCGCTGCCGCCACTCGAGGAGCCAGCCGTCTCACCGCCGTCGCCACCTTCGCCGCCGTCGCTGCCCGGGTCGTCGTCGCCGCAGCCCACCACCAACGCCATCGCCAAAACTCCACCCTTCAACCCAATTCGTAAACTACACATCAGTGCGCACCTTTCTTTTTTTGCGTGACTCACGGGGCAACGCGGCCCTCTCAGGTTCATTGGCTGGGGACATAGCGCCGAGTTATAGAAATTGAAAGTCATTTTCATATTCAACAACTATCGTGGCCCGCCGGCCGGTATTCAGCCGTCAGCTGTCAAGAAAAGCGAGGATCGGGCCAAAAACAGCTACACCAGCCGTAGAACAAACCCGCCACCTTCAGATGGCTCCGACTCGCGGCTCGTGAGCCGCACCAATCGCTGTTGCTGAGCGGAGCCGAGAGCGAGACATTGGTCGTCCGGACCAGGCAGAGCCCGACGAGGTGCTGCCCATTTTGAGGAGGCCGAGCCAGGATGAGCGAGGACAAAGCCGACGTCGGTGGCTTCGAACATGCGCAGGGTTTCACGGCTGGAGAAGTCTCCGGCAGCTTGGGGCTCGGCCCGCTCGAGATGCAGTACGAGGAGCTGTTCGGTGAGGCGCTGGCCGACGGCGTGATCACCGCTGAAGAGCGCACGCGCCTCGAAAAGGCTGCGGACAATCTAGGACTGGATCGCCAGCGGCTGCTGCGGCTCGAGCAAGCCATGGTGGCGGCGTACCAGTCGCGGCACCGCGTGCAGATCATCGAGCACTACGAGGAAGCAGCCCCGTCGCTGTCGCCGATCCGAGTCGAAGCCGAAGGTGACGCCGGGCGCACGCTGCTCTTGAAGCGCGTCGAGGTGCTGGAGGCGCGCGTCAAAGAGCTGGAAGAGGAGCTGCGCCGCGCACAGGCGGCGGTCAACGTGGAGGTCGACCTCAGCGACTTGCACAGCGCGGCCGAGGCTGCCAGCGAGGATCCGGACGAGGTCTGGCGACGACTTCGCCGTAACCCCACCTCGACTGAAGGCTATCGCCAGCTGTTTCGTATCCAGAGCGCGCGTGGCGACCTGGACGCCGCGTTTCGAGCTTCTGAAGCGCTGGTGGCGCTCGGTGCAGCCAATGCCGACGAAAAGGCAGCATTCGAGCAGGGCCGGGCGCAAACCTTGATCGCCCCGCGCGGCAGCATCTCGCAGGCCGCCTGGCACGACTTCCTGTTCCATCCGGAGCAGGAGCTGCTTACAGGTCAGATCTTCAGCTTGATCGCGCCCGCGGTGCTGGTCGGTCGCGTCACGTCACTGCGCCGCGACGGAAAGCTGCATCAACCGTCGCCGGAGACCAAGCAGGATGCCGCCAAGGCCACCATCACCGCGGTGCGCGCCGTGCCCTGGGCCGCCGCCATCTTGGGACTGGCCTGCCCGAATCTGTTCCTCGAGAAGACGCGCGACACCGGCTTCGAGCACATTCCGGGCGTGCCGCCCTGCACCGTGATCGGCAAGCGCGTGCTGTCGGGCAAGACGCAGCTCGAGCAGGCCTTCTTGATCGGTCGCCACCTGACCTGGTACCGCCAGGAGATGTACCTGAAGACGTTGTTCAGCGCCGTGCCGGATCTCGAGGATCTATTCCTGGCCGCGCTCACCATCGGTAATCCGGGCCTCCCGATCGCCGAGGACATGAAACGGCGCGTGACCCCCATCGCAAGCGCGATTCAGCCCATGCTGGAGGCTCAGCAGGTCGATGCGCTGCGCGGTTGCTTCCTGCGCTTCGTGGAGGAGGGCGGCCGGACCAACCTGCAGCGCTGGGCCGCCGCCGCGGACAAGACCGCGGCGCGGGCCGGATTGCTCTTGTGCGGTGACCTTGGAACGGCGCTTTCTCTGCTGGAAGTCGAGGAGGGCCAGCACGGCGAGCTAGGTAAAGATTTGCTCTGGTTTTCAGCCAGCGATCGCTATGGCAAGCTCAGGCGTCAGCTCGGCGTGGCCAAGGTGGCTGCGAGCTAAGGCGGGCGGCACCAGAAAACGATGGCAGCAGACGCGTTCGGCATCGTCGGGGCGGTGATCGCTTCGACGTATCACGTCGAGTCGGTTGTCGCCGAGGGCGGATTCGGGACCGTCTACCGCGCGCACCATGGAGGCTTTCGCGCCCCAGTCGCGCTCAAGTGCCTGCGCCTGCCGCCTGGGCTCTTGCCCGAAGCGCGACAACGCTTCCTCGACTCATTCCGTGCCGAAGCCGAGCTGCTGTTCAAGCTTTCCGCAAGCATTCAGACGGTGGTGCGGCCGCTCCATGTGGACGCCTTCACGCTGCCGGACGGGTGCTTCGTTCCGTACATGGTGCTCGAGTGGCTCGAAGGGAGCACGCTCGACGCGCTGATCCGCAAGCGCAAGCGCGACGGGCAGGCGCCGTTTCCTGTGAAGAAGCTGGTGCGTTTGCTCACGCCGGTGGCGCGCGCCCTGGAACGCGCTCACAATTTTCGCGGACCCGAGGGGCAAATCTCGATCGTGCATCGCGATCTGAAGCCCGAGAACATCTTCGTCGCCAACGTGGCCGATGAAGAGGTGATCAAGATCCTCGACTTCGGTATCGCCAAGGCCAAGAGCGTCGTGAGTCAAGTCGCTGGGCGCGTGAGCCAGGGCGCCGCCGGCATCGCCACCTTCACACCGGCTTACGGCTCGCCCGAGCAGTGGGCACCGAAGCGCTACGGCCAGACCGGGCCGTGGACGGACGTGTGGGGTCTGGCGCTCACCATGACCGAAGCCCTGGTGGGCCGCCCGATCATCGACGGGGAGCCCGCGGCCATCATGGGCGCAATCTTGGATGCGAATCGCCGTCCGACGCCGGGCAGCGAGGGAGTGATCGTGTCCGATGAGGTCGAGGCGGTGTTCGAGAAGGCGTTGGCGCTGGATCCACGCGATCGCCATGCCGACGCGGGCGTGTTTTGGAACGAGCTTTTGGCGGCCGCTCGCATCACGTCGGGTGAGCTGCAAGAAGTACGAATGCCGCGTGACTCGCGCGCCGAGCCAGGCGGGGGTGTTCTGGTGGAGCGGGTCGAGCGCGTGGAGGTGGCTCGCCGGCTGCCGAGCGCGCGACCACCCGGAGGTCCAGCTCCGGTCGCGCCGATGGCCACGCTGGCGCAGCGTCCAACCCTGGACCTTCCTCCCCTCGCCAGCGCCGGTCCGGCCATCGAGAGCACCGCAGCGCTGCAGGGCGCCGCAGCGCAGGATTTGGAGCTCGAGCTGCGCCCGCTCGGGCCAGCGCCGGTTCCTTTTCCGCCGGCCGTGAGCGGCGCGTTCGAAGTTCCGGATCTGGACTTGGCTCCGGTGTCGCGCGCGCCGGTGCCTCCGCGCACCAGCAGCGGCCTGCGCGCTGCGGTGGCACCTGCGCTGGATGATCTCGAGGATCACCGAAGCATGCTCAGCACCGACCCCGAGGCGATGCCGAGCACGGGGCTGGATCTCGATTTGGTGCCGGGGGAGGTGCCCGGACGCTCCTCGTACCCGCCGCTGCCCGTCTCGCAGGCGCCGCAGCGAGCGCAGACATCGCTGTCGCCTCGCGCGGGGCCCGCGTCGCAGTCGGGCCCCGCGCCGCCATCGAACCCGAGGGCGCCACAGCCATCGAATCCGTCGCTTTCGCCGACCCCGCCGCCGGCTGGGATGGGCGCGTCGCTACCTCCGATCGTGAGCGCGCCGCCTCCAGCGGGCTCGCTTCTTCCGGCGGGCTCGCTTCCACCGCCGAGCCGTGGGGCAGGGCAATCGCCGCTGCCACTGGTGAGCGTGCCGGCTCCGAAGCCTGCGCTGCAAATCCACTTCGCTCCGCACGACGAGCCGGCGACTCTCGAGCGCCTGAAGCCGGGCCTGACCGTGCTCGCTCTTGGCACGCTGATGATCATCCTGGAAGTGGTGTATTCGGCGGCGACGGGCGACGTTTTCAGCATCGGTCCGCTGCGCACGAGTATCCTGGCCGCGATCCTGATGGTGGTTGGGGTTTTGCTGTGCGTCTTTCGCGTGATCAAGCGAAGCTGATCCAGGTCGCGGGCGAGCGTGGTAAAAAAACCGCTCATGGCCACGCGCAAACGCCGAGCGAGCCGATCCTCGAAAACCAGCTCCGCAGATCGACATGCAGCCGCCAAGCGCGCCGCGGCGGATCTGGTTCAAGATCTGCGAGGTCGCGGTATCGACCGGGCCAAGATTGGCGGTTTCGACATCGATGGCGTGCTGCGCGGCAAGTACGTGTCGCTCGACAAGCTGGAGTCGGCGCTCGGCAAGGGCTTCGGCTTCTGCGACGTCATCTTCGGTTGGGACGTGGCCGACGCGCTGTACGACAACGTCAAGCTCACCGGCTGGCACACCGGCTACCCGGATGCCCAAGCCGTGCTGGATCCCAGCACGCTGCGCAATGTACCCTGGGAGCCAGGTGTGGCGGCGATGCTGGCGGACTTCCGCGTCGATGATGGCTCGCCCCATCCTGCCTGCCCCCGCTCGCTGCTCAAGCGCGTGATTGCGCGAGCGGAGAAGCTCGGCTTTCGGCCGATGGTGGGCGCCGAGTACGAATTTTACATGTTCAAGGAGACGCGCGATTCGCTACAGGAAAAGGCGTTTCGTCGGCTCTCGCCGCTCGATCCGGGCATGTTCGGCTACAGCTGGGTCCGAAGCGGGCAAGACGCTGAGCTGATGCGTGACATCATCCAGGGCCTGCGCGACTTCGACATCGAGCTCGAGGGTCTGCACACCGAGACGGGGCCTGGTGTGTACGAGGGGGCGATTCGCTTCGACGACGCGCTCAAGACGGCAGATCGTGCGGCGCTCTTCAAGGTGGCGATGAAGCAGATCGCGCACCGCCACGACGTGGCGGTCACGTTCATGGCCAAGTGGAACGGCGCGCTGCCCGGCTCGAGCGGCCACCTGCACCAAAGCCTGTGGCAGGGCGACGAGAACGCTTTCATCGACGCCAAGGGCACCGGCATGTCGAAGCTGATGCAGCAGTATCTGGCCGGCCAGGTCGCGCTGATGCCGGAGCTGACCGCAATGGTATCGCCCACCATCAACAGCTACAAGCGCTACGTGCCCGGCGTGTGGGCGCCGCTGGTCGCCTGCTGGGGCGTCGAGAACCGCACCTGCAGCTGTCGCGTCATCGGGCTGGGGCAGGGCAGCGCCCTGCGCATCGAGCATCGCCAGCCCGCGGCCGACATGAATCCGTATGTCGCGCTGGCGGCCACGCTGGCCGCCGGGCTTTGGGGCATCGAAAAAGGACTGAGCCTGCCCCCGGAAACGCGCGGCGACGCGGGCACCGACGGCCCGGGGCGGCTGCCGCGCACGCTGCGTGAGGCCACCGAGCGCTTCGCGGCCAGCAAGGCGGCGCGCGCGCTCTTCGGTAGTGAGTTCGTCGACCACTACGCGAGCACGCGCGCCTGGGAGGTTCGCGAATACGACAAGGCCGTCACTGATTGGGAGCTAGCCCGCTACTTCGAGGTCATATGAGCATCTGGAGCTTTCCCACCAAGATCGTGTTTGGAGCCGGCGAGATCCGGCGCCTGGGGCAGGAGACAGTGGCGCTCGGCATCCAGCGAGTGCTGCTCGTGGCGGACGCGGGCGTCGAGCGCACCGGACTGCTGAAGGCTCCGCTTTCGGCGCTCAACGAAGCCGGCCTTTCCAGTAGCGTCTTTACCGGCGTGGAGGGCAATCCGACCGAGCAGAACGTCGAGGATGGCAGCAAAGCCTACGCGGCACACCAGGCGCAGGGCGTGGTGGCGGTGGGCGGCGGCTCGCCGATGGACGCGGCCAAGCTGATCGCGCTTCGCGCCAAATGCAGCCTGCCCTTCGAGGAGCTCGACGACGCCATCGACGGCGGCGTGCACATCCCGCGCGACGTGCCGCCCATCATCACGGTCCCGACGACGGCCGGCACGGGCAGTGAGGTCGGGCGCTCGGGCGTGCTCACCGTGCGCTCGACCGGCCGAAAGACGGTGATCTTCTCGCCGCACCTGTTGGCGAAAGTAGCGATCCTGGACCCGGAGCTCACGGTCTCGATGCCGCCGGGCGTGACCGCGGCCACCGGGTTCGACGCGCTCACACACTGTGTGGAGGCCTATCTGGCCACCGGGGACCATCCGCTGGCCGACGCGATCGCGCTCGGCGGCATCGAGCTCGTGGCCCAGCATCTGCTGCGCGCGGTCGAAACGCCCGGTGATCTCGAAGCGCGCGGCGGCATGATGAAGGCGGCCATGATGGGCGCGATCGCGTTTCAGAAGGGCCTCGGGGCGTGTCACTCGCTGGCTCATCCACTTTCGAGCGAGCACGGGCTGCACCACGGCCTCGCCAACGCTCTGTGTTTGCCCGCCGTGATCGCCTTCAACACGAGCGCGGTGCCAGAGCGGGTGCGGCGCGTCGGCGCGCTCTTGGGTAACGCCAATGACGCTGCCAACGCCATCGCCGGCCTGCGCGCGCGTGTCGGCATCAACGGCGGTCTTGCGAGCTCCGGCATTCGTGAGGAGCATCTGCTGCCGCTCGCGATGAAAGCGCTCGAAGATGCTTGCCATCGCAGCAACCCGCGGCCTTGTACCGAAGCGGATCTGCTCGAGCTGTATCGCGCGTCGCTCTGAAGTGCCCCGCCGCCTGACACGCGTCACACCCACGACGCCAAGATCACCCACCGGGTTACGTGGCACCCGGTCCCTTCGAGCCAAAAACCACCTCATCCGACCTTGGAGTCGAATGGAATGATTCGGGATTGTCAGTTTCATCGATCGGAGGCTGGGTCAAAGGTGACGTCAAGCACGCGTTGGCACGACTCTGGCAGCACTCGGTGGGCGTCATGGCATACCTCGTCAAGGAATCCCGCAAGCCGGCCGTCACAGTTGTGGAGCGCGCGCGCCGTCAGGCAGAGCGTGGTGACGAGCGGCGCGCGATGCTCATCTTGCGCGAGGAATGCTTCGCGGTGGAGTCGGACGCGGGGCTCTGGGTTCACTACGGCCTGGCGTGCGTACGCGCGCGGCGCCACGATGAAGGCTTCCGTGCTCTGGCGCACGCGCTCTGGCTGCGCGAACGCGCTCGCGACGAAAAGCGCGCTCGGGTAATGCGCGACATCATTGCGCACCTGAGCGGTGGCGGCGTTCTGCCGCTGGCGTCGCGTAAGGCCGCGTAGCTCGGCGCGGCACCTGTCGCTTCAGGCTCAGTGATACGCGAGCGTCTCGACGTTGAACGTGCGCAGCGTGTTGCGCGTGCACATCGGACAGCTCCAGCCCACGTCCACCTGTTTGTCGTCGAACTTCTTGGCGGCGTTGGCCGGCGCCGAGATCTCGCGCTTGCGCGCGCGGTCGCTCACGAACCCCCGCACCACGGTGCGCGCTTCATCGAGCTCCGCGACGAGCTGGGCCTGACATTCGCAGCGCGATTCGACTCGAGCGATCTTCATGTTTTGGCGAAGCCAGGTGTACCGGCGCTTCTGGTAGCCGGTCAAGCCCCTTGAAACCACCCCCACCTGGCACTACGCTTGCCTTGGTCTTTGCGGGACTAGCTCAGTTGGTAGAGCACGAGCTTCCCAAGCTCGGGGTCGCGAGTTCGAGCCTCGTGTCCCGCTCCGGAAAAAACGCCAGATCGTGATTCTGGTTCGATGCACGGCGAAGCAACTGAGCATGGTCGGTGCTCAGTAGAGGCACCGCGCCCTCCGGCACCTCGCGGATCAGGTTCTCCAGGTAGCGCCGGTGCGTCTTGCTATCCGAGTGCCCGGTGAGCGCCATCGCGGTCTGTTCGTTCGCGCCCACGCGGGCGAGTGCCGTCGCGTAAGCACGGCGGGTGCTGTGGAAGTCGCAGGGCAGGGTGGTGCTGGTCTCGTGGTGCAGCTCGTGCCGCCTCACGCCCGCCTTCCAGAGCTCCCGGCGGAGCCGGTCCGCGTAGCTCATGTTCGCCGCGCGCTTGGCCTGTCCTGCTCGCTTGCCGCGCCGGACGGGGAAGACTGGCCCCGCCGCTAGCGGCGCGTCCTGGCCCGGCTGGCGCTGCTCGTCGTGCCACACCTCGAGGTAGGGCCGCACGACCGCAGGCACCACCAGCGTCACCGGTGCCGGCCTCTTCTTCCGCGTCTTGCGCCGAACCAGGGTCAGGGTCGAGTAGCCGGGCCCGAAGGCCGTCCAGTCGAGCGCATTCAGGTCGCCGGCGCGCAGCCCGCCCACCGTGCGGCTGAGCAGCACCAGCAGCTTGATCTCGGCGTCGGCCTTCGGATGGGCCACGAGCTGCCCGATCTCGGCGTCGGTCAGCACCGCGCGCGCCTTGCCCGATTCCTCGATATCCGGCACGTCGGTGCGGGCCGCCTTGTTCTCGGCGACGAGCTCGTCCTTCCAGGCCGCCTGGAGGAGCCGCACGATCGTCGCCCGCATGTGGGTCACGCTCTGCCGCGAGTAGTGCTCGGGCGCGTCGCCCTCCTTCCGCGGCTTCGGTCGGATCTTGCCCGTGGCCGCGTCGTCGAGCACGTCTTGGATCTCGGCCTTGCCGACCTTGGCCAACGGGAGGGCGCCGATCGCCGGCAGCCACACGCGTTCGAGGTAGCGGCGCTCGTAGCCGGCCGCTGCGATGCCGAGCGCCTCGCGCCGCTCGAGCCAGCGCTCCGAGTAGTCAGCGACCGTGACCGGCGCGGCTGCCTGCTCGGGCGTCGGGGGCGCGTTCATCTTGACCAGGCGCTTTAGCTTCGCGCGCGCGGCCTGCTTGTCGGTGGTCTCGAGGTCGTAGCTCTTCTGGACGACCACACCGTCCACCTCGACGCGGATGCGCGCGCGCCAGCCGCTCTTGGTCCAGTAGAGCGAGCCCTTGCGGGCGGGGCCTTTGCGCTCAGACATCCTCGTCTCCTCGATGGCAGACAAAGCGCAGCAGCCCGACTAGCTCGTTCGAAAGCTCGATGGTCTGCTCCTCCGTCATCTCCGGCACGCGCAGCTCGAGCAATTGCATCAACCGCTTCGCCTTGACCCGAGCGGGCAGGGGAGCGTCCCGCTCGATCACGCTCTCGAGGATCACGAGCGTGGGAGCATCCCGCCAGCCGTCGGTGAGCATGACCTCCGTGATCGCCTGGTCGAGCTTCTCCTCGACGGCTTCCCAGCCTTCGGACGCATCAGTGACCATGCTTCGCCTCCTCGAGCATCAGCCCGCACGTGACCACGATGTACTGCTCGATCCAATAGTGCACGAGCCCTAGCTCGCGACTGAGCTCCTCGTCGGTTTCCTGCACTCGATCGGTGGCCTTGTCGAAGCGCGCCTCGAGCTCGCGGTAGCGAGGCTCTTTCCTGAGCGCTTCCCAGATGGGCCGCTGCATCTCCTGACTACGGAAGTACGCCGTGTCATCCACGAGCACTTTCCCGTCGGCATCCTTCAGGCCGATGAAGTCGGGGCCGATTTCGATCGTGCTGGCGGGCTTGGGCCCAGCCTTCGCCGGGCCCTTTCGCTTGCGCGTCGCCACTACTCGTCCTCTCCCGTCACGAGCTCAAGGATGCGCTCCTCGACCTCGACCTGGTCGTCCTCGGGATACTGCTTGCGCGCATTGTCGAGCAGCTCCCGAATCTGACTCGCCGTGTCGTAGACCAGGGCCTCACGCTCGCCCTTGGCCTTGATGGTCGTTGGGCTCATTGGCCACCTACCTCCGGCCGCTCCTCGCCTTGCAGCGGAAAGATCTCGAAGTGCTGTTTGAGCTCGACACGGATCTTCCTGGCCTCGGTGATCGCGCAAATCTCGCTGTACCCTGGGCAAGCGACACCAGCCCGAGCATCGAGCAGATGCTCCATGAGCTCCTCGGCTCGCTTCAAGCAAGCCCGTGCTGAATATCGAAGCATCAGCAACTCTTGGTGTTCGCTTGGCAAATCGCGGGCCCTCCGAAGTTTCCGTGCGCTCACGACACACCTCTCGCTTCGTTGTGCTTGCGAATGGGTTCGTCATCGTCACCGAGCGGTTGGTAGGCCACCGTGCAGCAATCTTCCACGAAGTGCTCCACCGCTGCTATGCGGTCGCGCAGCACCAGCAGGTGCCCGACCTTCAACCCGCACCCCTCCGCGGTGTGGCTCAGCGCGTCGGCGGCGAGATTGAGCTGCTCAAGGGCGCGGCCGAGCACCGCGTGGGCGTCGTCGGGGTCCACGTCGCCGGCCAGGCTCTTGGCTACCAGCGCGCGCATCGTGCGAACGGTCGGCGTCATTCGGCAGCCTCGCTTTCCCCTTCGACCGGCTTCAACTTGGACTCGCCACCCTCGGGCTGACTGAGCACCGTCCGAATCCGCTCGGCGATGTAGTGGCTGTCCTGAAGGAGCGCCATCGTGGCGCCGAGGCAGGTCACGGCGTCAAGGCGTGTGAACTTGTCGGTGGTGCACCAGCCGCGGCCCTCCTCTTGCATGTCGTCCCCCGGGCAGTCGCCGTTCAGCATGGCAAAGCGAACAGCACGCAGCTGGGCGGCTGCGATGTGAGCGATCGCGCCTTCAATAGTGCAGTACAGATGGCCGGCGGGGTCCGTGTGCTCGATGCTCAGTCCGCCCGTGAGCATCGTCTGCAGCGTCTCGGCTTCGAAGTGGTTCACGGCTGCACCTCCAGCTTCGACGCCTCGCCCTCAAGAACCACGCGCGCGCTGTTCACGCGCTTGAGCGCCAGCCCGAACGCCGTGGTGTCCTCCTCGGTGTGCGCCTCGATGATTTCCCCGAGCGCCATCTGCAGGTTGCTGGCGACCTCCCGGAGCTCCCCGGCCAGCATAGTGCGATTCGCTGGGGTCATGCCCTCCGCCTGCTCGGCTTTGGCCTTCGCCAGCAGCCTCCGATCGTGCGCCTTCGCCCTGCTGCTCCCGCGTTTCTTGTTTGTCGCCCGCTTACGTGCTTGAATGGTCATGACTTTCGACTCCCGTTGATGGTCCACGCCTCGGGCTGTTTCAGCAGCGCCGGGGCTTTTCGTTGCCTAGCGCTTCCGAGCTCGGGTTGCCGGTGGCTTATCGCCGAAGGTCTCGGCATGCGCCCGGCGGATGTACTGCCGGAGTACGTCCGATTCTGTGAGCCCAAACCGAATCGACAATGCTTCCAGCATCGCCTTCTCGGTCGGGGTCACCATCATGTTGAACCTGGCATCCCTGCGCTCGTTCTTCATAACGCGTCCACTCTACATATGACAGACGCGTCCGCAAGCGGGATTTTGCGACGTGTACACCATACGCGTGAATTTCTTGGGGAATAATCGACCGCTCCCAAAAGTGACGCGTTTATCATATGTATGCTCTGCAAACGCGTGAATCCATTCGCCTTGCCACGCGCCTGCTCTGCTGCGCTCGCCACCTCGCCCAGGCACCCCCCCTGCCGGTAGGCCCTCCGTTGGAGGGGTGGCACTGTCGCTGACGTCGCTGGCTTGAGCTCGGGCTTTTCAGCGGGGCCGGCCAAAAGGTGGGCGATGCTTTTCGGGCCTCCTATGCTGCGCCCGTGCCCGTCGAGCGCTCCGAGCTGATCACCTGCCTGGCAGAGGCCCGGGAGTACTACGCAGCCAAGCTGGCCGGCGCGCGCACGGTAACGGTGCAGCGCAGCGGCAGTGTACAACGGGTGACCATCGTCTTCGAGGCGGACGGGACGCACGTCTACTCGGAAGCCGTGAAGCCGGGCGGGCCAGTGCTGGCAGCTGCGGACGCTATTGAACGCCGCATCCCAATCGGTGGCGGTCGCTTTCGGGTCGAGCAACGCAGGTTCAGTCTCGGGCGAGCGCGCCTCTTGGATGAGGTGCTCCGCGCGATCTCGCTGTTCACGGTCGCCGTACCGGAAGCTGGCGGCCGTCCCGGGTACCAGAAAGCGATCGTTTACGGGCCCGCGCTGCCATCGGGCGAGCGAATGCGCGTGGTGTTGCGCCCTGGACCGGGCGACGCTCGAACGTGCGTGAGTGCCTACCCGGTGAGCCAGAGCGAATGGGTCGCGGCTTGCCGACTGAAGCGCGCGCGGTTCCCCTAAAAGGGACAGCCCCGACTGAACTTGCGCTCGGCCGGGGCCAGGCAACATTACCTCCGCGTCGCGACCCGGGGGCGTCCTTCGGCTTGCGCCGACGTGCTTGGACTTGAGATGTAAGCTAAGGCGAATGTTGCTCCTGAGCAACTTCCACCGGTCATAGGACGCGTAACGCCGCGGAATCATTCGCTTCACCGCTTCGCCTCCAGCGTCTCCAGCGCCCTTCGAGCCTTTTCCAGCCTCTCGAACAGCACGAACCCCCAGCCTGCCAGGTCCAGGCACTCCTGCTGCAGCTCGGCGATAAGCTCGGCCGGGTCCTTGCTGAAGCTCGTGTCGCCGTAGGCTTCGCGTCCCGCGTCGAGCCGCCGCCGCACGCGTTCAGCGAAGGCTGGCCAGCCGTCGAGCGGGTCGGCGGCTTGCGTAGCGGGGCTACCCACGCACCGCCTCTAGTGTCCTGTCCGCCACCGCCCTGATGCGCTCGAGCGCGCTCACTAGCCGGGCGTGCTGCCCTTCCGAAAGCACGCCTGGGGTGTACTCCTTGGCGAGCCCGTCGAGATTGGCCAGCGCGTCGGCGGCCGCCTCTATCACCCGGATCGCCTGCTCACGCTCTGCTGCTGCTTTCATCCTGCTGCCTCCAGTGTCCAGCGCTCGAACGTGCTGCCGAGCGCCTCCTCGAGACTCTCGCCGATCTGCTTGCCGAGCTCGCGCGCGTTGTCGTTCGCGCCGACGTGCACGTTGATCTCGAAGTGGTTCGTCTGCCGCATGCCACCGCCGCCGCCGCTGAAGTCGGGCACACCGCCTGAGCCGGTGACGCTGTCGAACTTGGGCCCGATGGTGTCGAAGCTATTCTCGAGGCCGATGGCGTAGCCCTCGCCGGACCACAAGCCGAACTGCTCGAACACCTTCGATGGTGAGTGCGAGTCGAGGATGTTGGCGAAAGCGTCCTTTGCCGACTGCCCCAGGTTTACGACCGCATCGATCACACGACCTACGCCGCCAGTAATGCCGTTCACGAGCCCGTCGATCATCGAGGTGGCAAGGTCCGCGAAGCTGAAAGCCCGCCACTTGGCGGCCACGTTCGAGAAGAAGTCGTCGATCGCGAAGGCCGCGGCACCGATGCCGTTGATCATGCCGTTCCACATGAAGTTCAGGCCCTCGATGCTATGAGAGACGAAGCGGATGCTCGCTCCCACTTCGCCCCCGAAGACGGCCGCCACGCCAGCACCGAATGCACTGATCTTCCCGAGCAAACTGGCGAACTCGCGCACCGTGTCCATCCAGGTCGCGCCGCCACCAAAGCCATCGGCGAGCGACCCCAGCGCACCCTTGATGGCTGGCCAGGCCTCGCTGAAGCCGTCGGCGAAGCTGGCAACGAATTGACGCACGAATGGGATCGACTCCCGCACCACGTTGGCGATAGTCTCGAGCGCGACGATCGCGCCCTCCTTGAAGCTCTTGCCTCCGAGTAGCCCGCTGATCTCGCCGCGGATCTCCTTGATGGTCGCCATGAAGGCGGGCGCCACGCCGTCGCCGATATCGATCAGCGTGTTCTGAGCCTCGCCCTTCAAGCGCGTGAGGATGCCGCTGATTCGGTCACCCGCCTTTTTCGCGGCGTCGCCAGCCTCCTTGCCGCCGCTCGCTCGCGTGGTCTCGCCGATCAGGGCCGGCAAGATCATCTCGGAAGTCAGCTTGCCCGCCTCCTTCATCGCGATGATCTCGTCGACCGTCTTGTTCGCGCTCTTGGCGATGTTCTCGAACACGTTTTTCGCGTTCAGGACCTCGAAGATCGGCGCGAGCTCGTCGCCCTGGGCTTTGCCCTGCGCGAGGATCTTGTTGACGTTGAACAGCACCGACTCGACCTGGGTGCCCTCGGCGCCGAAAGCCTTCATGTCGGCGGCCATCCGGATCAGGTTCGTCGCCATCGCCGGATCGGCACCTTGGCGGAGGAAGCCCGTGAACTGCTTGGTGCTGTCCTTCACGTCGAGGCCGAGCTCCACGGCTTCGCCTCGGATGTGGGAGAACAGCTTCTCGACGCTCGCGCCGTGCTTGGCCACGGCACCCAAGCCCTGGCGCGCGCCTTGCGCGAAGTCGATCATGTCGGCCGTGGCGCCGACGGCGCCGACACCCACGCCGATCGCGGCGGCGCCGGCCAGCATCATGGCGTCAGTCACCCCCGTGATGCTGGTGGCAAAGGCGTTCGCTGCACTCGACTTGAACCCCCTGGTCATGCCCGACAGGGTCTTTTCGAGCGATCCGACGACCGCCTTCATCTTCTTGCCGGGGCCGCTGACCTGGTCGATCAGTCGGACGGCCCAATCACTTCGATCTGCCATGGTTTCCTTTCAGACCGCCTCGAACACGAAGTCGATGCTGCCGACGACGGCGACGCTGAAGCCCGCCAGGGGCACGTCCGCCGCCGGCTCGGTCAAGGTCACGGTGCGCACGCCCGAGACCGCGATGATCGCCCTCTCGAGGTTGTTCTTGGGCAAGAGGTTGCCGGGGCTCGGGTACGGGTAGCCGCCCAGCGGCGTGAGCGCGATGAACGCCCTGATCGCTGCCTCGACGTTAGCCTGCACGGTCGCGAGCTCCCGAGCCGCGTCGTAGTAGACAGTCCCGGCCACGCGAACTGCTGCTGCCGGGGCTGGCCTGACTAGCGCGCGCGTCGCGTCGCTGGCTGGGTAGGTCTCGGTCTGCAGCGCCGCCGCGGCCATGGCGTTCTGGCAGGCCTCGATCTCCGTCGGGGTCGACGCGCCGCTATCGCCCGCGATGTAGATGTCGATCGTGCCGGCACCGCGCGGGTTGGTGTCGTCGCAATCTGCGCGGCGAATGCTTGGGTGCGCTTCGAGCGCGATGTTGATGTAGCTGTCTCGGACGAGTTCAGGGGTCAGCCGTGACCACTTGGTTCGGTTGCGCTGCCTGAGTGCGGCGTCGAGCTCGGCGTCTTCTCCGGCTGACACCTGCCCGCCTGCTGGGTTGGTAGCCGTCACGCCAGCCAGCGGCGTCACCATGATCTTGATAGCGCCCGGCTCGACGTTGCCGATCGAACCCTTCTTCGTGCACTCGACGGTGATGTCGAGCGTGCCTCCGTTGGGCCTCACAGTGCCGCCGGTCGTGCTCCGGAACTGCACGCCGTCGTCTGTCGAGAAGACAAGCTGCCCGACAACGGGGGCATGCGGCACGGCGCCGCCGTTCGTCAGCCGGACCGTGTGCTTCGCCTTGGTCGCTGGCTTCGGCGTGTTGCCGAATCGCGAGATCGAGTAGGCCTCGAGCGCGGCGCCGCGCGCCAGGTCGTTGAAGCACATCTCGACGATCTGCTTCGCGATCTCCGCGAAGTTGGTCGTGACGCGCGCCAGGCCCTTGAGCAACGTGTGCTGCTGCGACCCCTCAACCCAGCGTGCGGTGTTGAAGCCGAGCGCGCCCAGGTTGTCGAGGTACCACTGCAGCGCCTGGGAGCGCGTGGGCACCGTTCGAAGTTGTTCGAGTGAAGGCATCAGAATCCTTTCAGATCAGGAGAAAGCGCGCGGCCCCTCTCCCCACGACCGGCGCCCTGCCGCTGAAGTGAGCGCGGCCGGTCGCATGCCATCGAGGGGAGAGAGGTCGAGCGCCGTGCGTTCCTGGTCGCGCTGCGCCGCCAAGGCCGAGGGCCCCGCACATGACCGAGGGGCTCCCAAAAGCGACGCAGCGGCGAGAGCACGGCTTCGCTCTCGCAGTCGGCTTCCCAATCGACTCGACCGAAGTCATGGGGTCAGTAGATCTCGAACAGAGCGGCTTCCTGGCTGCCGTGGGTTCGAGTGCTCGGGCCAGCCTGGTGCGCCCGCATGGCGCGCTCCTCGGCGGACTCGGCAGCGGGTGCTGGGCGACCACCGAGGGCAGCCAGATCTGCCTCGCGAAACGCGACGAGCTCGGCATGCACCGCCTTGTAGTTGTCGTGGGTTTTCACTTGGCCGAGGCGCGCTTCGATCGCTTGCTCAGCGCGCTGGTGCTCCGCACGGAGGCGGGTGAAGCGCGCCGGATCCGAACGCTTCAGCGCAGCGCGCTGGTTACCGGTCAGCTTTCCGTATTCAGTCATCGTCATCCTTTCAGGCCGCGTTGGGCTGGCCGTCGCCAGTCAGCGCGATGGTGAAGAACTTGGTGCTCTGCTCGTTGTTGACGCGCGGCATCTTCCCGTCCCATCGAGCTCGAACGAACGAGTCGAAGCCGGACAGGACGGCTCGCGGCGCGGGATCCCAGCCGCCCGAATTGAGCTGCCGCTCGTAAACGATGCGCCAGGGACCGCTCGCGCTGGGGCCCGTTTCGATGAACAGGCGGAGGTAGCCCATTCCGAGCCGGCCCACGTCGGCGAGCGCCGACCAGTTCAGGCGCAGCGTGCTGAACGTCGAGACGTCCACCGCCGCGCCGGCGCCGCTGTCGTCCTGCAGCGCGCTCGTCAGGATGGTGACGGCGCTCATCGGTACACCGAAGGCACCGCCGAAGCGGGCCGGTTGATGGTGATCTGTACGAACGGTGTGTTCGAATTGTGGAAGCCAGCCGCCGCGTGGGTGGATGCGCCGACGTGGTAGTCGAACAGCTCCGCTGCGAGCGCGGCGCCGAAGTCCCTCACGATGTTGTCGAAGCGGAGCGGCACCGGCTGGTAGCCGACCTGCTGTGCTTCGAGGCGCACCTTGCCGAGCTCGCGGAACTCCTGCATGGCCTCGTCGAGTAGGCGCGCGGCTGTGACGAACGCTGCTTTGGTCGCCGAGAGCTTCGCCAGCGCCGCGTCCTGTTGGCGGTTGAGGGCAGCCTCGGCCAGGTCGAACTGGAGCTCCTTCTTCTGCGCCTCGAGCTTCCACACCACGCCCTGCTCGTGCTGCTCCACGGCAGCCTCGGCGTTCTTGGCCTTCTGGCTCCAGATCCGGGCATTGCTGTCTGTTTCCGCCGTCGGCTCGTGCTCGAAGGCGGTCCGCCAGCGCTGCGCCTCGGCCACGGTATCGGCGGTGGCCTGCGTCAGCTTCACGAGCTGCGCTTTGGCAACCTCGATCTGCTGGTCCAGCTCCGCCACCGTAGTCACCGGCGCGGGTTTGGGTTGGGGTTCAATCTGTGTCTGCATCGCTTTTCCCTTTCAAGGCCTCGAGCTCGGCTCGAAGCTGCACGTCCTTGTCTGCTTTCGCTTTCCACTCCCGGATGGTCGCCACCGCCTGCTCGGGTGTGGCTGCTCCGGTTTCGTCCATCAGATCGGCGAGCACTCGCAGGCGCTGAGCGTGCGCACCGCGCGCTTGCTCGAAGGCTTCCTGGCCGTCGAAGACCGACACGCCGTAGAGCCGGCATTGCTCCGCTCGCGTGAGCTTGGGCGCCATCGTGGCGAGCAGACGTTGCTGCGCGCGCAGCCAGCGCCGGCCGGGCGTGCCGAACAGTCGCGCCAGGAGGTTCACCGGGGCCTCCCGGCTCGGCTCGTGAGAACGACCGCGCCGTTGGGCTCGTCGTTCAGGAACTGCCGCTGCCGCTCTTCGGCGGGCAAGTCGTACTTCTTCCTGCGACGGCCGAACATGCGCACTTCGTTGTGTCCCGACTTTGAGAAGCGGGCCGACCTGATGCTGAACAGCACGCCGTGCCCCCGATCGACGTCGCTCGACGCGCCCCGACCGCACACGTACGTGAAGGCGTCGTTTCGGAGCGAGCTCGCGTCGATCGCGCAGTACGGCTGCCCGTGCAGCAGGTTCTCGTTGGCGGCGTGCATCAGCGTGATGATGGCCGAGAGGTAGTCCTTGCCGTTGGTGTCGTAGCTGGTGGTGCCCGAGGGGTTCAGGCGGGCTTTGGCGCCCACCATCTGGCTCCGCGTCAGCGGGTGGTCGCACACGCTGAGCTGCCGCTCGCGCTGCAGGCGCCGCAGCGTCTGAAAGGCCGCGTCCTTCGAGCCGAGCGACCAGGCGAAGCTGCGGAAGCCCACACCGGCCTCGCTGAACAGGTCGCGAAGCGAGGCCTCCTCGCGCTGGTCGCCGTACACGGTGTCAGCGCCCCACGCCTTTGCGCGCGCGGCGATGTCGCGGGTGATGTCGCGCATGGTCTTGCCGCGCAGCTCCTGGTCAGCCCAGCCGCCAACCTCGAGCACGCGCATGCGGGCGTTGCTGGTCTCCTGCCCGAACGACGCGGCGACGTCGGCGGGGTCGAGGGCCGCTGTGACGACGGCGCCGGGGACGGCCGCGTACTCACGCTCCCAGATGATGGGGTCGGCCTCGAGCTCGTGGGTGTCCGACTCCGTGATCGACGGGTTCGCGACCCACGTCGGAGCGAAGCTCACGACCTGGTGCTCGGTGTCGCCGTCGTCGAACAGCTGCGCGTGGTAGTCGTCGATCGACCAGGGCGCCGAGACGTCGCACTCAAACCAGAAGGCCTGCGTGGCACCGGTCGGGCGCATCGAGCTCATGACCGCCTGGGCGGGGTTCGAGCTGTTCTCGCGGCTCTCCCAGCGGGCCATCTCGTCGGCCACCAGCATCACGCTCGTGAAGCCGACCGAGCGGATGCTGCAGCTGGCGACCCGGAACACGAGGCCCCTCTCGTGCATCTCGAGCTCGTCGCTGCGCTCGTCGAACCCCACCTCGAGGACGCGCAGGATCGACGCGATGGTGCGCAGGCGGCTGCTCGCCTCGTCGCGGTCCACCGACACGAACGCAATCACTGCCGTGTCGCCTGGCGGCACCGACCAAGGGCCCCACTTGGCCCAGGCCACGGCGAGCCGGCACATCGTCGAGCTCTTGCCACCGCGTCTGCCAACCCGAGGCACCCAGCGGCGCCGGCGGGCGCGCAGGAAGCGCTCGAGCTCGGCGCGCCACCACGGGCTCGTTGCGGGGTAACCGGCCTGCACCAGCGCCCGGTCCATGGCGTCGTAGCGGCGCAAGAAGTCGGTAACCCACTCGTTCCACTCGGCGGGGCTGCAGGCGCGGCTGAGTGGCTTCATGGCTTGCCCGCCTCGGCCTCGACGGCGTCAATCACGCGCCGGCCCTTGCCCTTGCGGGGCTTCCCAACGGCTTTTGCTGCGGCCAGGGCGGCCGTCAGGGCCCGCGCCGCCAGCGTGGCGCACTCCGTGGCCTTGGCCTTCAGCAGCATCCCCCTATCGGTGAGCAAACCCTCGTGACCCGCGGCCTCGAGGTAGAAGCCGTACAGGATGGTCTCCGCCGCGTAGACCAGGCTCTGCCCCTGGACGAACGTCGAGTCGGTGCCGAGCTCGCTCATGCCCGCCAGGTGCAGCGTAAAGGTGTCGGCCATCAGCGCGTCAGCGGTCGGTAGCGCCGATGGGTCGGCAACCGCGCTGCGCGCCTCGCTGACAGCGTTTCGCACTCGCAGGCGCGCCTCGGCGTACGGACGGCGCAGCGCGCGCTTGGCGCCCCGCTTACGCGCCGCCTTGTTGTTGGTGACGAACGTGCCGGGTTTCTGCGTGGTCGCCCCCGCTGGCGCGTGATCGGCAGACCGCTCGCCTTCCGTTGGTACCGTGCCCACATCGCTCAGGCGCGGGGCGGTAAGGCGCGGCTTGCCGTGCGAGAGCTCGAGCGTGTGCAGCGCGGATTCGGTCACGCCCGCACCTCGCTAACCCTGCGGATTGATTCGGCCTGCTCGAGCTTGCTCAGAAGATCATGCTCAGTAGCGGCGCGCGGCAGGGGAAAACGGCTGCGGCGTGGGAACGTGCACGAGCTTGCGTAGCTGCTGCTCTCGACTTCCGTTTCGAACGTTTCGCGCGTCTTGCTGACTCGGCGACCGAAACGGGCCGGATTCCGGGCAGAAGTGGACCGGTGTCGAGCGGCGGCCTTCATTCGGCACCTCCGATCAGCGCTTCACCTTGGGCTCGGCCCCAGGCGTTCGCTTCGGCTTCGTCGGCGACGCCTACCTGCGGAGCTGGCACACGATGGCCGCCGCGCTGCTTGTTCCACTTGGCCTGGTTGGCCAGCCAGGTTGTGAACTTCCCGTTCCAGCTGAGCGCAGTCCTGCCCTCGTTGTGGCCACAGAAACCGACCACTTCGAGCTCAAGCTCAAGTCCGTGCTGCTTTGCGAACCTCTCGTGAGCCTCAGTCGGTTTGAACGGCCTGGGCAGCGCTACCTCGGCTACCTTGGCTCGTGGCTTCCGACTTCTCCCGCTCGCCTTCGTCGGCTTACTAGGTAGTACCGGTGGCGCACTACTTCGTGCACCAGCAGTTCCTTGGTCAGTTCCATTGGACAGTTCTTTAGGCAGATAGGGTGCGCGTGGCGCACTACCCGAGTACGCCGGGCGCACTACCGGTAGTGTTTGGGGCGCACTAGCTAGTGCGTGCGGCGCACTACCCGGAGTACCGTTTGCTGGCGTGGGTAGTGCTCCCAGCGCACTAGTCGGTGGCGGGAACGCGAGCTCGTAGACGTTCGTCCCGAACCCCTGGCCGCGCTTTTGGACGACGCGGCGAAAGCACCCTCGGCGTTCGAGCTCGTCAAGCGCTTTGATGAGCCGGGTACGGCTCACGCGGGTGACGCGGCTGAGCGCGCCAAAGCCCGGCCAAGCGTGGCCCTGGTCGTCGGCGTAGCGGACCAGCGCCAGCATCACGACGGCCTCGTTAGGGGTCGAGCGTGCAGCTCTCGTCGAGCACGGCGCGCAGCCAAGTGAGCGGTTTGAAGGCGCCATCGGTCAAGCCGGACCCTCCTCGACGCGAGGCCAATCCTCGATGACCGCGCCGGACTCGGCCAGCCTGCGAAAAAGGGCGTCTCCGTATCGCGCCCGAAATTCCTTGGGCTTTAACCCGGTGGTGACGACGGTGATGGCCTGTTCGCGGTACCGGTGATCGATGATCTCGAACGGCACCTCCGACTGCTTCTCGAAACCGAGCTCGTCGATGAACAGGATGCTCGTTTCGAGTGAGCGCTCGATGAGCGGCGCCTCATGACCCAGTTGCGTGTTGCGCCGCGCCGTGGCCAGCTCCGGACCGGTCGCAAACACGAATGACCAGGTCATGGCCTTCTCGTCACCCGCGCGCGCCTTCTCGACCTGCTGATCGCGATGGCGCCAGAGCCACGCCGAGATCACTGCCGTTTTGCCGCGGCCGGTTGGTGCCGTAAGCATCAGCGTCCGGACAGCCAGCGGATCCCATCGCTCGACAGCGCTGACAATTTTCTTCGAGCTGCGACGGCGAAACTCGGCGTTATCGAACCGAGCAAATGGCCACAGGGGCAACGTGCAGCGCTCCATGGTGCTCTCAAACCGATCTTCGACGTACTTGACGCGCTGCTCGATGCTGCGCCGTCGTCGTTCCTCGTCCTCGGCTGCCATCCGTTGCTTTTCGGATTCCCAGCAGGCCGCGTGGAGCGTCCGGATCTGGTCGCCCATGGTCCGAATTCGCCTGGTGTCAGCCTCAGGACACGGCTCGCCGCACTTGAAGCACTTGGGGCGCCCGTCGGCGCCCGGGCGACAAGCAAGGGCGAGCGGTAGCTCGGGCAGCACTTGGGCCGCGGCGGCGCTCATGGGCGCACCGCGTTGGCGTTGCAAACGCACGACTGCCAAGCGAACCCGCAGCGCTCGCAGTCATCGGTGCGCAAGGGGTGATCGAGGTCGTAGCTGAACGAGGCAAGCTCCGCGCCGGTGAGGCGCTGGTCGCGCTCGCGCTCCCGGGCATCGCGCTCCATGCGTTCGAGCGACTGCATCGCCGCGCCGATTGCCAGGTCGATCTGCTGGCGGTGGCGGCCGAGTTCCGCGCGCGCCGCCGCGATCTCGGATGCGTTCACGCTTCGCGCCTTTCGCGGAGCCAGCCCAAAACGGCTGCGAGCTCGAACCTTGGTGAGTCGCCCACGCGCAGCTCGGGCAGGCCCTGCGTGCGCATCTTGTCGACGGTATCGACCCCGCAGCGCAGCTCACGCGCAAGCGAGGCGCGATCGTGCAACGCGGGAGCCGCGTTCTGGTCGAGCGCCTGCTCGAGCGCTACGGCGACGACGCCTTCTAGGCCGAGGCTGAGCTGCCGGACGAGCTCGGCGGTGAAGAGCTCGAGGGCGCCGGCGGTGGCGGGAGGCCCAGCTCCTGGGCCGCGCGCTCGAGCCGGAGTCGGCTGGTTTCCGTGAGCCTGCTGGGGTTCTCGAACCAACGGCGGGCCGTCTTGTCCGAGCAGACGGCTGCGACTGCGAGGCGACGGAGGTCGTGAGCGCTGGGCATGGGGGGCTCCTGGTTGACCGGAGGGGTCACAAGTCTCCACGCCCTAAGGGGTGGGTTACACTCAGGCGCGTTTGCGCGCTCGAGTGCGCAGGTCCTGCAGTAGCTCGTCCACGAGGGTATCGACGTTGCGCTTACCTGTGCTGCCGCCGCCGCGGGTGATTGTGCCCGTTTTCAACACGCGAAGGATCGCGGACTCGTCCAGCTCGGGAACCGCGTCGCTCGGGCAAACCTTGCGAACGAGAGCAGCGACCTGTGCAGCGTCCTTTCGCCCGTACGAGCGCTTTCGAACCTGACGGAGCGCCGTCCGGATTGCCTCGCGCAGCTGCCGCTCCCATTTGGTCCGGATATCACCAAAAACAGCCGTATGCGCCACGCGCACCTTGTCCAGGTAGTGGGGGGTGCATCGTGCCCTCGAGGTCCGGCTTTTGGGTGTCGTCGACAGCGCTATCAACGATCGCGTGTAGTTCTCCGAGGGCGTACCGATCGGACTCCGTCAGGGACACCCTATCTCGACCAGGTGACCTCGGCCCGACGGCGAAGAGCAGGCCGTAGGGCCCGACGCGATAGCCACGCGGGACTCGTCGTCGCGGCGGTCGGTACTTCTCGCGCTCGCGCGCCGCAGCGGCAGACCGAGGTCCGCCCTTGACGGTCTTCGCGGGGATCGACTTGCGCGCGCCTTTGGGCAGCTGGTCAAGCCACGCCTTCTCCACTGCCGCAAGCGACTGCTTCTTGCCGACGGCTCGCGCCGGCGCTATCTTCTTCGCCAACAATTGATCTCCACGACGCCCGTCGGATCCACCCGGCGGGCGTTTCTACTTTACGCGCCTGCGCCGCCGGCGACGAGCGCCGCGGCGGAGCCGGCCGCCAGCACGCTCAGGTAGGCCGCGAGTGCCGAATCAGCGGCCCGCCGCGAGACCCCGAGCCGCCAGGCTTGTGCCTTCGTACTGAGCACGGCTTCCGTGCATGGCTCACGGGGGTTCAATGGGTTAGAGTCTGTTCCGGTGTTAGCGGACCCCTCCAACCGGTCGGAACCGTTCGCATCCGAAGCCGGATTTTCGCTTCCCAAGCTCGGGGTCGCGAGTTCGAGCCTCGTGTCCCGCTCCAGGAAACCATGCTTGATTGTGAATCGGCACTTTTCTTTTTAGACAATCGCGGTGGAAGGGCGTGCGATTGGTCATCAGCGTGCCCCCTTCTGCCTGCCGCACGGGCCGGCTAGGCCTTGATCTAGCGATAAAACCACGCGCGTGCGCGTGGTTTTATCGCTGTGGGTAAAAGGCAAGCCGGTGGCGTCCGGTGTAACCGGAGGTCGGGTTGGGTTGTGGAGACGGTCAAGGGGGCTTTCGGGGTTGGGGTTGCGG
>DATEDZ010000148.1:0-19549 GCA_035281385.1 Polyangiaceae bacterium
AGGCCAGCCCTGCAAGAACGGCAAGCTGGCGTGCGGAAGCGGCCCGGTGTGCACCGCAACGACCAACAAAGGCGCGGGTACCGGGTGCGGCACCGATCAGGTTTGTAACAGCGTCGGCACGTGCCTCGCGTGCGTGCAGGATGGTCCGTGCACGCCGACGTCCAATACCTGCAACGCCGGACAGATGGATTGCGCGACGGGCCCGAATTGCGTCAACACCGGCCTTGCTGCGCCGGACGGCGCGACCTGCGATGGTCCGGGCACCTACAACTTCTGTGTCAGCGGCTCGTGCGAGGCTTGCCAAAACGGCAACCCCTGCATCCCCACCAACCTCTGCCACAAGGGCACGCTCAATTGCGGCACCGCGCCGCCCACCTGCAACGACACGCTGCAGAACGCGGACGACGGCGTTATTTGCGGGGACAACAAGAGCTGTATCTCGGGCAGCTGCGTGGACAATGACCGCACCCTCAGCATTACGAGCGCTACGCCAGGCGCCGTCCCGATCGATGCGCCGTTCACGACCGTCAGCGTCAAGCTGGTCGACAAGGACAACTTGCCGATTTCCGGTACTCCGATCAGCGTCGTGCCATCCGCTGGCGCGTTTGCCCAGGCCAGCAACACCAACGCTTCGGGTGTCTCTCAGGTGAGTGGCCGCGTGGGTCGCGCCATCGGGACCCACACCTTCACGATCTCAGCGCCCGGCGCCGCCTCAGTGCAGTTCACAGTGGATTCGGTGGCCCCGACGGCGAAGAACATCTTCACGCTGGTCAACGTCAACCACCTCAGCGGCATCGCGACACCGGGTCCTGGCACGGTGTCGAAGCTCTATTACGACGTGTCCGCAGTCGCGGCGGCCACCGACGGCACGCTCTACTTCTCCGCCTACTGCGCGGTTTTCAAGTTGTCGACGGAAGGGGTGCTGACCCGCATCGCAGGCGACGCCAGCGAAACCTGCGGCGACACGGGTGACAGCGGCCTCGCGACAGGCGCCAGGGTCTACTACGTGACCGGCCTCGCGATCGACGAAGAGAACGAGTACCTGTACCTGGCCGACTCGTACAACTACCGGGTGCGACAGATCGATCTGTCCACGACTCGGCCCTCGGCGGGCAAGATCTTCGCCTTCGCAGGCGGTGGTGCCAACACCGGGGCTCCGTACGGTGACGGTGGTCCGGCCGACGCAGCATACATGTATCCGAGCGGCGTCGCGGTGGCACCCAACGGCGATGTCTACATCTCCGACAACACCTCGAATCGCATCCGCAAGGTGGACTTCGTGACGAGCGAGATTACGACGGCCATCCCCAACGGCACCTGCGACGCCAGCAACCCGGTCACGCTCTCCGATTGCGGCGGCCCCGGTGACGGTTGCGGCATGGCCTGGGACAAGGACGGCAAGCTTTTCATCTCTGGATATCTCTGCGTCCACGGCATCGGCAGCTTCAAGGGCATCGCGCGCGTCGAAGCCAACGGCTCGCTGGTGCACCTCGCGGGTAACACGGGCACCAACGTCGCTGAAGATGGCGCAGCGAAGAGCGCTACCTTCGTCTATTCGCCCGCCATCGCCTTCGACAAGGCCGGTAACCTCTACGTGACGTCCCGCGACGAGGACCGTGTACGCAGGATCGATGCGGCAACCCAGCACATCGATACCGTCGCGGGCACCGGCACCGCCGGCTTCTCGGGCGAGTACGGCTTGGGCACGGCTGCACAGGTGAACTTCCCGAGCTCGATTGCCTTTGATGGCGCCGGCAACCTCTACATTGCCGACTCGCAGAACTGGGCGATTCGCTCGCTGTGGGCGCAGGGCGATACCGTGGCACCGACCTGCAAGCTTGCGATCCTCCAAGGCGCCGGCCAGACCGTGAAGGTGGACGCGCCGTTCGCCGCGCTGGCGGTCAGGCTCACTGACGGCGCAAACGTTGCGATTCAAGGCGTCGACGTCGCGTGGAAGCGCTTCGATGGCGAGACTGGCTCCGGCCTCGGTTCAACGGGGCTCACCAGCACCCTCAACACGACGAACGCCCAGGGTAACTCGTCGATGACGGGACGCGTCGGGCTCGCGACGGGCGACTACAAGTTCCAGGCGAGCTACTCGGACCTTCACGGCACACCAGCCACCGATAGCCCGCAGACCTTCACGGTCGCGGCAGAGGCCCCCGCTGCCGGCATCATCTTCCCAGTCATGAACTACGTGCACCAATCCGGTCTCGGGGGCGTGCCGGGGCCGGCGACATTCGCAAGGATGCAAAGCTACACCCTCGGCGTGCAAGCTGGTTCGGACGGCACCATCTACGCTGCCGATGGCTGCGCGGTTTACGCCATTACTCCGAGCGGCGAGGCCTCGGTGTTCGCCGGAACGCCTGGCTCCTGCACTTTTGCAGGAGATTCCGGGCCGGCCGCCGGCGCCAAGCTCTACTACCCGTACGGCATGGCTCTGGATGAAACCGCCGGGTACCTCTACATCGCGGACAACGGCAACCAGCGCATCCGCATGGTGTCGTTGACCAGCGGCGTCATCGATACCCTCGCGGGTGGTGGATCCGTGACGACCGATCCCTTCGGTGACGGCGGGCCGGCCGTCGACGCCAACATCGGTGGCATCACCTCGGTCAGCGTCGACGGAGACGGCAACGTCTACATCCCGGATCCGACTCACCACCGCATCCGCAAAGTCGATGCGCTGGGCAACATCGACGTGTGGCTCGACGGCACGTCTCCGAGCGGCTGCACGAACGGAGTCGTCTCACTCAACTACATCGATCAGTACGGCTCGGCGGTGCGCTTTAACGCGGATGGGTCAGCCTACATTAGCGGCCACATCTGCGAGGGCACTTCGACCTCTTCAACGCTCGGAATCATCCTGCGTTCGGCGGACGGCAATACCTTCACGCGTATCGCCGGGCTCTCGGGCGGCATCACGACCGAGAACGCCGATGCCATTGCCACCGCCATCCCAGCCATGGGTGACTTCGTGGTCGAAGGCAACGGCAACCTGGTCTTCTCGACTTACGGGAACCACATGCTGCGTCGAATCAGCGGAGGCAAGGTCAACACCATCGGTGGCATCGCGACCAACAATGGCTATGGCGCCGTGGGCGACGTCAGCGCGAACGCCGGTAACTACGTCGCCGCTTCGACCGTGCGCTTCTACAATCCGCTCAAACTAGCTGTTACCCCCACGGGGCATTTGCTGGTAGCTGACGAGTACAACTACACCATCCGCATGATCTGGTAAGTTTGGTTAGTGACTGACAACGCCTTCGCCCCAGGTAAGCTGCTCGCCGGCAAGTTCCGGGTGGTGCGGTTGCTGGGCGAAGGTGGCATGGGCGCGGTCTACGAGATCGAGCATGAGCTGACCAAACACCGCCGCGCGCTGAAGACGCTACACGCAGCCATGGCCAGCTCGCCGAGCATCGTCGAGCGCTTTTTGCGCGAGGCCTCGGCGGCGGGGCGCGTCGGCAATCCGCACATCGTGGAGACGTTCGACGCAGGCGTGCTCGATAGCGGCGAGCCGTACCTGGTCATGGAGATCTTGCGCGGCGAGCCGCTCTCGAACCGCATCGCCCGCGGGCCGATGCTAATTCCCGAAGTGGTCGATCTGATGGGCCAGGCGTGCGTGGGCGTGGCAGCCGCGCACGCGGCCAGTATCGTGCATCGCGACCTGAAGCCGGACAATCTGTTCATCATCACCGGCGCCGACGGGCGCCCCTTCGTCAAGATCTTGGACTTCGGTATTTCGAAGTTCGACACGACCCAGACCGGCGGCATGCAGCTCACCAAAGAGGGCTCGGCCATGGGCACGCCGTACTACATGTCGCCCGAGCAGATCCGCGGTGTCGGCAATCTGGACGCGCGCGCCGATGTCTACGCGCTCGGCGTCATCCTTTACGAGTGCGTGACCGCCAAGCGACCCTTCGAGAGCGAAGTGCTGACGCACCTGGCAGTCCTGATCCACGCGGGGCAGACCGAGCCCATCGAGCAGCTGCGGCCAGACTTGCCGCCCGGTTTTGCGGATCTGGTGCGCTTCGCGATGGCCAGCGACCGCGAGCGCCGCATGCAAAGCGCGACCGAGCTGCGAACTGCGCTCGAGCGTTACGGCGCGGTATCGGACGGCGTCCCATTCCGGCCGCCCACCATGCCGAGCGCGTCGACCGTGCAATCACCGCCGTCAGCAGTGCAGGCGCGCTCGCTCGCCGCCACGAGTGGAGTCGGCGTGTCGATGCGCAATCCGACGCCCACCCCCAAGAAGTCGCATACCGGTCTGATCGTGAGCGTGGCAGGCCTGGGGCTGGCGACGCTCGCCGGCGGCTACTTGCTGCTGCGGGCCGGATCGGACGCCGCAGCACCTGCCACGGCCGCTTCGAGCTCTGAGACCGCCGCCAGCGTGACCGCCGAGCCGACGGCGAAACCCGAGGCCGCCCCGGTCCCTTCGGTCGCCGCGCCACCCGCCATCGCCAGCGAAAAAGCGGCTCCTGCACCAGTCGCGTCAGGCCCGACCGCGGTGGGCACCGACATTTCCCCTACCCCGGCTGGGCCTCGACCTGCCGTACTCTCGCCAGCCGCTCCAGCTCCCGCCGCAGCACCCGCCAAGCCGACCCGCGCCGAGGAGAAGGGGCTGGCCAAAGACAACCCTTTTAAATAGGCGCTCCGCACGCTTGCCGCTCATGACGTGCTCGAGCACGAATAAGCTCCGCATTTCGATCTCGTCATGCTGGCGACTACACGGCGACGATCGAGATCTCGTCTTTGTAGCGCTTGAAGTCGCTCGGGTTCCTAGTTGCCAAGGTCCGCACACCGCATGCGACGGCGTCGTCAACGAATTCAGCCGCCGCCACGTGGCTTGGATGAGCCTCAACGGTCGCTGCAACGATGAGACTGGTGTCGAGAAACAGCCCTTCCGTCGCCGATACTGGCTCACCGACCATCGTCGCCGTAGAGATCCCCGCGTCGAAGGTCGCCGCCAACCCAGCCTGTGCCTCCGCTCAAGGTCGGTCGGCGGAATGCGGCGCCATCCGGCAACTTCTTCGCGTGACGCGCCGCCTCAGCCACGAGGCGCGCTCGCTCGGACGGGACAAGATCGGCGAGCTCTCGCATCAATCTTTCCAAGTGCTTAGGGTCCGTGGCCATGGCGGGAGCATACCCCCATGGTGCTCGGGGTCACCACGTGGCTTCGCGCGTTCTTGCCGGATGCCCCCTCAAATCGGTGGCCGACTTCAGACTTCTAAGCCGGCGGCTACACGAGCCGCGGAAGGCCGCCGCGGCTTCTCAACCGGATGCCGTGGCGGCGGCGTATGGAGATCATGGCGGCGTTCCTGACCATAGCCATCCAGGCGGTCGTGAGCGCCGGTATCAAGCTCATGGTGCCGGCCTTCATCGTCACGGTCACGAACCCCCGTTCTGGCGTCGATGCATTCAAGTCGCAGGACATCAAGCTCAACGAGCTCTGGAGCGCGGTGCTCGCCCTCGCTCGGCGCCGGCGCGATCAGGATCGAGCAACCGATAGAGCTGCGGCACCGAGGTCTGAAGGCGCCGAACAAGCTCGCGACGACTCAGCCCTGAGCTCGTCACTCGCTTGGCAGGTTCCACCGTTAGCTTGTGTGTAAGCAGCTCCGCCAGGTACTTTGACTCCTGGTGGTACTGGGGAGATCTTGCTGCCGTCCTGGGAATTGCGCTAGCCTCACATCGTTTCCTTCAAATGACGATCCGCAAAGGCTATTTCGTCGTCGCGCTCCTCGGCGCGCTAGGCTCCTCTACCCTGATCGCCCACGCCGCCGAGCCGGACGCGGCAGCCAAGGCCGAAGCGGCCAAGCGCTTCGATCGCGGGCTCACGCTGTTCGACGAGGGCGACAACGCGGGCGCGCTCGCCGAGTTCAAGCAGGTCTACCAGACCATGCCGAATCCGGTGGTCCTCTACAACATCGGCTTGGTGTACGCGGCCATGGGGCGCCCGGTGGACGCGGTGGAGGCGCTGAAGCAGGTCGCCACGCACGAGAGCCTCTCACCGGCGCAGAAGCAGCGCGCGCAAAACACGCTTAATGATCAGCAAGCGCGCATCGGACGCCTCACCATCACGACCGTTCCGCCAGGCGCCCGCATCAGCATCGACGGGGTCGATGTCGCGACCACGCCGCTTACGGTGCCGCTTCAAGTCGCGGCTGGTAGTCACGTGGTCGGAGCCGTCGCGGCCGGCTACGCGCAGGCGCGCCGGGAGGTGATGGTGGCGGGAAATGCCGATGCCACCTTGAATCTCGAGCTGGTGCGTGCCGACGTGCAGCGCGACGCCAAGTTGATCGTGCGCTCGCGACTGCGCGGGGCTGAGTTGTTCGTGGACGGCAAGCTGGCCGGTAAGACGCCGCTGGCTACTTCCCTGGCCGTCCCGGCCGGCGCCCACACGCTGGAGCTACGACGACCGGGCTACGTCACGGCCAAGCAACAAATCGACTTGGGTGAGGATGCCACCGGGGAAGTTTCGTTCGACCCAGTCATGGATCCGGCGGCGCTCGACACCGAAGGCGTCATGTTCGGTCTGGACGTGGGCCAGAAGAACCTCGAGCTGTACGTCGATCAGCAGCACCTCGGGCCTTACACCGACCCGGTGCGGTTGCCGAGAGGGCCGCACCGCGTTCGAGTCGAGGCCGCCGGGTTTCTGCCACTCGAGCAAGACGTCACGCTCGAGCCGGGCAAGCTGAATACGCTCAAGTCACGCTTGGAGCCGACGCCCGAGACGCGCGCCGCGCACGACTCGAACGTACGCTTTCATCGCACGATGGGTTGGATCGGCGTAGGCGCGGGAACGCTCGTCGCTGTCGGTGGTGGGGTCTGGCTCGGGATCAACGCTTCTTCGAAGGATGACGCGCTGGCGGCGCTCAAGAAAGCCAACGCAGACCAGATGTCTCAGAGGGTCGACCCCTATTGCAACATTCTGGGCAATCCCGACAACCCCGCCCACAACAGCAGGGAAGAGTGCAACGCCTACGCTGCCGAAAAACAGTCCGACTACGACGACGCCAGGCAGAAAGACATCATCGGCTACGTCGGCCTCGGCGTCGGTGGCGCGCTCGTCGTCACTGGCGTCATTTTCCTTCTGACCGGTGAGGACGCCGATCGGTTCGGTTCGCTCCTGCCCGCGCGCAGTCCGCGAGGGCTCGAGCTATCGTGGCTCGGTGGCCCGGATCAGCTGGGTTTGGGCTTGAACGGTTCTTTCTAACTCCGAGAGATGGCGCAGCCCCGCGGTCCGTAACTCCGGCATGCGTTTGATGTCCACGTTCATGCCCGGGTTCGTTGCATGAAATCGGCCAGGATTGCGCCTCATCGAGCGAGACCAAGTGCCTCACTTGACCAGCTTGGCGCCGAGCCAGCAGCACGGCAGCGTGCAGGCCAAGAGCGCCACCGGGTACCACAGCGGGCCGATCTCCGGATGGGCGAGATTCGCGATGACGCCGCCTAGTGACAAAAGCGATCCAATCCCGCCCAGTACCAGCGCGTGCTTGAGGGGCCGGCGCGGAGCGAGGCGTGCTGTCACATAGGCGCCCAGCACGCTGAACACGGTGCGATAGGCGAGCGCGAGTCCGAAGAGTCCCGCGGACATCGTCACACCCGCCGTCGGATAGACGCCGGTGGCATGCAGGACCGCGTCAGTCCCGGTGTGGGTCACCAGGATGGTGAGCAGGCCCGCCAGCACCGCACCGGTGCTGCGACCGAGGTGACGGGGGGTTTCAGAGATGGGGAATTGGGCGACATGTTCCATGAGTGTTTCCTTTCGTCGAGGCCCCAGTGGGCCCTTACCGAGACGTCGGAGCTCGAGCGCGGCGCTCGACATGGCTGTCCCCCATTTTTGGGGTTTCGGAAAAACGCCACGTAATCGTGCAGTTAACCCCTACTCGCAGGCCAGCTTTCCCACGAACGCAGCGAGCTTCGTCTTCACACCACCCTAAAACGCAAGTGTCGAGCAAGATCTTCACGCCGACTTCATGTCGATGTGCAAGGCTTCGATTCGCTCGTGCCCTACGAGCCGTCGCGCATACTCAATGCACGCGAGCACATCCTCGCGCTCGAGCCAGGGATATCCCTCCAAGATGGTCGGGATGTCGTCTCCAGATGCAAGCATACCGAGCACGTGCTCCACAGCGAGGCGCCGACCGCGAACGATGGGCTTTCCCCCGAAGATTGTGGGATTCACGACGATTCTGGCGAGGAAGTCGGCGTCGGGCACCCCTTAGGTTACGCGCCTATTCGAGAAGCGACAAGTACGCCCTGCTATGGGCGCTGTCTCGGGGTGGCAGGATGCTGGAGCACGTCCTGATGCGCTACGCGCGATTCCGCTGAGCGGAGCCGCCAAGCTCGATCCCAGACGCTGGCGAGTCGGAACACTTTCTGACGGGGCCGGTACCCTCGCCCCCGAGTAGAGCGCGAAGCGCCCCTTCGACTCCGGGGTCGAGCCCCCTGCCCTGAAGCCGCTGGTACGCCTTCAGAGCTGCAACTTTGCCTCGATGTCGATGCAGGTACAGCAGCTCGCGCTCGCGCCGGCTCCCGATCGCTGGCTCGCTGGCAACGCCCAGGCGGTGAGCTAAGTAGCAGTGAAACATGTGCCGAACACCAGCGGCGAATCGAGGGAGCGCCATCGCGACAATCTCACTCTCGAGCAGCACGACAGCTTCTTCTAGATCCCCGTTGGACATGCCGCCGCCGTGTGGCTCGGAACCATCGTCCACGCTGCGACCTTCCGGACCCGGCCGCTTCCGCACCTTACGCAGCTGCCCCTGGACGTAGTTGCGCAGCACCGTGCAGGCCCAAGCGCTCACGTCGTGAGCCATCCCGTGGATTCGAACATCTCTGCTACAGCACCTGAGCACGAGGTGGGCGCAGGCGTCCCTGGCAATGTCTGCCCTTTCAGGGATCGACAGCCAGGTCGGCCACGCCGTCACGCGAAGGAGCCACCGCGGCGCCCAGTCGTTCAAATGGTCCCACAGCGCATCGGTCGCTTGTGACCGCCCGCCGGCCCCGTTCTGCATCACAGACAAAACGAGCCGCTCCAGCACCGCCTCCCGAGTCTCATGAGCCATGCTTACTCCGAGGCTATCTCCCCCGGTTGGCGGCGCCAATGAGCCGCGCGCTCGCCAATAATATTTACTAGGCCTGCGCGACGCTAAGCGATGAGCGGAGCTACCAACTCGAGCAACCTTCGACAGCGATGCGCGAACGTGTGGTTGGCGAGCACGTGGCGCTGGCCTTCACGTGCGATCGCCTCCCGTTCGTCCTCATGCTGTAGGAAATATGCAATCTTCTCGCGGGCTTCAGTCGGTGTTGAAAAGGTTTCCAGGTGCAGTCCAACCTGCAGCTCTCGATCCAGGCAGGGGCGCGACTCGCTAAGTAGGAAGCCACCTGCAGCAAGCACGTCGTACACGCGCGAGTTGGTCGAGTCAGTGCACTGCGCGTGAAAGACGTTCAGGTTGATTTTGGAATGAAAATAGAGCGACGCGAGGTCCATTCCGTAATGTGCCGTCCGGCCTGCGTAGCATTCGGCGAGCGGGCCAGCGCGGCTCCACTCGGTGCTGCCAAACAGCCGCAGCTTGTCCTTCGGGATAGCCGCCAGCACCGCACTGCGGCGACGCATGGTCCGCACCTCGTCGACATAGGCGCAGGCAGATCCGCGGTAGGTTGCGCCGGTCGCGGCTTCGAAGGCAGAAGCCGGATCCCCTGGATTTTCAGCGAGATCGTCAAGCAGGCGCAGCCGTTGGGGGTCGTCCCGCCCCAGCGTCTCTCGAAGCTCGCGGATGCGCGCCTCACCATAGGCGCCAACAAAACAAACATCCGGACCCTGACGAGCCGGCCAGATACGATCTTCGGGACCGCAACGCGGTAGCGGCGCAATCCCGACAGCTACGGACAACTGACTGTGCGGCGTGACGGTGCGCTCGACGTAGCTTTCGTCGAATGAAAAGTGAGCGTCCAGCAGCGAAAAGTCGCTCGGGCCGAGTCCGACTCGGCGCGGTCTAATCGACGGACCACAACACATTCGCGATCCCGAGGTCACGCGCGGCTGCGCGCGTGACCGTCGAGAGCTCCGGCTGATTGATCCACAGGACGAGGTCCGGCAGATTGTTTAGCAGAGCGAGCAGAGAATCGGCTGCCAGTACGTCGCGTGGGTTTTTTTGCCGGTCGAAGTCCCACGACACCACCTCACAGCCGCACTTGCCAAAACCCTCGCGCAGCGGCTGCGCCAGGCACCCGACTTCTTGGCCTGCGAGCAGGACTCGCAGTGAATCCTTTCGTCTTCGTCGTTCGGCGATCAGGCGAGCCGCCGCGCCGAATTTCTCCTCCAGGCCCGCTCGAAATGCTTCGGCCGAGGCGTCGAGACGCTGCCCGAGCGCGGTGCATTGCGAGTCACTCGCGTCGGTGCTCGGCGCCACCAGTGTGATGGGTAACACGCCTGAAGCAGGATGCTGCTTCAGGAAGCGTTCGACCACCACGTTGGGTGGTCGCCCACGCGCAGTACCGTGCCACGAAAACGCAGGGCTTCCCGCCAATCGAGGTGCTCAAGGCCGGCTCGCCAGAGCTCGAGCCGGTCTTCCACAATCAGGACAATCGAGCCAGGGTCGCGGGTGCCAAGCTCTCGCACGAGAGCCAGCGCCTGGTACCCGAGACCCGGGCGCATGATCACGTAGAGCCGTGGTGCTAGCGCGGCCAGCGCCCGCGCATCCCGCACCGCGGCGTTCCAAGGATTGTCGGGACCGTGAATCCAGGCTCCGTCAGCGCGCCGGCAGAGCACGACATGGCGATCCTTCTCCTCGAGTCGCCACGCCCCCGAATTGGGTATGGCTGTCACGAGATCCGCGTACTCGGGATACCGAGGCGCGAGCGCTTGCAGGTTGCTTTCGAGCATTGGCGCATCGGCTGAGCGTCAGATTGCCCACCAAGAAATCGTACATAGCGGACAACTTTCTTTCGGGCATCTGAAATTTTCTTGTGCGTGGTGACATCTCTTCCATGCGCGGGAGGATCGTCATCCTCGAGCGCAATCGTCGAGGCAGTCCCACCAATGACCATACTGCGCAAGGTGAGCTTGGCGATCGCGCCTAGGACGGCGCGCTCAAGACCGAGGCCGACTAGGAGCTTGCCACCTACTACGACGGCAAGTGCGCTGAAGGCTCGAGCGAGGGCGGCTCGAGTGAACCTGGGCCACATCCCGGCGAACGAGACTGCGCGAATGAGGAATGTCCACGCAGGTCTTGGCATTCGTCGCGAAAGACCAATCGGCGGAGTTGGCCAAATTCCGCGCGATGCAGTGGACGTGGACAACGCCGGGAGCCGAGGCAACGAGGATTGGGCGCTCGTCGCTAGCAACGCCGGCAGCAAGTTTCGGTCCGTGCCCCTCTTGGATCAACGGATCTCGGCAGGGGAACCGGTGTTGTACAGCTCCGAGGACGACGCCGAGGCACTGGGTCGGCCAGATGTCCTTCAAGCCTGCCTCTACTTCAGCGACGTTCAGGGGGCCCCGGCACAGGCGACCCTCAGTTTCGAGACGTCGTTCGACGGAGTGCACTACACCGTTCTTGGCTCGACTGGTGCTCTCACCATAACGAGCGGAATGATCAGCAACTATTCGTCACTCGGGTTCCTCATTCCGAACGCACTGGTGCGTCTGGGGATTCAGATGACGTCGGGCTCGGCGCATGTACGCCTCTGGTTGAGTGGCTTGCCCCGTGGCCGTCGTCGGTTCGGAGCGCTAGTGCTCGACCGCGTGCTGGACGGAACCACGTCCTTCTATTCTCAATCCGAGTTCAGCGAGATGCTCGGAGCGGCGGACAAGCTTTGCATCCTCGCGCTTCCCGAACAAGTTGAGGGCACTGGGAGCATAACGCTCACCGTGCAGATCGAAGAAAGCCCCGACGGTGTCATCTGGACGCCGAAGCAATCAACGCCGGAGATCAATGCCTTTCCCCTGCCCTTTCCTATGGGCATTTCGGTCGTGGATACTGGATCCCTCCCCTCGAGTAACTTCGTGAGGCTCCGTGCGGCTCTGGGAGGAACGAGTCCGATCGCCAATCTGAGACTGTATGTGGTGGGTCGCGGCCGGTAGGGCGCCCAATGGCTTGCCGATAAGCGACGAGGTGCTGAAGTGCGACGATTTCACGTTTTACTACACGACGACCGGATCGAGGGCACTTCTCCGCTCTACTCGGATCCTTCTCACAACGCGCTGCTGGGCTCTGTCGAGGCGCTGTGCATCTACTCCGCGGCCGAGAATGCCAGTGGCACAACACCAACTCTCACCGTACAGGTCGAGGAGAGTGGCAATCAGGTCTACTGGCGCAACAAGGCCGGGACCGCGGAAATCAACAGCGTCACCCTCTCTACCGCTGCCCGAACCGTGGCTGTCGGTCGCGACAACGGTAGCGTCCCGTCCCTCGGGTTCTTGCGACTTCGCGTTCAGCTTGGTGGGGCCAACCCCAAAGCCCGGGTACGCATCTGGGTGACGGGCCGCGGCGAGCAGCCGTTTGACTAACGATTCACAAGCCGCTCAACGGCAGAAAGACAAAGGGCATCCATGCGCTTATTTCACGCTCAGATTTACGACGAAAATATCGAGGGAACGACGGCTCTGTATACGGACCCGACCCACAATGGCCTGCTCGGCTCGGTTGAGAAGCTCTCTATCTTCGCGCTGACCGACACCGTGACGGGCACGACGCCGACCATGACGGTGCAGATCGAAGAAAGCGGCGACCAGGTCCATTGGACCAACAAGATCGCAACGGCAGAGATCAACGCCACGAGCCTTTCGACCACCGCCGTCACAACCGCTGTAGGTCGCGATGCAGGCGGCACGCCCTCGGCTGGCTTCTTGCGACTCCGTGTCGTGCTCGGCGGTACCAGCCCGAAGGCACACGTGCGCATCTGGGTCACCGGTCGCGGCGAACAACCGGTCTGAGGAGCCTCATCCATGCCTATCTGGGCTCGAAATGGGGCATAGCGGTGGCGCCAGGAAGCGGCGGGAAAAACGCCACAAAAATCAAGTGAGGACGACGCAGCCATGAGGACATTCCAAGCATTGGTCTTCGACGACACGCTCGACAGCTCGACGCCGCTCTACGTCGACCCGAGCTTCAACGACGAGCTCGGGTCCATGGAGGAGCTCTCGATCTTCGGCGTCGCCGTCGCGCTGGCGGGCACTGCACCTACGCTCTCCGTGCAGATCGAGGAAAGCCCGGACCAGATCCACTGGCGCAACAAGGCCGGGTCTCCGGAAATCAATGCGGCCCCACTCTCGCTTACCACCTTCACGAACGTCCAGGGGCGCGACGCGGGCAGCGTGCCGGCCTCCGGTTTCGTGCGTTTGCGGGTCGAGGTGGGAGGCACGACGCCGCGCGTTCAGTTGAAGCTCTGGGTGGCGGTGCGGGCGGAGAAACCGAGCTAGGGAGCAGTCGTCATGAAGAACGGCCCTCCCTGCTGTGACGACTGCGAGTCGGGGTCTTCCGCGGGGGTAGATCGCTCATTCGATCAGGGCTTCCACGCGCAGCTCGTAGGAATCGACCCCGGGGACTCAGTTCCTGATCCGAGCGATTCAGTGTCCGCGCGAACGCCAACTCAGTCCGGGGCGTGCTTCGTCGAGTCACCAGGCTTGCCTGGTCAGCGCCGCCGCGCGGCGCACCTCGCAAGCAGCGGACTGTCCTTGGGCTTCGGAGCCGGGGCGTTGTCGAGCCTGAGCTTGGAACCAGCCGCCGGTCGCTCGTTCCGCCTTACCCCAGGCATCGGCGGGTCGCCAAACTGCCCAGCCCCCCCTCCCTTTAGTGTGGCAGTGGGGACTACGGCTGCGACCGCAGGAACAACCGTCACTCTCCCGAAGGTTGCAACCGCTTCAGAGACCAACGTGACCACCAAGAGCTCTTGGAGCCGCAATGCGACGCTGGACCAGGTCCTAGCGAGCCCGGAGTCGCTTACTAAGACGTCGCAGGGAACCACCAAGCTGCTCGAGGTCGCCGGGCTTGGCACCCACGTTGGACCCTCAGCCGAAACAGGAGGCTCCCAAGGCGCGTCGGCAAGCGCTAGCCTGTTTGCGTTTCCGTCCGCCATGGACCCTCGCGATTTGCAGCTCCGCAATCTCGCGAGCATCAAGCCAACCGATGAGCAATTCTCGGTCAAGACTGGGTCACCAAACAGCACGCTTCCGCAGTACACCGCCTCCGGCGCTGACTTCACGAGCGGGCCGGCCAAGGATCTTTACGCCGCGGCCCCGGACTCGCACTTGCCTGACTATGCAGCGCTTCTGGCGAACCACCAAGGAGGCACCTCGATGCCTGGAGCGGTCCGGCAGCTTGCTCCGTCATCGCAGGGATCAACTCCGTCCAATTTCTCGAAGTATGAACAGTTCCTCGCACCGCAAGATGGATTCAGTGGGCTCAGAGGGGGCAGAGGCATCGTGGGGACGACCATCGACAAGGGGCCGCTGGGAAGCGCCGTCGGCTCGCCGTTGACTGGTTCGGGTGCCGCGACTCTTCCCGGCGGACCGAACCTATCGCTAAGGAAGTTTGATGCCTCGGACCTTGTGCGGGTCAAAGATGCTTTGGGTAACTCTGGGCTGGCCATGCTGGGGTTGCCGGGCCCAAAGAAGCTGATGCAAGGTGGCGTCTTCGATACTCGGCAGCCAGGAGTGCCGCCTAAGGCCAATCCCGCGTTCAAGCCCTCGGGTGTCGTTAGAGGTCAGGATTCTCTGAATGCCCTGGCGAAGGGCGGTGGGCTCGTCACTCCCCCGAGTCTTTCGCCGTTACTTGATCGGCTTGCAACCAAACCCAGGAGAGCCCAGGATTCCATCGGCGATCTTTCAGGAAGATCGCCGGTTCTTGCGTCGGACCAGCTGGCAGACGCGCTCCTCATCGAGAAACAGCTACTCGAGATCTTGGTGAAAACGGCGAGGGAGCTTGAGGTGAAATACGCTCCGGCGCCCGGAGAGATACGCTTCGATCCTGACGACCCCATCTGGGAGTTGCCGAATTGGAAGATATGGGAGGAGGCATGGACGCGGCGGCTGGAGCTTGGCGATGTTTCAAGGGCAACGGTTCCTGAGCCGCGCCTGGCTCGCGCCATCATTGATACAGCTCGCCAGACGCTTGGCTCGCCCTCGCTACAGGCGGCGCTCACGGCGCCAGGACCGATAAGTCCAGCTCAGGTCCTCAAGCGCGCTGTCGCGTGGGTGAAGCTGCAGGAGCAGTTCGCCAACCTACAAGAAGCATTCGACGATCTGAATCCGTTTGCGACAGCGAGCGATGCTGAGGAAACGGATGAGGACCCCTACGCAATCGATTTGGACTTGGTCACGGAGCTAATGCGCCAGAGCGTCGATCAGCCCATCCCCGACATCTTCGCGCGCGCATGGCAGGCTCGTTCCAAGTACGATCCGTGGCCGATCGCAACACCCTCCAGAGCAATGGTCGCCGCTATCATCGCGGCGAACCAGACGGCCGCCGGCGGAAGAAGTCGATTGGCCGTCGTCAACAAGGCCAGAGCGACGGTTCTGTTCAGACTGCTTGGTAGCTCGCTCATCCGAACGAATGGTGGGAGGATCGAGCCTGTCCTGCGCGATCTCATCGTCCAGATCGCCCTCCCGCTGCGCCCCTCGAACTGGGATGACATCGTCAATCGTCTAGAGCAGCAGCGCGGCTACGTGCCAAGCAACCAACTCGATCCGCTTTTCGACGCGATCAATCAGGCCAATATTCCAGGAGTTCCGGAGCTGCCGCTGCAGGTTAGATACGAGCTCGAGAGCGCGCTCGAAGCGGTCGTAGATGACGTTTGGGACGAAGCCCTGTATCGGCGCGATCAACTTTGGGCTCTGCCATGGCCACCCCAACCACGCCCGAGTCGAAAGTTCTTGCAGAGCCTCATCGCGGCGGTTTGGACTTACTCCGACAACCTTGTGGCAGAGGAGAACGAAGCCTTCGTGGAGCTGGCGTTCATTCAATTGCACGGCGCACCGGGGTTGGGGAAGGTTCAACAAGCATTGGTGCTCGAGGTCACTGCGACAGGGCTTGCTATCGGCACCCTAGCAGCCATCGTCATCGGAACAGGCATTGGCCTTACCTACTGCATCTTCACGAACTGCTTCGGACTTCGCGACGGCCTCATTCGCGCCTTCAGCAGTAGTGGGGAGGATGACCCGACACCGATGCCTGCACCGCGGCCAGTAGGCGGAACCGGCAGCGCGACCCCGACGAACTTCTACGGCTCCAGACCATCAACCGTGAGGGCCGATCCGTGTGGTCCAACGGCAGCACAAGCGATATGCGGTACAAGCGCACAACGAGCCGCACGAGCAACAGCCGAAAGCCAGACAGCCGACAATCTCGCCCGGGCATTATGGGACCAGGCTAGCCCAACGCTCGTCGGTGCAGTGAGCGATGCGGATGTCGAGCACGCAGTCGCAATCATCCGTCGTAAGGATGGTTCGCTACGTTACGGGGCAATCACGACCAGCAATCAATCCGACTTCGTCGCATTCGATCAAAGCCGCAATGCCGGAGAGCAGATCGTCGGTATGGTCCATACCCATCCCAGCAACGGTACCGAGTTCACGAACCACGACACTTGGTGGGCGAGGAACGAGCGTCAAAAGAAGAACCCACAGTTCAAGTATCATTATATCCTCATCCGGCCGCCGCCAGGTGAAAAGGGCGCGAAACCGAGATTGCGCATTTTTGAGCCAAAGATAGGCGGCGACCGCGGTACCATTACTGATGTTCCGTAATGTCGGTCCGCGCGAAAGGCATGACGGCCCTCGAACCGGGAAATACGGACCTGCGCTCCGAGCCAGCTCTACAATGACGGGATGGGGTCGCGTACTTATTTCGACCCATCTCCTGGTGCTCACACTCGCGAACGGATGCTGCCGACAACCGCACTCTCCCGCCTCATCAGCATCTTCGGGTGCCGCTGTCGCTATCGACAGGCAGCAGCGTTTGACCCATCGCACATGTATCGAGCTACGGCCAGTACCTTCCCCTTTCGGGCCGAGCCGTCACGACTACGAGGCGGCGGTTCACGCCACTGTCGTTGCTGAGCCAACTGACGCCGAGCCCGCCATTCTCATGCTGCGCACGTCGCAAGAGAACGAGTTGGCGGTCTATGTCGTTGAGCGTGAGGGCAAGCATGTCGTCGTTGCCCGACGAGCTCGGAAGGCAGTCTGGGCCACTGCGCACAGCAAAGGGGTGTACGACTTTGCATCCGATCGATGGGAAGCGGTGCTCGACGAGGAGACGTTTGCGGCAGTTGTAGGCGTTTGGGCAGAATTTGTGTCACGCACGCAAGTGCCCCGAGCGTTCGAGGGCTTCAGTAGTCCTGAGTATTTTTTCTCAACCCCGATCGATGGGACTTGGGTTACCGGTACTGTAACGGGGCCCAAACCGGGCAGTTGCCTGGCTGATCTCGCTGATCTTGCTGAGCACTTAGTGTTGTTTGCCCAGACCCAATCACAGCACCGCGCGAGCGTGTTGACGCGAATCAAGCACCTGTTGTCCGTCTTGCAAGACGTACGGTGACTTGCCTCAACACTGGAGCGCGCAGGGGTATCGCGCGCTGCGGTTGGCGGCTGCTATTCGCCGCCCTGAGGGCACCACCGATCGCCAGGACGATGGTAAGTCCTCGCCGTGCCCCGGTCTCGGGGGCGGCGAGGATTTACCAACAACTCAACGACCGAAGGAATGTTAGATCTTGATCGCGAAATCGAGCGAGTAGCGGCCACCTTGGTAGCTCGCTCTGGCCCCGGTGCTGTTTCGACCGCGCCACCGCAGCGGCAGTTGTACTTTTGCTGCTTGACCTTGATGACGCGGTAGCTCACATATCCGCAGCCCTAGCGTCGGCGATCAAGGCAAGCCGAGCGGCTGGCCTACTTCGCAGACCAGCCCTTTAGCGCACTCGGTATCGCTTGATCCACAAGGTGCGCCCTGGGCGAGCCGTTTGCGGCCTTCGACGACACGCCGCAGTCTGATGAACTGCGAGCCATCCCACGAGTCAGTCGAGAGTTCGTCGCCGAGCGCAAGCACTTGCTCCGCGCGGTTGCCACACCTTAGCGTTAGCGCTGGTCCGCGCTGCGAGGATCCACCAATCGCGCATCTGAGTGCCTTAGTCGGAACACGCCCGGGGTGCTCGACTTCGCTAAAGCGATCGATGGAGCAGGTGCGGTAGCCCTCACCGGCCTCGTCGATGACCACACGATTGCCCTCCACCTCAATCATCACTGCGTTGACGCGGGACGCCACGACCGTCAATGAATCCATTTCGCAGACGGACGACGCTTCCCACCGTCCGGCCAACTGAACCGGCGCCGGGAGTGGCTGCTCCCCGACGCAGGGTAGTCCTTCGAGGCGCCAAGTCGGAGCGTTGAACGTAACGTGCAGGCCCGAGCCCATCGTCGTGAGCCAAACGTCACCGGCACCGAGCATGAGGCGATTGATGTGGACATCGAAGGGTCCTGTCGCTGACATGATCGAATCTCGGACCTTGCCCGCGATGATGGCATCGTGGTACGTTGCAAACGTTTGCTGATTCGCAATCAGCCCGCTACAGAGTGACGCTGTGTTTACTACGACGGGGAAAGGCAAGACGCCGGCGACGCTGCCCTTAGCTACTAGCGCCCGACGCAGCTCGGTGGCCAACTTCGAAAAGTGGATCAAGAGTCGCCGGCGGAGGCTTCATCGACGAGGACCCCTCCGGCGACTTCTCGTTGGGCGTGCTTCTACTACAGCTCGCGAGGATGAGCGCCGCAACCAGACACGCCGAACATGTCGACACCTTGCGAGACTTCTCCCTTGCTGGCATGCGGCGCTACTGCTCCGTTCCTAGTGGAACTGGGGGCAACTCGAATGCCTGCACAGTCCATAGAATAACGCTACCGCTGGCGCGTAGAAGCCCCCGTTTGCACGCACCTTGCGGAAGTCGAGCACTTCATTGGCTGACCGGCATCCTAGCAAGCGACAGCACGCGTTTCGAGATCACCCTTTGCAACTCAATTCAAGCCATGTGGCGCATCGTTCCGTCACGCGCGGGGCGAGGCAAAGAGATCGTTTACGTCGCAGGTGGGGTGGACGGGACCCTCAGCCTCGGTCGCTACGTATGGCAGGGAAAGTCGTGGCGCCTTGCGATCTCGACAACAGCTGGCAGTTGGGACATAGACCGTGCGTTGCTCGACCTGCGGTAGTTTCCCTAGCACCAGCGCTAACGAGAGGCAGGTGATGCTCAGTGCGCGATTACTCGCGATCCTGCGAGCCTACTGGCGCCGCGAGCGCCCCGCGATGCCGTACTTGTTCACTGGTCGAGCAGCCGACCGCTCAGCTTTGACGTAGCACGCGACGCGCTTCGACTCGCTGCAGCACAGAGCAGGTCCCGATGGAAAGGTGAGGCCGCATGCCTTGCGCAATTATGACGGCAGCAGGATTATGCGGTCTCGCATGTCACGGACTGGCTGGGCGCTAGGCGACGCGTGAATGGACTACGGCATTATCAGAGCCGCTTGAGGAACGCCAAGAGGCGATCATCGGGGCGGAAACGATCC
>DATEDZ010000149.1:0-14010 GCA_035281385.1 Polyangiaceae bacterium
CGTCACCTATTTTGTGCCGACCCAGTGTCGCTGCTCGCTCCTTGATGGGGCGCGCCTCTACATCATCGACGCTGAAACGGCCCAATCCATGTCGGCGCCGGGAACACCCCCTTCGCACCACCGCGATCCCATCATGCTGCCTGCGTGATTCTGCCCCTGGTCACGTCATCAGACGTGCGCCGTAACAACGACCCCACAGCACCCGATCGCTTCATCGCCCTAGGCTTCTCCCGCCTCGCCCGCGTTCTCTCCGTCGTCCACCTCGAAGCGTGGAGAGAAGGTCCGAATCATCAGCGCACGACGAGCCAGTCGCTCCGAAATAAAAACTATGAGCAACGACGAAACGACCCAGGCTGAACCTTCCGAGGATTCGCTCGCAGAAATGCCCGAGGTGGACTTCTCTAGGGCGATCCGTCCGAACAAGCTCGCGGCGCTGCGTGGTGACTTCAAGCAGGCTGTCTTCCTCGACAAGGATCTTTGGCAGCATTTCGGCAGCGAAGAGCGCGTGCTCGAGGCGCTTCGAATGTTGGTGTCGCTGGCCGAGCGAAGCTCAAAGTCAGTAGCTTAGGGGAAGTAGTCTGATGAGCGCTTCGGAGCACGACTGGCTCGTGCCCTACGTCGGAGCTCACAACTTCAGAGATGGGGAAGCACCTCCAGCTCGAGTCGACGTGGACGAACATGCTGCAAAGGTCCGCACGCTCAATGTCACGCACGACGTGTGCGGCGGTCAGGGCGAACCCTCGATTTCCGATTAGGAACGCGATTCCGAGGTAGCGCTCAAACCGAACTCCGCGTTCGGATCCGTGCGTTCCCCTGCCGCCAACGCCAGTGGGAAGATGAAGTCGCGAACCTTGTCCCCTTGAACGAATCCGACCTCAAACAATGAACGAGTATCGATGGATTCCACGACGCCGACCAGGCACGTTTGAACAAGTCGCCGGTTGTCGCTGCCCGTTGAGCTGCCTCGGCAGGCAGACGCCTCTTGCTGCTCACACGAGGCTGTAGTCAAACGTCGTTGTGCGCCCGTGGGAAGAGTTCGAGGTCTCTAGCTGGCCTCAGGTTCTGGAAGAGAACCGGGGTCGCCGGGTCAAGGCGTGGGTGCAATCTCCGACGGGGACGCACTGGTTGCGCAAAGAGCCAAAGGAGTCACGCCCGTATGAATTGGCGATCGAAGCCCTCGCATTGCGGCTCGCGGAAGAAGTCGGGCTCGTCGCCGCGAACGGATCCGTGTGCACGTGGCAGGAGCAGGGGTCAGAAAAACGTGGTTTGGTAGTCGAGCTATTCCTGGATCGCGATCGCGAGCAACTCATCCTTGGCTCGACCTGCTTGCGACGAGAAGATGCCGCGTACGATCCTGAAGCGAAGTGGGCCCATACACTGGCTCGAGTTCGGTCAGTACTCGATGCCGCGGGTGGGTCCCGTCTACTCGTAGCCTTCGCACAACTGCTCGCGTTCGATGCATGGATCGGCAACGCGGATCGGCACCAAGAGAACTGGGGCACGATTGAGCCGACCGGCGCGGGCGACTCCCGTCTGGCGCCGATGTACGACCCGGCGGCTTGCCTGGGCGCAGAGCTTCTGGATGGTGACCGACATCTCAACGAAACGACTTGCCCAGCAGAACGACTGCTGCGCTACGCAGGACGGTGCCCGAGCGGGTTCGGGGACGGCTCCTCACCAATTTCGCTGGAACAGGCCGTTCGGGAGGCGGCGTCTTGGCCGGAGTGGCAAGACAATGTCCGAGCTTGGGTTGCCGCCTTCGCCCAAAGGGATGGATACTTTCGAAGCGTTCCTCCCAACGGTCCCCTCGTCATGGCTTCCTCCGCACCGCAAGCTATTCGCCCTTCGGCTGCTAGACCATCGGCTTCGCTGGCTCGAGAGGCAGATCTAGCCCCGAGCATTGACCGACTCTGGGTCATCTGGGGCGAACCGGACGACGGTACGCGCCGCGTGATCGGCGAACTTTGGCGAGACGCGACGGGCTTTGCGTTCGGGTACGGCCACGACCTGGCCAAAGCGAAAGCCAAAGGCTTCCGGTTGCTGGCCGAGTTTCCCCAAGAGCGCGAGCTAAGCTCTCCGTATCGATCGAGCTATCTGTTTGCAACGTTTGCTCAAAGAATCCCTTCGCCAAAGAGGGGAGACTTTCCTCGCGTGATGCAGTCTTGGGGAGTAACCGATCCCGACAACCCGCTCGAAGTGCTCGCCAGGAGCGGCGGGATCCAAATGACCGATCGGATCGAGCTCGCCGAGCACCGACCCAAAGCCGATGACCTCCGCGCACCCCTCCTTGTCCGCATCGCTGGTATGAAGAAGCACGCAGGAGCGGTGCACATTCAAGTCGGAGACACGGTCACCCTGATGCGTGAGCCCGACAACGCCCACGACGAAAAGGCGACGATGATCGTTGCGCCCGGCGGCGAGAAAGCTGGCTACGTGCCTCGCCAATACAGCGAGACGATCGCCACGCTGCTCGACGAGGGCGTTCAGCTCGAAGCCACCGCTATTCGGCAGCTAGGCGTTCCGGCGGACGTCGGGCGCTGGGTTGTTCGCCTCGCCCGACGTCCCTAGTCGCTTCCACCCACCCGTCAAAACCCCATCCAACGATGGGCTTTCGTCGCTTGGCGCACCCGGGTTGACGAATTTAGCACTGCAGTGGCGGCTTGCGCGTGACGCAACTCCACAGATTCGGGATCAATCTCTCGAGGATTGACTGGCTCACACGGGAGCAGAATCAGCGGCTTCCCACGGCTCATGGCAAGCTCGAGCGTAGCAGAGGCGATCTGCCTGTCGCCCGTCAAGTCGTCGCCGCGAGCTATCAAGAGCTTCGCCAGCAGCAGCCGCACCGCGTAGCCGTCTTGTTTGGAGTCGATCATCTTGTTGAGCGTGATGACGGCCTTGTCCGGATGCTCGCGTTGACTCAGCTCTGCCCGCAAGAAGCGCGCGTCAGCGTTGTTCGGATCGCGCTTTTCGACTTCTGCCAGCAGACGCTGCGCCTCGTCGCCTTCACCCTCGCGCAGCAGCGCCAGCACGTAGCGCAGCTGCTTGGTCACGTCTTGAGGCGCAGCCTTGGCTTCCTTGCGAACGCGCTCGACGCGGCCTTTGCGCTGCATCGGCATGAATTGCTGGCTGAAGCGGGCCAGCGGCTTTCTCCAGCCGCCCTCCGACCCAGAAACGCGAGATTGAGCGCTATGTCAACTCGCGCTGCCCGCCTACGCCGACGCGATGGGCTTTGATTCGCCTAGCCCCAGTCGTCAATGTGACGCGAGGATGCGCTCGCCGGTCGTGAGGTCGATGGCGACGACCGCCATGAGCGAGATGTCGAGCACGTAGGCGACGCTGCGGGAAAAGTCGACTTGTAGGGACGAGGTCGACTCGAAAAGGGGGCCGGTGCCGACGATGTCTGCGAGCCATGTGGCGCGGCCCGAGATCAAGACGCTCGCGCCCGTGGTCGTGTCGACCGAGAACAGGCCAACCGCCGTCAGCACGATGAGCGAACCGCCGTCGGGCGAGAGCGCCAGGCGGCGCACGAACGCTGGCGCGCCTTCGGCTGGAGCCACCAGGTACTCGCGCTCGCCGGTCGTTGGCTCGACGGCAACGATGCCTTCATAGGTGCCCACCAGGGCGCGTGGACTCGAGGGCGAGCTATCGTCCCAGACCACGCCGGCAGCGCCATCCAGGCTCGGTCCGTCGCCCGTTTCGGCGTCTGACATGATGGTGCGGGCGCCGCTGGCGAGATCTACGGCCACCAGCGCGCCATCGACATTGGTCACGAGCACGCGACCGCCGCTGGCATCGAGCGCCAGACCAGGCCCGCCTAGCGAGTTGCCTCCGCCCAGGGGCGGTCCCTCGGCGGTATCGGGGCTCGTGATCAGCGTGCGCTCGCCTGAAACCAGATCCAAACGAACCACGCTGCCGTCTGAATTGTCGAGCGCGAGCAGAGCACCGGAGCAGCCCCCGTCTGCCGGCTCGGCCACGGCGTCTTTGGGCCAGCTGAGCGCAGGCGTGATCGTCGACAGCTCGTCGCGATCGCCATTGGCGAGCTCGATGCCGAGCAAGCTCCCATGGTTCGCCTCGACGCCGAGTAGCAGATTCGGGGCGGCGGGAGGCCAGAGCAAGAGGGTGTTCGCGTCTTCGAGCGAGCGGCCCGCACCGACATCCGATTCGACGAGCAAGGTTCGATCACCTTTCGCCAGGTCTACGGCAGCGACGCGGCCGCCATAGCGGTCGGCGAAGTAGGCGCGGTCATGTTCTTCGTCGAGGGCGAGGGCATAGGGCGCGCCCGGCAGGTATCCGGCCCCATCGTCGGGGCCGCTCAGCACTTGGCTCGTCTGATCCACGAGGTCGATGGCAACTAGCTGGCGCTGATTGCTCAGCTGGTTGCTGATCACATTGGCCTCCGGGGAGCCGTCGACGACCAGCAGCCGGCCCCGCGTCGCGTCGAGCTTCATGCGACTGGGCGCGAGCTGGTCGCCGGCTAGCCAGGGAGTGCTCGAGCCGTCCATCGGGTCGATGGCGATGATGGAGCCACCTGCCCGGTTACTGACGAGCAGCCGAGGTTTTTCGGGATTGGTTACCGCGTCATAAACGATGTCGTCGAGGCCTTCAGGGTCGATGCTGTCGTCGAAGCCGGGCTCGACCACTACCGTGCGCGCGCCGCTGATGAGGTCGACGGCGACGATACCGCCTGAGCCGAGCACGAACGCCCGATCGTGCTCGGCGTCGATGGTCAGGCCGGATGCCAATGAGAAATTGACCGACTCGGTGGACGCATCCCAACCAGAGACGGTGGCGGCTTCGCCGCTTTCGAGATCGATGCTCGCCAGCTCGTCGAACGACGTGGCCCCGAGGGCACGATGACGGGCAGCGTCGATGGCAACGATTCGGGAATCAGACGCGAGAATGGCAGGGCCCGCTGCTAGCATTTCACTGACCCGCCCATCGGTGAGGTCTAGGCGGACGAAACCGTACTCGGCATCGGCGATGATCAGTTGCTCTCGTTCTGCGTCGAAGTCCATCGCCGTGACACGCCTCAGGACTCGGCCGCGGTTGGCGACCTTGAACATCGCCGCTTGCTCGGTGACTTCGCCCGCTTCGTCGGTGAAGCTCACGTAGTACTCGCTCGTGCCATCGCGAATCGGTATCTCGGCTGTCCAGCTGGCAAACCCATCGCTCGTCGTGGCTTCGACGCCCTCCACCTCGACGCGCGCGACGCCGTCGGGCGCCCAAGCTCGACCACGAACCGTGAGTGTTGGCGCGTCGGTGTAAGACACGCTCGCAGGGAAGATGACGTTCACTCCCGCGCTCGGGCGCGCCGCGTCGCCAGTAGCGCCGAAACAATTCGGGCCATCGCTGGCGCCCACGCCGCCGTGCCCTGCCGTCGCTACTCCCTCACTGCCGCCCGTGTCCGTCGCAGGGGCGCCGGCCAAACCCGCATCACCGCCGCCCTCGCCAGTGCCCGCGCTTTGACCCGGGCCACGGTGCGTCGAACCACAAGCCAATGCCGCCAGCACCGTAGAGCAAACAATCGCACGCCACGAAGCCATGGCGCGGAGCAAAGCGCACCGGCCAGCTGATAGCCACGACTACTTCAACCCGCAGCCAACCCTCGAGCAAGCAAGTGCGAAGGCTAGGGGGCGTTGAGCTCGCGCGCGTAGGCGCCGGGCGTCGTGCCGACGATGCGCCGGAAGTGGCGGTTCAACTGGCTCTGATCATAGAGGCCGACGCGGGGCGCGATGTCGCTGGGGCGTACGCCCGCGGCGAGCAGCTCTTTGGCGCGCATGATGCGGAGCCGGGTGAGGTAGGCGTGCGGCGGGAGGCCTACTTGCGTGCGGAAGGCGCGGCAGAGGTGGAATTTGTCGGTGCCGGCGTGCTGGGCGAGGGTGTCGAGGTCGAGGTCGGTGTCGAGGCGATCGCGCAGGAGCTCGATGGCGCGGCGGACGGGGCGGCGGTAGTCGCACTTGGCGCCGCGGAGGGTGCCGAAGGCGCTGAGGGCTTCGGCGATGGCGACTTCGAGGGCGAGCCTGCCGGCGCCGGCCTGCACGGCGTCGTGCAGGCGATGGAAGGGCGCGCCGCGCGGGTCGCCCGCCTCGAGATGCGAGTAGATGTTGACCTTGCCGTTGAGGTCATCGACGGTGCGCGGTGGGAAGGCGACGATTTGATAGGTGGCTCGGCCGTCGCGCGCGAGGTCGCGGACCACGTCGCCGGGTTCTTGGATGCGGAGGGAGCCGGCGGCGCTCGACCAGACTTTGCCGCGGGTAGCGAACGAAGCGCGGCCGGCCACGACGCGCGTGATCGTGTACGTTTCCTTCATCCCGCAGTAGAGCTCGTCGCTCGACCACCGTAGAGCGCGGAAGCCCGGGACCGAGACGGGGAGGAGGTGCTTACGGGTCGCCACCACAGCAGTTTAGGCTGCGGGCGGGCTGGGCGCTTGGGCATTCTTGGCGCCATGGGGGCCGGCCTTTTCGCCAAGAATCGCCAAGGCTGGGCGCTTGGGGGTCGCTATGCCGGGGGTATGCACGAAAACAAAGTGGCACTGGTTACGGGCGCCAACAAAGGGATTGGGCACGAGATCGCGAGCGAGCTGGCGGCACGCGGCTTTACGGTCTTGGTCGGGGCACGTGATGCGTCGCGCGGCGAGGCCGGCGCGCGCAGGATTGCGGGCGATGCTCGCGTGCTCGCGCTCGATGTGACGCGCGCCGAGTCGATCGCGGCGGCGGCGGCGTGGATCCGTCGCGAGCTCGGTCGGTTGGATGTGCTGGTCAACAATGCGGGCATTGCGGTGTTCGCGAAGCCGAGCGCGGCGAGTCTCGACGACGTGCGCGCGGTGTTCGAAACGAACGTATTCGGTGTGATCGCCGTGACGCAGGCGATGCTGCCGCTGCTGCGCGAGGCGCCGGCAGGGCGAATCGTCAACGTTTCCACTCGGCTCGGGTCGCTGAGCGCGATCACCGATCCCGCATTTCCGATGCCGGGAGTCGGCGGGGTAGCCTACGGCCCTTCCAAGTCGGCGCTCAACGCGATCACGGTCGCGTTCGCGCAGGAGCTTGCCGGTACCGCCATCAAGGTGAACTTGGCGTGCCCTGGCCACACCGCGACCGACTTGAACGGCTACAATGGCTCACGAACCGTCTCACAAGCCGCGCAGGAGCCCGTGCGCCTGGCGCTGCTGGGTCCCGAGGGTCCGACCGGCACGTTTTCGAACGACGCCGGCTCGATTCCGTGGTGAGCGTATCGCAGGCGCGCTACACTCGCAGCGTGACTAGGGCGTGGCACCGAGTGGCGTGGTTTGCGGTGGCCGTGGCATTGCCCGCGTGCGGTGACTATTACGTCGACCATCCCACCTTGCCGCTGGGAGACACCATCGCGGCGTACAACTTCGACATGGTCGGCGGCGGTGATGGGTCGGGCGTGCTGCTGTTCGGCGGCAACGACCAGAAGAATCGTTGGCTGACCGACCTCATGATCAACGCCGCCGACGACGCCGGTCTCGAGCATGTCATCCAGCTCGTGCCGCAGAAGCTCGCGTCGGACCACGCGCCCTTCGTCGAGCGCGGCATCCCCATCTGCTGGGGCTTTTCGCGGCCCGACCCGCACCCTGGCTACCACTCGCCACAAGACGACATGAGCCGCATCAAGCTGCAGAGCTTGCGAGCGGTGTCGGAGCTGTTTTGGGCGGCGCTGCGTCCGCTCGCGATGGGTGAAGAGGGCGACTTCGCCTACGCGCCCGTGAGCCCGTTCGTCGTGTCAGCGCCTTCGCCCGAGGCTCCGACGTGTCACTGAACGATCGCGTCAAGCCTCGAGCACCGCGGGGAAGCCCCACGCGGCAAAAAGCTCGGGCAGCACGAACGTGGTGAGCTCGGCGACGCGACCGTCGGCATCGAACGACAACACGGTGAGGCAGACGGGGTGGTAGCGGCCGTCGGGGCCGTGGACGTAGGCGAGGCCGCCGGGGTCGCCGTTCATCGGGGCAGGCACGATGCGGTAGCGGCCGGGGCGTGGGTCGCCGTCCCACGTGCCCGCGGAGAGCATCGTCGCCATGACCGCGTCTTTGCCATCGAGCCAGTACTCCCAGGGCGGCATGCTCATCACCGCGTCGGTGGCGAGCAGGTCGACGAAGTCGTCGAAGTTGCCGCTCTCCCAGGCGCGCACGAAACGCTCGACGACCTCGGCGTGGCGCTGGGCGACCGTGGGTGACTGCTGGGCTGGGCGCGCGATCGCGGTGCGCGCACGCTGGAGCGCGCTGTTGACCGCGGCCTCCGTGGTTTCGAGGATGCTGGCGACCTCGGCGACGCTCCAGTCGAGCACATCGTGAAGGATCAGCGCGGCGCGCTGGCGCGGCGGTAACACTTGCACGACGCGCATGAACTCAGCGGCTTTCTCCAGCCGCCCCTCCGACCCAGAAACGCGAGATTGAGCGCTATGTCAACTCGCGCTGCCCGCCTACGCCGACGCGATGGGCTTTGATTCGCCTAGCCCCTGGCGACGCTGCAGGACCTCTACCCGGAGCGCGATTTTGAGTGACACCTCTCCAGGAGCGCATCACGGTTCTCATCGAGATGGACCAGTCTGCCTTTCGGGCGGCAGCGCGCGAAATCGCCCAGAAGCACAGCTCCAGGGGCATCGAGGAGATCATGGGTTGGTGCGATCCGCGCCTGTCCGAGGCGCTACGACGTGAGCTCGAGCGGCGCCGCAGGGCTGCCGTCTCCGGAGGCGCATGAGCTGTTCGACTTCCGCAATTTGTCGGGTTTTGTCAGGGCTTCCGGCCGCTAGACTTGACGTGGCGTCAAGTTGAGACCATGGTGACAAGGCATGACACCGGTTGAGGCGCTCCGTGAGGCTGCGCAAGCGGGGCGGTTCAACCAATTCGAGATCAGCCTGCATTGCCGGCAACGCATGAACGAAACGCAACGTGACCCGACGAGACATCTGTTGCGCCCTCAAGAGCGCCACGACGGCGCAGGAGCAGGATGCCACTGAGGCGAAGTGGCGGCTCACTGGTGGCTGCGACGATGACGGGGAGTCCCTTGGCGTCGTGATCATCTTCAGCGGGCGCCAGCTCATCGTGACCGTGTTTTGAAGGAGACCCAACCCATGCGATGCCACAACTGCGGCGGTGAGAGCTTCGAGAAACGGACGGTCGATAACCTGACGCGGGTCGGTGATCACGCGGTCCTGGACCGCTCGGTGCGGCGCCCGGTCTGCAAGAAGTGCGGCGAGTACACAATCTCGGCCGACACGCTGGAGACTCTCGAGCTTCGGGCGGCCGTATGCGCCTTCGAGAAGGCGGACAAGGTCACCGGCGGCATGCTGCGCTTTGCTCGGAAGGCACTCGACCTGACTCAAGGCGAGCTTGCTGCGCGCCTCGGGACCACCGCCGAGAGCGTATCCAGGTGGGAGCGCGAGGAGCGACCCATGGAACCGTGGGTAGAGCTCGCCGTGACGAGCCTGATTCGCGAGCGGCTCTCGCCACTACCCACGGACCTCGAGTTCAAACAAGCGGGCTGAACGCGCATCGGCGACGCCGTCGCGTGCTGGAGGCCCACTTCTGGCCATCGTCGCGGCGGCTTGGCGGGGGCGGGGTCTCAATGGCGAGGGCGGACAGGGTCCTTGGCTATGGGACGCGGTGAGAGGCGAGTCGTGAGAGCGCCAAAAAACGCTCTGAAGGCCTTTGATGTTCTGAGGGAGCTGGGCGAGCTGCAAAACGAGGCGAGGGTGCCAGCGGCTTTCTCCAGCCGCCCTCCCTCCCGCTCGGCATCGCGCTCCTGCGCGAACAAGGCTCCGGCATCCGCTGGCACATCGTCATGGCCGGTAGTACCCTCCTCAGTCTCCCCGCCCTCGTGCTCTTCGCCCTCACCCAAAAGCACCTCCTGCGCGGCCTGGGCAGCAACGTCGGCTGATCGAAGCCGCCCCGCCCATCGCCTGCACGCGCAGCCTCTATTTCTGCCGAGCGCGCTCCTCCGCGATGAGCTCGAGCTCTGCGAGCCGTTCGAAGTCCTTCGGGCGTCCCGCAGCCCGTTTCAAGTGAATCAGCCCGGCCTGCTTGCCGGCGGCTCGAACCTCATGAAAAGAAGCGCAGCGCCCCAAGCATCTTTTCGGCGCGCTCGGCCGGTATCAGCTTGAGATTCTCGAGGATGAGCGTCCGATCCACGCTGGGCTTATAGGCCTCAATCACCGGGTTCGGCTCGAGGCTTACTGCAATCAGATCGGCCGTGTGCAGCTCCATTCGTAATCCAACATAGCGCCGAGTGCCCGCACCGACCAGCAGGTGCTACCGTCCCGAACGCGGAGCACCAGGGGCGTGGGCTGCGAGCGTTTTCGTGCAGCTTGGGGACGTAGTCCCTCAAACTGTACATTATACTGGCGCAGACATCCCGACCCAGGCGTGACAAGCTGGGGCCCGCGATGGGTCCGGAGCAAGGCAAGGCGCAGCAGTTCTATCGCTACACCGATACGGAGGGGCGGGTGCACATCGTCACGTCGCTCGGCTCCTTGCCGCCCGGAGCGCGCGGGAAGGCGGAGCTGGTGGTGCTCGATGCCGAGGCGACGCGCGCCGAGCACACCGTGCCAATGAGCGGCGCGGCTGATGCCAAACCGTTCGAGCTCGACGGGGTCTCGTTTGGAGCCGGTTTTGCGGTCGCGATCGTGCTGGCCGCGATCCTCAAGATGATGCCGGAGGGGATGCGGTGGCTACCGAAGCTGGCCGTGGTGGTGGCGATCGCAGCGCTCGGCACGGGCCTTTATCTCGGCTATTTGCGCAAGACCACCGGCACCGGCAGCGGGCCGCTCGCGTCGCCCAGCTCGATCATTCAGGACGCGAAGGACGCGGTCGAAAAGGTGAATCAGAAGCAGCGCGAGCGTGAGGCCGAGCTTCGGGCCATCCAAGCCGAGGGCGCCACACCTGCGGCCGCCAGCAGCAAGCGCTAAACAGGTGAACGGCTTTCGCCGATCTTGCCCGCCGATTTTGCCCTGGAAAGTCCCGACATCTTACAGCGCGTCGAGCTGGTGACGAACGCGTTACGATCTCCCCGAGCGCGACGTCGTCGGCCCAGCCGTCGCTGAGCGTGGACAGCCAGTCGTGAGGCCCATCTGGGTCGATGCGACGAATCGCTGTCCAAGCTTGCATTCGATGCGCCGTCGCACAGCCACGCGAGCGCCAGTAATCCGTGCGTCCTACGTCCAGCAAAACGTAGTGAGCAGCAGGATCTTCGTCAAGCGCGATCCGACACACGTCGGTCTACACACTCACTCTTCAGAGTGTCCGTCAGCTGCATGACGCTCGTCGTTCATCACAGGCTGCGGCTTACTCGCCTGCGACGTTGAGAAGAATTGCTACACCGTCCGTTGGGCCTCCAAGCTGTCGAGTTGAGCTACGATAAAAAATCGTGCTTGACCGATCTCGGTCGCAGCGATAGTGTCGCTGTCGCGCGTGGGCACCGCGGCGTGAGGAGGTCTCCGCCGCGGTTGCTGCGCTAAGGGAGTAGGAGATGAAAAAGCTAGTTAGGAACGCGGGTCTCATGGCATTGCTGTCGTTGGCGCTCACAAGTGAAACAGCGTTTGCGAACACCAACACTCAGGGCTCGGCGTTTGTTGCTAGAGGCGGGGCAGACCAGGTCCACGCGGACTACGTCGATACCGGTGTCCGGAACATTGGGCCGAGTTCGCTTGCCCTTAAAGGCTCAGTTGGCTTCAAGCCCGTCACTGGGTCGATCTCGTTCTACATCGACGGTAAGAACGCCGCAAACCAGGTCACAAGCTTCCTGCTCTCCGCCTACAACTATGACGGAGTCCTTCAAAGCAGCAAGAGCTTTATCACCTTTGCGCCAATCAATCAAGCAGCCACTTACGACGCTTCCCAAACGCTCGACAACTTGAGCGTGTATAGCTACATCAACCTGTTTGTTTCCCTACCCTGGGGGAATACACAAGATACCGTATTCTACGGAATTACGGCCAATCAACCGTGATTCATGGTTAGCGTTCTGCGGTGGCAGTTACACAGCCAGTAGGCTCAGCATGAAATTCAAACATGTGAGTTGGGTAGGTGTGGCTGCCATCGCGGCGAGCCTCGTCGGATACCAGGCGTGGAAATGGCAAAGCGCGCGTGGCGGCAGTGACGCGGAGAAGACAGCCGTATCCGTGCGCAAGCTCGGGGTGCCAGAGCCAGCTGCGAACGACGGTGAGTTGATCCGCCTCCGCGGTGATCTTGAGCGAGTGCGGGGTCAGCTTGGTCAGCTCGAAAACGCTGTCGCCAAACAAAAATTGGAAGATCAGCCCTCGGAAGGTCAGCCCGCCGAGGACAGCGATCTTACGGTTCAGGAGCAACGTGCCCTGGCGGACCAGCGATGGAAGGAACACATGGTCGAAGTCGCTACGGCATTCGACCGAGAACCTCGTGACCCTCGCTGGTCGGGGGCCGCCACCGCGGCACTCCAGAATGCCCTGGCGCGTGATCCTGCCCTCGAGGCCGTAGCGGGGAAGATTGACTGCCGGTCGAGCACCTGCCGCTTCGACCTTCAACGAAATGCCGCAGTCGACAACCAACTTTCCGTGCTGCTCATGAGCCTTCACGACATCCTCCCTGAAGCGGAGGCTGACCATGTGACAACGGATGGCAAATCTCGCTATACCCTGTACCTCAAGGACTCACGGCGGAGCCAAGGACGAGCAACCAGCGTCAAGTGAGCTTGAGAAAGCTGCCCACAGCTCCAAGTCGTCGGGATCGCCGAAGCGCGCTTCTCCGCGGTTGCCGCGCCCACGGAAGCGAGCTGGTCACCGTGCCTGAACTGCACCCTGGCAGCGGTTCATGAAGCGATCCATGGCTTCTTTCTTGGCCGCAGGTACGCCAGGATCCGCGAGAAATCGCCTCGATGCGTCGCGCTCCTTCGCGGCATCGAATTTCGGATCCGAGCAGGCGATGACGAGGCGCAGTCGCAAGGCTTCGCGCACGACGCTCGGTGATGGCGGCCAACTGAATTCGGTACGGAGGGCGTTTCGGATCGAGGGCTTGATCGATGGCGGCCAGCGCTGCCTCGGGGCGGCCGTGAAGCCAGAGGTTTCGCCCCAAGAGGTATTGGGACAGCGGGTCTCCGACGGCGGATTCGGCGCCCAAGGCGGGGGCAGCTTCATCCCAGCTGGGCCCACGCTGCGCATCGCCGATGAGTAACAGGCGCAAGCCTTCCGGTAACGTGGCGATGAGGGGGTCGAGCGAGGCCCGATCGACAATTCGAATCCACTCGGGCTTGATGACATAAGGGGTCGGCACCCCGTCGGTTTCCGTCAAGGCGACCTCCCAGGCGAGCGCGCGGGTCTGCGTGGAGCTTGCAATGGCCGCCAGCAAGACGAGCGAGGTCGTCAACGGTCAATCGAGGGCTCTGGCCCCAGCGTTTGACGCGCTTGATGACAGGATGCGTTGATGGATTCCTGAAATGCTTTAGCGCTGTCAGTCCGTGCCAACTCAGCCAAAGGAAGAAGCACGCCAGCACGGCGATGGCGAAGTAACTCGGCGCGAGGTAGCGATACTGACTCGCCACTCCGGCCACGACGACGAGCCCCAGCGCCACTGCGATACCTCGGCGCGCGACTCTCACCCTCTGATCTCGGGCTACACCTTCGAGGAGTCCCTGCCCGTCACGGAAGGCGCGCGGTCTACGGCCTATTTGTCCAAGCCGTTCGACACCAAGACCCTCAGCACCAAAGTGCACGCGCTACTCCACGCCTGCTCGAGCGCGAGTGTGCCGCCCGGGGATTGAGCCCACTCAGGCTCGGCGCCAGGTCAGGCCACCAGCGCGCCGCCGTCGATCGTGAACGCCGCGCCCGTGATCCAGGAGCTGTCGTCACTGGCCAGAAATAAGGCCAGGCTCGCGATATCGGCGGGTAGCCCCAAGCGCTTCAGCGCCGTGCGTGCGCCAGCATTCTCGACCGCCACCGCTGGGTCGGGAAACGCTTTGGCCGAGTCCCAGAGCAGCGGCGTGTCGACCGGACCAGGGCACATCAGGTTGGCGCGGATCTTGG
>DATEDZ010000150.1:0-3740 GCA_035281385.1 Polyangiaceae bacterium
CCTAGCTTTCCCTCCCCCTGAGCCCGCTCGCGGGCGATTTGGGGGAGGCCGCCCGCCCGCAGCGCGTAGCGCGAGGACGGACGGGGTGGGGGCATCCACCCTAAATCCAACTTCCTGATTTCCGCCCAACTCGAGCCTAGAAGGCTGGTGTTTTTCAAACTCCAGCCTCCTAGGACCTTGCTCTGGGGGAGGAGGCACGCGCCTCCTCCCCTCAAAAAGCAGAGCTTCTTGAGCCTCCCCTCCACGCGGCGGCTCTGCCGATTTGGACAGCTGGTGTTTCACACCAGCCTCCTAGTGCTGCGAGTGTCCGGTCACAATCGCTCCGATCACTACTGCCCGAGCCGGGCTTCCGCTAGGCTTGTCGGGTGACGGAGCGGCGCGACGACCTACCGTCGGACGTGGTGCGAGGCCGCGAGCTCTGCCAAGGGCGCGCTTGGCTCGAGGCCTATGAAGCGTTCAGTCTCGCTGATCGTGAACAGGGTCTCGAGCTCGAGGATCTGTGGCGACTGGGCTGGTGCGCTTCGCTGTGCGGGCAAGATACCGCGAGCTTGGCGGTGCTCGTAGCCCCGGACGTCTCACTTGATGGTCAGCACCTCGACCACGAAAGTGAACAAATCCACCACGCCGAAACTGTCCAGCACCGCGGCCTCGGTGGAGCTCGCCACGCCTTGGATCAGCCCGGAGGCGTGGGCGGAGCGCGGGTCTTGGGCGGCCGCCTTGGCGCGCAGCAGGCCGCCGCGACGCACGAACTCCAGCACCCTTGGCAGCTCGCCCGCGTCGAAGAACGAGCCGTGAAGTGAGCAAATGTCGATGATGATGCCGCTGGTGGAACCGAAGTTCTTGCGGTTCATCATCTGCTGGCACGCCGGGCAGGCTCGGTAGCGCACCGGTTTGGCCAGCGGATTCGAACGCGGGGCATCCAGCACCGACGCCGCCGCGCCGCCCAAGATCTCGCGCGATTCGAGCAGCGCGCGGAGCAGCCCATGGCTCACCAGCTGCCCGCCGCAGCTCTCGCAGGCGTGTAGGGTTCCGGTACCTGCCGCGAAGGCCTCGAGCTGATGTTGGCAGTCGGGGCAAACCAGGTTGCTCGGCTGCGCCGCCGGCTCGAGCCCCAGCTCGTGCCCGCAGCCCCGACACCGCAAATCATCGGGAAAGCTCAGCTCGAAGCAATGGCCGCAGCGCAGCGTGGCCAGGGCGGTCGAGCAGTGCCGGCAGGAGCGCTCACCCTCCTGCGCAAACGCGCCACATACCGGGCACTGGTAAACGCAAGCTTCGGCCATGCTGACTGCGAGATTACTTTGGCATTGGCAACGCGGGAAAGCGGCCTTACGTCTGAGGTCATGATTGCGCGCATTTCGGGCCGGCAGCGCAGCGTCGCCCTCCTGATCCTGCTGCTCGGGGCCGCGGCCTGCTCGCGTCCCGCAGCGTCATCGGATGGGGCTGCCCCCGCCGGCTCGGCTGCCGTCGCCGGGCCCCTGTCGGCTGGAGCGCCTGCTCCGGACGTGAGCTTTCCCGTTCACACCGGTGAGCAGCTCACACTCTCGAGCCTTCGCGGCAAACCCGTGGTCGTGTACTTCTACCCGAAGGACGACACGCCCGGCTGCACCGTGGAAGCACAGGAGATCCGCGACCTTCATGCGGACTTGCAACGCACTGGCGCCAGGGTGATCGGTGTCTCGACCGACGGTCGCGATTCGCACCGTGCGTTCGCGGAAAAGTACGACCTCCCGTTCTTGCTCGCCTCCGACGAGTCCGGGCAGATCGCGAAAGCCTTCGGCGTTGCGCTCAAGAACGGCAAGGCCAGCCGCGTCAGTTTCGTGATCGGCCCCGATGGCAAGGTCAAGCGCTCCTTCCCGAAGGTCTCTCCGAAGGGACACGCCGCCGAGCTGCTCACCGCCATCAACAGCTGAGGTGTGGAATCAAGGTGTCTTTCCCAGGTTTGCAAAGCGTGCTGTCATTCCTGAATGAAGCTGTGGAGCGAAGCAATTCGATGGCTCGTTGCCTCTGGTACGAGCCTGGGCCTGATCGCGCTTGCGATGACTGGCTGCGGCGGCGACAGCGGCTCGGGCGTCGAGGGCACCGGTAGCGGAGCCAGCTCGAACGGCGCTTCGGGTGGCTCCTCCTCTGCTGCGACTGGGCCGGACTTGAACCTTGGCGGCGAGAACAGCGGCGGACCGGATCCGGACGACCCGATCAACACGTGCGCCGGTGAGCTCATCGAGGCCAAGTACCTCCCGCTCGACATGTACATCATGCTCGACAAGTCGGGCTCGATGCTCAACCCCATCGAGAGCGACCCGAATCAGACCAAGTGGCAAGCGGTGAGCGCTGCCCTCACCGACTTCGTGAGCGATCCTCAGTCCGCTGGACTCGGCGTGGGCCTTCAGGTCTTTCCGAAGGCCGATCCCCGGGTGCCAACCGAGTGCAATTCCCACCAAGAGTGTGCGGGTTTTGGCGAATGCCTCATCCGAGCATGTTGGCCGCTCCAGGCGGGCCTGCTCCAGCAGTGCCTCGAGAACGCGCATTGCCCCAGCCTGTTTCAGACCTGCGTCGAGTACGGCGAATGCGCCAACGACATCAACTATGTTTGCAACCGCGAGACGACCGCGACTTGCACCGCGAATCGCGGCGCGTGCATCGTTCCGCTCAGCGTCTGCTCGCGCACTGACGACTGCCGGCCGGCCATCTACGAGGCTCCCGCAGCGCCGATTGCCGAGCTTCCGGGCGCGGAAGCCGGGCTGGTCGCCGTCATTAGTGGCACGGAGCCGGATGGACTCACCCCGACCGGACCGGCCCTGCAGGGCGCTCTCCAGCACGCCAGCAGCTGGGCCAGCGATCATCCCGATCACCAGGTCGTGGCGGTGCTCGCCACCGACGGGCTTCCCACTCTCTACGAGCAGGCCGGGGCCTGCGTGGAAATCACGAGTCAGACGTACGTCCAGGAAATCGACGCCGTAGTTCAGCTGGCCGCCGACGGGCGGGCCGCCGCGCCATCGATCTCGACCTTCGTGATCGGGGTCATGGGTCCGAACGACGTGGACGGGCCGACCATCTTGAACGCGATTGCCCAGGCGGGCGGGTCGACCGAAGCCTTCATCGTGGACACCCAGGGTGACGTCGCCGCGCAGTTCCGCGACGCGTTGAACCGGATCCGCGGCTCGCGGCTGGCGTGCGAGCTGGCGATTCCAGAGCCCGGAGCGGGCATGACGCTCGATTTCAACCAGGTCAACGTCACCTTCGACAATGGCAACGGCCCAGCCACGCTCTTCTACGTGGAGGAGTGGTCCAGCTGCGACCCCACGACCGGCGGCTGGTACTACGACAAGCTCCCGAGCGCCGGCGCCCCCGAGCGCATTGTCGTCTGCCCCACGACTTGCGCCGCCTTCGGTGAGGTCGAAGTAGGCTCTGTCCAGATCCAGCTCGGTTGCGAGACCCGCACACCGGTCAAATAAATGAGGACGCCCGAGCCTCAAAATGCGGTGATATGCAGTAGAAAACCGCTCGCCGTAATCAACTCCGCCCTAAAGGGCGGAACTTTGTGGAGCTCGACGTGGAACACGCAGAACAACCACTTTCCCCTTTCGACGGGTGCTCTGGGACAGCGAACCCTCCGGGGGCAGAGCCGAGCGATTCGCACGGCTTTTCAGAACTTTTGCAGCATTGAGGTCAGCATGGTCGGAATATCCGCATTGGCTGCAGCAGAAGCGTTCCGCCGAGCGAGAGCTCGCGTCGACATGCGC
>DATEDZ010000151.1:0-23300 GCA_035281385.1 Polyangiaceae bacterium
CGGCGCCCAGCGTGCTCGGAGCTGCCATGGCGATCAGGCGCGTGTAACGTTCGGGAAAGCGCTGGACCAGCGCGGCGGCGCGGGTCGCGCCCAGCGACATACCGATCACGGTGATGTCGGTGCTGGGCTCCGGCAGGCCCACGTGTAGGCCTTCGGACACGCTGCCCGTGGTCATGGAGCTCATGTCCGACCGGCAGATCCGCCGGGTTCCAGTGATCGACGACGACGGGACGCTGGCCGGCATCGTGTCGCTGGCCGACCTGGCCTTGCTGGCGCAGGCCCCCACCGTCCATAGCCAGGAGGCGCGCTCCCGTCTTTCCGGGGTGCTGGCCGGCATTTCCGAGCCTCCGCCGCCGCTGGTTCAGCCGAGCGGTGTCGGTCCCTCCTGAGCGCGATCCGATTTCGCGCGCCCGGGCGTATTTTGCGGCATGCTCGTGCAAGTGAGCTCGCTCGGGACCACCTGGCTTGGACGCAACCAGCAGCTCTTGACCTGGTTTGCGCCGCTCCTGATTCTGACGGGACTGCTGGGGTTCGTACTGCCTGCCGAGAAATCACTGATGAGTGGGGCGACCCCCTACAACGTCTTTCACCTGATTGCAGGCGCGATCGGCCTCGCGATCGTTCTTCTACGGCGCGGGAGCGCGGCCATTCTGTTCAACCTCGTGTTCGGGGTCATCGACCTGTACCAGGCGCTGGCTGGAATGAGCGGCTGGTTTCCGGCCGGCCTATTCGAGCTGCGGCCAGCGGATCACGTGGTCCACGTGGTGATCGGCCTGCTGCTGGTGGTAGTGGGCGCCCTGGGGAAGGCCACCTCACTGCCCTGAGTGGACGTGACCGCGGATACCAACGCCGAAGTCGCGCAGAGGGCTTCCTTGAGAGCCGCTTTCCGTGACAGATGAGTCAAGTTTTGCTGAGCTGTCGGGTCCGAGCAGGTTTTCAGGTAGGCCTTGCGACCCTTGCGACCTGACCTCAAACGTTTGCCGGCCTCGCCGGTTTTTGGTCTCGTGGGTGGCTCCTACTCTCGCCGATCGTGATCTTTTCTTCCAAGACTCACATGTCTCGTCGGGCTGGGGCCCCTGCCCCAGCTAGCTCAGAGCAACACGCAGCCGCGTCGCGCGACGTTGCAGTGCTGTAGCAATGGGCAGTTCTTGTTGTTGGGTGTGAACTTGCACTCCCCGCCGACGCACGCGTTGTCCGTGCAGTCGATGCCGTCGAAGCAATCGGCGGCGCCACAGCACTGCTGACAGACGTTGTCGCAACACATCAGACCCACGCCGCAACCGTAGGCGCACCTGCCGCCGTCGCAGCGACCGCAGCCGGAGCTGGTGCACTCCGCGTCGCTCTGGCACTCCACGTCTTTCTTGCAGCCTTCGATCGGGTCACAACTGTGGCCGGGCTCGCAATTGCCGGGCGGATTGTAGCAGCGACCCTCGACACAGGAGTCGATGGTGCAGTCCACGCCGTCAGCGCACTCTTCGGCCGAGCAGCACGAGCCGCAGCTCGCGCCGTCGGCCGTGGCGCAGCACTGCTCTCCATCTCCACAGCGCGGGGCCAAGCTGCACACGCCGGCCGCGCAAACGCCGACCGTGCACGGATCGCTATCGGTGTCGCACTCCTGATCCGCACAGCACTCGTTGGCGCAGCCGGTCTCCGGACAACACTGCGTGGCGTCACTGCAGAAATCGTGCACGCACAGGTTCACCTGGCAGGCGTCCTCGGTACATAGGCTACCGTCGTCACAGCCGGCAGGATTGTTGGCGCTACATGGCTCCTGAGCCATGCAATCGCCGACGAGGGAGCAATACTTGCCCGCGCCGCAGCTGGCACTATCCGGGATGTGCATGCAGGTGCCGGCGAAACACTCGTCGGCGGTGCAGCCGATACGGTCGTCGCAGTCGGCGTCCTCACAGCACTCGCCGCAGTCGCCTTCACAGCATTGCTCGTTCGCTCTGCACTTGGGCGAGAGCACGCACACGCCGTCGGGGCGGCACACGTCTTGAGTGCACGGATCCCCGTCGCTGCAGTCCTCGGGGCCGCGGCAGCCGCCGAGTAGCGTGCCGCCCGAGCCCGGGACGCCGGCTTCAGCGTTCGTCCCAGCCGTGCCGGAGCCTCCGCCGCCTTCCGCCGGAGCCGTTGCTTCTCCACCTTCACCGCCAACGCCCGTGAACGGGTCGCCCCCCGTGAATTGGTCCGCCGTTCCGCAGCCGGCAGCGGCTTGGAGCGCCAAAGCCAAACCAAGCACGCCGGCCACGCTCAGGGTCGTCGAGAAGCTCCGCACTCGAGCAACATCATAGCAGTGGTTCCGGTCGCGCGCTCATGCAGCTTGAGCACAATCCGTCCCGCATCCGCGGTGAAAGCCCGCTACGCCCTCGAACGCCCTGAAAGTAGTCGAGATGCGCTCAGTGCGAAGCCCGGTACGCCCGCGCACGGGTACCTACCTCCGCTACGACAGCCTTCTGCGTGGTGAGCTGCGGTTTGGCAGCCCTCGAGCACGGCTGAAGCGAGGGCTTGCCGACCGACGACTAGCCGAGGTGCTGTTTCGCTTCGTTGATCTGGCTGGCAGCGTCGAAGCCGTAGGAGCAGGCGTCGTTGCAGCGGGTGCAGCTGAGACAGGTTTCCGACCAGCGTTCGGCGACTGGCAGCTCTTGGTAATGCTGCTTGGCGCGCTCGTGCCAGCCGTACTGGCGGTTATACATGGCGAATTGCACGACGTGGGGGATGGCGATGCCGTGCGGGCAGGCCGGCACGCATTGCTCGCCGCAGCTGCGGCAGTAGTCGGGGCTGAGCGCGCTGGCGTAGTGATAGAGCAAGGCGCGGTCGCTCTCGCTGAACTTCTCCTGCACCGCGCCGACCGCGAGATCCTGATAGCCGGCGTCGGTACCGAGCTTGGAGTGACAGACCGAGGCGACGTCGTGCTCCAGCACCCAGCGCAGGTTGGACTGGTAGACGCTGTATTTGCTCTTTTCGTAACCTTTGGGCACGCGGTCGCCGGCTGGCTGCGACTTCATCACGACCACGCCGACGTCCTTGGCCCTGGCGTACGCCAAGAGTGACGGAATGTCGGCCGTCTCGTAATCGAGCACGTTCATCTTGATGAGCAGCATGTCGAAGGCGCCCTTGTCGATGGCGTGCATCAAGATTTTGCTGCGATCTCCGGCGTGCGAGGTGGCGCCGAAGAAGCGAACCTTGCCGGACTTCTTCGCCTCTGCCATGGCCAGGTAGAGCTCGGGGTTGTCGAGGCGGTTGAAGCCGTCGTCGGGCACCTTGTGGCCGCCGCCCAGCCAGTGCAGCTGCATGATGTCGATATGTGAGACGCCGAGCCGCTTCAGGCTGTCGTTCAGCGAATCGAGGATCTCCGACTTCTTCCAGTTGTGGCCGGCGTCCCACTTGGTGGCGATGATCAGTTTCTCCCGCAAGCCCTTGTTGAGCTGCAGGGCGCGCGCGATTACCTTCTCGCTGCCGCCGTAGCAGATGGCGGTGTCGATGTAGTTCATGCCCTTGTCGACCGCGCGCGCGATTGGCTCCGGGCCTTCGAGCCCACCGGCACCGATGCTGACCACCGAGACCTGCAGGTTGGTGCGGCCCAGCCGCCGGCGCTGCGTGACCTTGGTATTCGTGGCGGCTAGCATGCCCGGCTTGTCCTCGATCAACGGTGCGCCCGGCACGTAGCGGTGCCGCAGCCACTCCCGATAACCGACCGCGCCCGAAATCCCGACCGCGCCAGCGCCGGCGAGCGAATACTTCACGACCTGCCTGCGTGTGAGCTTCACGCGAGCGATTCTACTCTTCGATCAGCCGGCGGGGTAGCCGACCGGGTTCCCGGTCAGCATCAGCGGGGAAAGCACGGATCCAGCAGAGGTTGTAGCACTGCCGCGGGGCTGGAGTACGGTCTCGGGCATGCGCACCTGGCCGATTGCGTCGTCGCTGCTCATTTTGTTGGCCCTTGCTTGCGGAGGTCCGAGCGAGCCTGCCGCGAGCCCCGAGCCGCCCGCCGAGGATGGCAATGCGGTAGCGGCGGCTGAAGGCGAAGGCGACGCAGCCAAGCCCGAAGGCTCGAGCGACGGCGACAAGCCACAGGCAGCGAGCGCGGGGTCCGCCTCGGACGACGACGTCAACGCGATCTTGCAGCTGGTGGTCGACGACCCCGAGCTCGATAGCCACCTGCATCTGGGCACTGCGGGTCGTTTTCCGCTGCAGGTTTCGGGCGACGCCTTGCCGAGCGGGCTGAAGTTGGTCAAGGCGACGGAGCCGGTCAGGGTCGTGGGTCCTCCGAAGTCGAAGAAAGACGCCGTGCTGGTGTTTACGGAGATCTCGGTGCAAGCCGACAAGGCGACGGTGCGCTATCGCTACGACGTCGAGGGCATCCGCGGCACCGTCACGCTAGCCAAGACTCCGCACGGCTGGGAGCTCAAGAACAGCCGGCTCGTCGAGCATTGAGTGGCGCGCAAGATCGCCGTCGATGATCCGGAGCTGGGGCCGCTGACCGACGACTTGCTCACGCGCGATGTGCGTGTCTTCCAGCGGCAGAAGGGTCATCGCTTTTCTTCGGACGACGTGGTGACCGCTTACGTCGCGTACCAGGCGGCGCCCGAGGCGCGCCGCGTGCTCGATCTGGGCTGCGGGTTGGGGTCGGTGCTGCTCCACCTGGCGTGGAAGCTGCCGCAGGCCAAGCTCAGTGGCATCGAGGCGCAGCCGATGAGCTTCGAGCTGCTCCGGCGCAACGTGGCGCGCTCGGGTTTGGGAGCGCGGATTCGCATCGAGCAGGGGGACCTGCGCGAGGACTCGCTCTTGGATCGCTTCGGCAGCGACTTCGACCTGGTCACCGGTACCCCCCCGTACTTTCCGTCCGCGGCGGCGCTCGACGCAGAGGACGAGCAACGCGCCCTGGCTCGGGTGGAGTACCGAGGCGGCATCGATGCCTACATCGACGCCGGCGCGCGCCGGCTCGGCCGGCGGGGGACGCTCGTGGTTTGCGGCGACGCTCGAGCCCTACAGCGCACCACATCAGCGTCCATCGAAGCGGGGCTGGCCATTCATGCTCGTTGCGATGTGATTGCACGAGCGGGACGGCCGCCGCTGTTTTCGGTGTGGACGTTGCGCCACGCTCCGGCGGACTGCCGCGTCGAAAACCTGATCCTACGCGATGCGGCTGGCGGGCCAACGGATGACGCGCGCCGGCTACGCGAGTTCTCGGGAATCGGCGAAATGACTTCCTAAATTCCTCCAGCCTGATCCCGCTAACGGTGTTGGTGCCGACGCGCGACAGCATGTCCCTGAAAGCAGCCACAGTGTACGAGCCCGGGTACGTCATCGCGGGCAAGTACGAGCTCGAGGCGGTGTTGGGGCAGGGTGGGATGGGTGCGGTCTGGCGGGCGCGTAACGTCGACCTCGATTCGCTGGTGGCGATCAAGGTGCTACGGGCGCCGGTCGGCCACGCCGCGCTGCGCACTACGCGCGATCACGCGGCGCTGCGCGGCCGGCTGATCCAAGAGGCACGCGCTGCCGCCAAGCTGACTCACCCGGCCATCGTGAAGGTCTTCGACGTCGGTCAGACCCAGAGCGGCGACCCCTTCATCGTGATGGAGCTCCTGCACGGATCGAGCTTGGGAACGATCCTGGCCGCCGAAAACCGGCTGCCCTCGATCCAGGCCGTCCGCATTCTGTTGCCGATCGCCGACGCGCTGTCGCTCGCGCATAGCAAGAACATCGTGCATCGCGATCTGAAGCCCGACAACGTGTTCGTGACGCACGACGCCGGTTCGATCCAGCCCAAGCTGGTCGACTTCGGCATCGTGAAGGTGCAGCAGGATGACGCCGAGAGCCACCTGACCGCGGCCGGCGCGGTGCTGGGCAGCCCCGATTACATGTCGCCCGAGCAGGCGCGTGGTGAAGACGACATCGACCTGACGACCGATGTTTGGTCGCTTTCAGTGGTGCTCTACGAGGCGATCGCGGGTCGCTGTCCGTTCATGGGTGCCAACTACAACGCGTTGCTGCGCCAGATCGTGGAGGAAACGCCTCCCACCCTCGAAGAGCTGGCAGCTGCCGATGCGGACCTCTCGGCGATCGTGATGCGAGGTCTGAGTAAGCAACGCAAGGACCGCTTTGCGTCGATGGGCGAGCTCGGGCGAGCGCTGGCGATCTGGCTCATCAGCCAGGGCGTCTACGAAGACATCTGTGGCACGAATCTCGAGCCGCGCTGGCTACGCGACACCGATCCTCACGGCCGGCCTGTCGGGCGCGCCTCGCTGGCTTCACTCACCGACGCTTGGCCTCTCGAGAGCGGCTCGGGGATTCGCGCCAACGCGGCAGGGGTGAACACGCTACCGGTATCGCCGCATCCCTCACAGGTGGAAGGGGCACCGATCACGCCCGCCGAGCCCGCTGTGTCCAGGCGGAGGAAATGGCCAATCGCAGTCGTGGCGCTGGTGATGGGGGGTGCCGGTTTTGCCGCTGTCTCGATGAGAGACCGGGGCCCAGCGCTCGCTCCCTCCAGCGCCGCGTCCTTGGCTCCGGTGTCCCCCGCCGCCCGCGCCCCGGCCCAGACCGCAGAAGAGGGGAAGGCCGCCGCCGTTTCGGCGTCCGCTCCAAGCGTGGCTACCGCCCCCGAAACGGCGGCGAGCGTGGGCTCGAATAAGGTATCTGCCCAAGCTGGCCGGCCAAAGGTATCGTCGCCCAAGGGACGGAAGCCTGCTCCCCGCAAGGCCGGTCCCGCCCCTGCGGCGACCCCCACTCCCAAGAAGGGGGGCGCCAAGCCCGGCACGGACCTGATCAGCCCTTACCAATGATTGCTTTCAAGCTCCTGCGCAGTGCCCTCGTGCTGCTGCTCTGCCTTGCCGTTCGTCCTGCGTCGGCGCTCGCTCAGGCGAACGCCAACGCCCCCGATCCCACCAGCGTGGAGGGCAAGCAAGCCGAAGGTAAGGAGCGGTACGAGCGCGGCGCAGAAGCCTATGCAGCGGGGCGCTACAAGGACGCGATCGATCTGTTCCTCCAGGCTGACGCGCTCGCGCCCAGTGCCGCGCTTTCCTTCAACATTGCGCGCGCCTACGAGAAGATCTCCGACGATGCGTCGACGCTGCAGTGGTACCGCGACTTCCGGCGCCGCGCTCCGGACGCCAAGAACGGGCCCGAGGTGGATCAACGCATCCAGCAGCTCGAGGGTGTGCTGGCCAGCAAGGGTGTGCAGCAGCTCACGGTGCTGACGTCTCCGCTCGGCGCGACCGTGATCATCGATGAGCAACCGGTCGGGATCACGCCCTTCACCGGGCAGTTCGCGCCTGGGTCACACAAGGTGCTGCTCTCACTGCGTGGCTACGCCGATACCGAGCGCAAGGTGGAGCTGGCCGCCGAGCGCGCCCAGGACCTGAACGTGCCGCTCGTCCCGGCTCGCAGCCAAGCTGGTGTCCCGCCGGGGCCTGGCGACAGTGGCGGCGAGGGTTCGGGGGCCGGCTCCGCGTCTCAGCCGCGCCAACCTGCGGATCGCCCGTCCGGGCCGCGCTTCGGCATTTGGCCCTGGGTCGGCATCGGGGCTGGCGCGGCGGTGCTGGGCGGCGCGCTGGGCGTCGAGATCGCGCGCCGAGGCGCCGAGAAGGACGCCAAAGAGGACGAGACCCAGGTTGGTTACAAGGAGAAGCTCGATACCATGAAGAGCCGGCAGACCACGGCTCGGGTGCTGGCCGCGGTGGGTGGCGCGCTCTTTATCACCGGAGGCACCTTGCTGGTCATCGACTTGACCTCGCGACAGCAAGAAGCTGCACGGGCTCGCGTCCGACCACGCCATGCCATGCTGGACTGTTCCGTCGACGGCTGCGCGCTGACCTTGGAGGGACAATTCTGATGGCGCGCGGTAACGCCTCGAGGCTCGTGATCTCGCTACTTCTGCTGCTGAGTGGGGCAGGGCTGGTGCAGGCTTGCACCAGTGAGCTCAGCGACAGTCTCGACGGCAAACTGTGCAGCGAGAGCGGCGAATGTTTGCCTGGCTACGAGTGCGAGGCCGCCACCGGCAAGTGCGTGAAAATCGGCACCGCCAGCGGCGGCAGCTCGATGGGCGGCACCTCGGGCGAGCCGGTGGTCTGCCGCGAGGGTGAGACGGTGTGCGGCGGCAAGTGCGTGGTGCTGAGCGACGACGAGAACAACTGTCGCTCGTGCGGTACGCCGTGCAGCGCACCGCCCAATGGCAGCCCCGTCTGCGTGGATTCTGCCTGTTCGTTTGCCTGCACCGGCGACTACTCGCCCTGCGGGACGAGCTGCAAGAATGTCCTCACCGACGTCGAGAATTGCGGCAGCTGTGGCAAGGCTTGCCCGTCGGCAGCGGGCGGTGTGGCGGTTTGCGTGGAAGGTGAATGCAGCATCGAGTGCGCGCCCGGCTTCACCGCGTGCGGTGGTGCTTGCGTGGATGTCACCAACGATCCGGCGCGCTGCGGTAACTGCGAGACGATCTGCTCGTCCGTCGAGGCTTGCGACCTCGGTGTGTGTGCGCCGGGTTGCTCGGGTGGCCGGCAGGACTGCGGCGGTTCCTGCATGGACGTGACCACGAGCCCGTTCAACTGTGGCAGGTGCGGCATGGCCTGCCCGATGCCGATGAACGGCAAGGCGACCTGCGCCGCGAGCCAGTGCGGCATCGAGTGCGACGCGAATTTCGAGCTATGCGAAGCCGCTTGCGTGGACCTGACCAGCGATCCGCAAAACTGCGGCACGTGCGGCAGGGTCTGCGACGCGCCGGCCAATGGCATGGCCGTGTGTGCGGGCAGCGTGTGCGGCGCCAGCTGCGATGAAGGCTATGCGCTGTGCGAGTCGGCTTGCGTCGATACGGACAAGAGCAACGCGCATTGCGGTGGCTGTCTCAAGCCGTGCCCGATCGACGAGAATTGCTGGGAAGGCACTTGCCGCCTCGGCTGCCCCGCGGGTACCGAGGCATGCAACGGCTCGTGCGTCGATTACACGAGCGATCCCGCCAACTGCGGGGACTGCGGCACGGGCTGTCCGTCGGTGGCCAACGGTAAGGCCACCTGCACCCCGACCGGCTGCGGCATCCAGTGCGACGAAGGCTACGAAGACTGCGACGGCGCCTGCGTGAAGCTCGACACCGTCCAGAACTGCCGCGGCTGCGGCGTGACGTGCAGCGCCCAGCCCAACAGCAGCGCCGTCTGCGGAGTCAATGGCTGCGACATCGCCTGCAACTTCGGCTACGACCGCTGCGGCAGCGCGTGCGTGGATCTGAGCTCGGACAGCCAGCACTGTGGGTCGTGTCCGAATACCTGCGGTGCCGGGGAGTTCTGTTCCAGTGGCACGTGCGGCGACGCTTGCGAGGGCACGACGACGAATTGCGACGGCTCGTGCGTCGACCTGACGAGCAGCACCTCGCACTGCGGCGACTGTGAAACCATCTGCATGCCGCCCGAAAACGCCGTCCCAATCTGCGTGCTCGGCATGTGCGACTACGCCTGCGTGCTGCCTCACATCGAGTGCTCTACTGGGTGCGTCAACACCGCTACGGATTCAAACCACTGCGGTGTCTGCGAAAAGAAGTGCCCTGAGAAGCCGAACGCCACTGCTATCTGCTCTGGCAGCATTTGCAGCAACCAGTGCAACTCCGGCTTCTCGCAGTGCACGGGCGCGTGTGTCGACACCAAGACCGACAAGAACCACTGCGGGCAGTGCGGCCGGAAGTGCCCGGGCATGAAAATGTGCAATGCGGGCCAGTGCATTTGACCGCCGGCCCATGGCGGCGGCGCTGCTGCTGCTGGCGCTGAGCGAGCGCCGTGCCGTGGCGCAAGATTTGGGCACGGGGACGGGGGCCCGCCCGGCGCTGCGCCGCGTAGGCGTGCCGGTCCCGGCCCGACCCGGAGCCGGTGCCGTAGCGCTGACGGTTTTGGGCGGTGTGACCGAGCCCTTGACCGATGCGGACGCGGCACACTTGCGCATCGGTACCAGCGCCGCCGCTGCCGTCCATGCCGCGCGGTTTCTCGATTTCGCCGCGCGGCTCGACGCCCGCTACGATCGTCACTCCAGCGACGACCGAGGCAGCGACGACGGTTTCTTGTTTCAACCGGAGCTGTCGACGCGCCTGGCTTGGCGCCCGGGAAAGCTTGGGCTCGGTCTGGAAGCCGCGGCCTGGTTGCCGGGCGGACCGGACGTGGGCACCTCCGCGTCGGCGGTCAGCGCGGATGGTAGGTTGCTCCTGAGCGGGCACACGCCGAGTCTGGTCGTGGTGGGCTACGCGGGCTACCGCCTCGATCGCAGCGAGAAGGCGGCTGAAGACGCGGACCGCCTGCGCTTCGGTGACCGCGTGGCGCTCGGCGCCAGCGAGCACGACCAGGCTCTGGTGGGCCTCGGCCTCGGCTACTCGCTGGGCAGCACGTTGCTGTTCGCCGAGGCGACCGGGCAGCTCCTGCTCGGAGCACCACGGATAGCGGAGTCTCCGCTCTGGGTCAGCCTGGGCGCGCGGCGCCCGATCGGCCAAAGTGGGTTGAGCTGGGAGGTCGCGTTCGACGCCTTGCTGAGCGCCCGCCCCGAGCAGGCCGACGTGCCGCCGCTGGTACCGATCGAGCCCCGCGGCCAGCTGGCGCTCGGGTTGCGTTACGAATTCGGTCGCGCCGAGGCAGCGGTGGCGCCGCCGGTCTTGGCGCCCAACATGGATCCGACCCAGGTCACGCCGCCCCCGGCGCCCCCGGCGCCCAGCGTGGAGCTGCAGCTACTGGACGACCAGGGTAAGCCGCTCGAGCGGGCCAACGTTTCGATCGTGCAAGAGGATGTAGAAGCGCCGCTCACCGAGGTCGAGCCCGGTCGCTACCGTGTGGATGCGGCGAAACCGGGACGCGCGCGTCTGCGTATCCGCGCCGAAGGCTTCCAGCCCGTGGAGCGTGACATCGAGCTGGGCGACGGAGCACCGCTCAAGCTCGACGTGAAGGCGGAGCAGGCGCTGCCGGCCGGGCAGGTGCGCGGGTTGGTGCGCTCTTACGCGGGCAAGGGCCTGGCGGCGAGCATCCGCATCGAGCCGGGTGGCATCGAGGGCAAGACCGACGCCGATGGCTCCTTCCAGATCGACGTGCCTCCGGGCGAGTACGAGATAGTGATCGAGGCGCCCGGCTTCGTGGCGCAGCGCCGCAAGGCCACCGTGGAGAAGCAGGGCGTCGTGATCGTGAACGCCGACTTGGGGAAAGCGCCGTGATGGTATGGCGCCTACTCACCTTCGGTCTGATGCTGTTCGTTTTCACACTGCTAGGTTGTCAGTGTCAGCGGGAGTCGGAGGAGCTGGCCAAGCTAGAAACCAAACAAGGCCAGGTCGATCGCGACTTCGCCAAGGAGCTGGGTAAATGGCTCGAAGCTCCGGTGGCCACGACGTTCAAGGTCGGGGACGGCGTGCGCACCGCCACTGGCGCAGGCGCCAAGCTGCGGCTCAGCGACTCGAGCGCGGTAGCCCTGCAAGAGAAGACTGTCCTGCGCTTTCTGGCGACGCCGCCTGGGAAAAAGTCGCACGGCCTCGACGTGGAAACGGGCGAGGTCGAGCTTCAGGTGGGCAAGCTTGCGCTCGAGCTCGAAACCCGCTCTGGTAAGGCGCTGCTCGAGGCCGGCTCGCGCGTCAGGGTTCGCAAAACCGAGCGCGGTACGCGCTTCGCGGTCGAGATTGGCGCGGCGCACCTGACCGAGGCCAAGCAGAATCTGAAGGCCGGTGAAGCGATCGAGATCGGCATTGGCCGGGCGGTGCTCGAGCGCGGCAGTGCTTCGAGTGAGCCGGCGCCGAGCGCCGCGCCCAGCGCGGTGCCTCCGAGCGAGCTGATCGCTCCCACGCCCGTCGCCAGCGTCGATCCGGCCGATCCACGCCAGCGCGGGCCGGAGAACCTCGACCTGGCGCTCGGTCCAGGTGACTCGCTCATCATTCACGATCCCAAGCCTCCGACGGCGATTGGCTTCAGCAGCTCGCGCTGCAGCGACCTGCTCGTGCTCGAGGTAGGCGCCAAGAAGCGAGAAACGATCGGTGTGGGCAGGGTCAGCGCGGCGTTTCCGGCCGGCAATCAACGCTATCGATTGCGCTGCAACGCCGACAAGCAGCCATTTGCCGAGGGGACCATCAACGTCCTACGCGATGCGGGCAGCCGGCGGCTGTCCAGCGCCGCACCGGTGAATCGCATCGACACCGACGGTCGCCGCTACACCATCCTCTATCAGAACTTGCTACCAAAGCTGTCGGTGCGCTGGCCCAATCCGCCCGCGGCAGGGCCCTTCGCGCTCACGCTGCGTTCGCAGGGCAAGACGCGAACGTTCAATTCAGCCACGGCCAACCAGGGACTGCAGAGCGGCACGCTAGGCGAGGGCTCGCACGAGCTGTGGTTCGAGGCCGGCGGTCAGCGCTCTCGGACCACCACGGTCGTGGTTCAGTTCGATAACGCCGCCCCGACCGCCAGTATCAGCGCCCCTGCCGAGCAGGGCTTTGCCCGCGGCGCCACGGTCGCGGTGGCGGGCATGGCGCTGCCCGGCTGGAGTGTTTCGGTAGCTGGAAAGGAGCTGGGTCAGGACGCTCAGCAGCGCTTTTCCGCTGACGTGCAAACGCCGGGCGACGTCCGGGGCTTATTGATTCGCTTCTCGCACCCGCAGCGCGGCGTTCACCACTATCTTAGGCGAAGCTCGAACTAGGGCCGCCGTGTCTACCGCATCGACGCTATCAGGACGCGTAGTGCTCGGGCGCTATCGCATCGTCACGCCGCTGGCGCGCGGCGGGATGGGCATCATTTATCTGGGCCGGCTGGAGGGCGCGGCGGGCTTCGCCAAACCGGTGGTGATCAAGACGGTGATCCCAGACGCCAAGGACGACAAGAGCGCGCAGCTGTTCGCGCGCGAGGCTCGCATCGTCTCCAATCTGGAGCATCCGAACATCGTGGGTGTGCTCGATTTCGGGGAGGCCGACGGCGAGTACGTGATGGTGCTCGAGTACGTGCATGGCTTTCATCTGGGCTTCTGGTTGCGCTACGTGCAGGAGACCCGCGGCAGCATGTCGATCGCGCACGCCGTGGAAGTGATGCTGCCGGCGCTCGACGCGCTCGACTTTGCGCACGGGCTGACGCGCGCCGACGGCACGGAGCTCGGCATCGTGCATCGTGACGTGTCGCCCGCCAATATCCTGATCGACCACACCGGCAACGTGAAGCTGCACGACTTTGGCATCGCGCGCATGGCCGATGACGAGTTCAAGACGCAGGACGGTACGTTTCGCGGCACGCTTTCCTTCACTGCGCCGGAAACGCTACAGGGCATCGCGGCCAGCCCGCGCAGCGACCTGTACGCCTGCGGTGTCGTGCTCTACCAGCTGATCGCCGGCAGCAACCCCTTTAGGGGTCAGCAGCCCAGCGAAACTCTGCACAAGGTCATCACCCATGTGCCGCCCCAGCTCCGCACCCTGCGCGAGGAAGTGGGAGAGGCGCTCTCTGGCGCTATCGCTCGTTCCATGGAGAAAGACCCGGCCAAGCGCTTCGACTCGGCCGGAAGCTTCGCTGCGGCCTTGCGCGCAGCGCGCACCTGGGCGGATGAAAACGCGCTCGCCAGCCTGCAGCGTGTGATTCATGACGACTTCACCAGCGACACCATGCCGCAGCTGCTGGGACTAGAGACGTTGAAGTCGCGCGATGCCGCGTGGCGAGCAGGCGGCGCGCGCACCGCACTGAGCTCGAGTAAGCCGCCGGCGCTAACGCGCCGTGAGTCCGGGACCATGACCGCCGTCGTGCCCGACTTGGCGGCGCTGGCGGATCCGATGGCCACCGTCCAGGCGCTGCCTTCGTCCGCCCTGATGGATCTGGCGCGCGGCAGTGCTGGCGGCGAGTCGACCATCGCCGCCAAGCCGGACGATCTGCCGGTAGCTGGTGTGCTGGAACCCGCGCCGCCGCAGCGCCGAGGCGCTTTGCTGCTCGGGCTGGGCGGGGTGGCGGTGCTGGTGGCGGGCGCTGCCGCAGCGTACCCACTGCTCAAGCCCAAGGAACCTCCACCCCCACCGCGCTTTCTTCTGATCGAGAAGCAGGTTGATGCTCCGGGTGAAGCGCCTGCCGCTAGCGCTTCCGGTGCGGAGCTCGCAAATCCGAGCTTAGCCCCGAGCAGCGCCGTGCCCGGTCCTGTGCTCGCCACGTCGGGGGCGAGCCGGCCCGCCAAGGTGGGCGAGGTCGGGTCGTCGGGCTCCTCGCTCACCTCGGCGTTTCAGCGTCAGCGTGGGCGCGTGGAGGCGTGCTTTCGCTCCCACGCGGCGGATCTGGCGCCGCAGCCCCAGCTCACGGTGCGCTTTCAACTCGCGGCGTCAGGCGCGGTGCAGAGCGCGGAACTGGTCCCGGCGGGTATATCCGGGTCGCCACTCGGGGCGTGCATCCTGGCCGTCGCGCGTTCCACCAAGTTTCCCGCCGGCGACAGGCCTGTCTCGTTCACGATACCGATCACCGCGCGTAAGACGGGCGGCTGAGTCGACGTGGCAGAGTTACTGGGTTTGCCGGCTCAGTAGGGCGACAGCAGATCCGAGGCGGGACCTGCGGGCTTCGCCGGAGTGACGGGCGCGGTTTTCGGTGTCTCGGGTTGCGCAAGGCGCGGTTTGCTCTGACTGGCCGCCTTCGCTCGCGTAGGCGGCTGCGGAGCCTCGAGCTGCGCGGTGGGCAAGGCTTCGACGGGAATGGGCGCGGGCGCGAGGAGCTCTGGTGCCGGTTTGGGCGGGGCCTTGGGCTCCGCTGCGGCGCGCACTGCTCCGACACCAGCGCTAGGGGCGTTAGCTTTTGGCGTTTCGCCACCGCTCGACCAGCTCCACAACGAAAGCGGGATCGTGAGCGCCACGGCGCCGCCAGCCAAGCCCAGGTAGAGCCGCCGCCCACCTGGCGCAACGGTCCGCGTGAAAGGCGCGACCGAGGTCGGCGTGCCCGCATCGCTAGCTACCATGGTGGGCGCGTTGCCAGCCTCACCGTTGCGAATCGCGCGCACGCCAGATGGCGCCTCCGGCCACGCGTCGGACGGGCCCAGTCGCGAGATGCGCGCGGCGCGCGCTTGCGGATCAGTGCTGCGGCTGAGCCACTTCGCTTCCAGCGAGACTCCGCATACATCTTCAGCGGCGCCTTGACTGATCAGCCACTCGGCGAGCGCACGCCCCAGGCGGTTCATGCTCTGGAAGCGCTGCGCTGGATCCTTGCTCATGCCCTGCGCTACGATTGCCGACAGCTGAGCGTCCGCGGCGCGCAAGTTGCGCAGCGTGGGCGCTTCGTCTTCCACGATCATGCGCAAGAGCGCGTTGTAGTTGCTGGACGAAAACGGCGTTTGGCCGGAGATAGCCTCGTACAGCAACACCGAGAACGACCAGACATCGCTGCGCGGGTCGATGTTTTCTAGACCACGCGCTTGCTCGGGCGACATGTAATCGGGGCTGCCGAGCACCGTGCCCACCTGGGTGAGCTTGCTGTTCTTGTCGCGTTGCGCGAGCTTCACGATGCCGAAGTCGACGAGCTTCGGCTGCAGCTGCCCCTCACTCACGACGACGAAGACGTTGTCCGGCTTGACGTCGCGATGTACGAAACCCTTGGCGTGGGCCGCTGACAGCGCATCGGCGATCGGCAAGAGCAGCTGCACTGCGCGCACGCTGCTCAGGCGGCTCTCGCGCTCGATGATGGTCGCCAGCGTCTCGCCGCTCAAGAGCTCCATGACGATGAAGGGATCTCCGAGCGCGGTCTGCCCGACATCGAACACGCGCACGATGGCCGGGTGGGCGAGCTTGGCAGCGGCCCGCGCCTCCTGCAGCAATCGGCCGCTGAACAGCTCTCGATTCAGATCGGCGCGGATCAGCTTGATCGCCACCGGCATGTCGATGGTGGTATTGCGCGCGCGAAACACCGCGCCCATCCCGCCTTCGCCGAGCACCTCATCGAGCTCGTACTTGCCGGCAATGACATCCCCAGCCGTGTAGGCGAGCGACTTCGGCTCGTCGGCGGAGTTGTTAGAGTTGGGCACCATGGGTGTGGCGGACGATCTGTACTTAAATAGCACCTCTGACGCTCAGCTGCATACACTATCTTACATACCGATAGACGATGGCCTGATTAGGCTGACAGGTGACTGATCGGGTCGGAGCGAGCTGGCTACTCGCAAAACCGCTTGCTCTACTCTCTCCGAGGTAATATCTCGGGCAGATGCGCGCGCTCGTCCGCCAGGGACTGGGGTTTCTGGCTGGCGTCGCGCTGGCGCTGCTGGCCATGGCTGGCTGCAACGGAGAGGATCCCGAGGGCAGCGGGGGCAACACCGCGACAGGCGGCCCCACTTGGTGTGAGGTGAGGGCAGTGCTGCAAGCCAGGTGCTGGCGCTGCCACGTTGGCGAAGGCGTCAACGGTGCACCGTTTCCGCTCGAGACCTACGAGGACACGCAGGTGCAGGATGCGCCGGGACCGCGCTGGCAGCGCATGCAGGCGATGGTGGAAGACGATAAGATGCCTCCGAGCGACGCGGTGCTGAGCCCGCCCGCCCAGCCAGTCACGGCTAGCGAAAAGGGGCTGCTCTTGGCATGGTTCGAGGCCGGCGCGGAGCCGGTCGGCGGCACCGATTGCCCGGACTGAGGTCTCACCCCCAAGGTTGGCTGCAGTCGACCCCGGCGGCCTCGATCTGAAGTTGAGCAGTAAGCCGCCCGTCATCGTGAAGTAACAAGCACGCCGGCTGAATCAGGTACCATTCGTAGCAGACGACGTGACGAGCGTGCGGCTGCGTGCGGCCGGAAGCTTTCGCCGTACCCTCGGCTTTGGTATCTTTGTTCACTCGCTCCGAGGGGTTTGTCTCCACCTCGCGGGCGGCCTCGATGACCACCGCCACGTCCAGCCATTCAGACGCGGGGGAACCGCAGCTGGCACCGGTGCGCGCGGGCGAAGTGGTGGCCGAGAAGTACCGGGTACAGGAGACGCTGGGGGTCGGCGGGATGGGCGTGGTGGTGGCGGCGCGCGACACGGTGCTGGAGCGGCGCGTCGCGATCAAGTTCCTGCTCCCGCGGCTGGCCGGTTCCGAAACGGCGGTGCAGCGCTTCGTGCGCGAGGCCAGGGCCGCGACCCGTATCACCAGTGAGCACGTGGTGCGGCTGCTCGAGATCGACAAGCTGCCGAACGGCACGCCGTTCTTCGTGATGGAGTACCTGGAAGGCCGCGACTTACGCGCGGTGCTGCGTGACGATGGGCCGCTCATGCCGAGCACCGCGGTGGACTACTTGCTGCAGGCGTTGCAAGCGGTGGCCGAAGGACACCTGAAGGGCATCGTTCACCGAGATATCAAGCCGGGCAATCTGTTCCTCACCACGCGTGCCGACGGCACGCCACTGATCAAGGTGCTGGACTTCGGTATCGCCAAGCGGCTCGAGCAACCCGACGAGGTGGAGCACGACTCGCTCACCAGCTCGGATGACGTGCGGCTCGGTTCGCCCGCCTATATGCCGCCGGAACAGCTGCAGGATCCGCGGGACGTGGACACGCGCTCGGACATCTGGTCGATCGGGGCGACGCTCTACGAGCTGGTCAGCGGCAAGCCGCCGTTCGAGGGCCCGAGCTACGTGGAGCTGGTGTCGCGCATCTTGAGCGCGCCGCTCAAACCGATCAGCGGCCGCCAGCCGGCACAGCTGTTGCCCGACGGGCTCGAGGAAGTGCTGAAAAAGTGCCTCGAAAAGTCGCGCACGCTGCGCTACGCCAACGCGGCCGAGCTTGCCACCGCGCTGGCGCGGTTCGGCAGCCTGGATGCGCGCATGTCGCTCACGCGGGTGACGGGCCTGCAGTCGCTGCCGTCGCCGCAGGCGCAGGGGCCGCGGACCATTTCGGATTCGGGGCCGACCTGCACGACCACGCTGTCAGTTGCGGATGTGACTCCGTCGTCGCAGCGCCATGAGGAGTCGGCCAAGAGCACCGCCGACGTGCGACCGAATCGCAGCTGGGTGGTCGTGGCCGGCACGGCCGCCATCGTCGCGGCGGCACTGGCGTTGCGCGGGTCGGGGGGCTCGGTCGCGCCGCCGCCGAAGTCAGCACCGGCTGCTGCACCGAACGCAGCGACGCCCATCGAGCGGCCGATCTCAGCGTCGTCGACCGAAGCGGCGGTCGTGTCAGCGCCCGCCTTGTCCGCGCCATCAGCGACGGCGCCTGTCGCCGCGATGTCCGCCGCAGCACTACCAACCCGTGCGAGTGTCGCGCAGCCTTTCTCGGGCGACCCGGCAGCGCGCAGCGCCGCCGAGAAGGTCGCACCTACGGCGCCACCTGCAGCCGATGTATTCCCGACTGCGCTCCGCGCGCAGCGCGCGGAGCCAGCGCCAGAAGCCGCTGCGCCGACGCCCGCTGCCCGGAAATTGCCTCCAAAAGATCAACCTATCCAACCCGTGAGTCCGGACACGAAAGCCGGCCGTTCGGAAGAGATCGAGCGTCTGATCGAAAGCCGCCGCTGAGGGGTTGTTAACAAAAAGCCTACCAGGGAGGCGTAGCGAAATGATACCTAATTCAGTGATGTTTCGACGTGCGTCCTCAGCGCGGGCTTTGCGGCTCGGCTCAATGGGCGCGCTTTTACTGGCCTCCTGTAGCACCCTCGTGGGCATCGAGGACCCCATCCCGCGCGACTGTGAGGGCGAGGGTTGTGAAGCCGGCCGCGGCGGCGTGCCGACCGGTGGGAAGTCTCCTGTCTCCACCGCGGGCTCGATGAACGCCACGAGCGGCGGTGTGGGCGGTGAAGGCGAGACACCGAAAGTCGACGCCGGCGTAGGCGGTGTCGCACATACAACCCCCGTGGCTGGTGCCGGTGTAGGCGGTGAGGGGGGCACGCCGCCCGATCCGGAATGTGAACCAAACGAACCGCGCTGCGTGGCGTATCAACCACAGGACTGCGTGTTTGGTGTCTGGACAAACAAAGGTGGTGAATGTACGCTGGCGTGCGTGGATGGCGCCTGTCAGGACCCGCCGAGCTGCAGTGGGGCAACGTCTCCGGTGCCCTGCGTGGGCGGAGTGAGTTGCTGCGAAACCATCTGGATCCCAGCTGGAGAGACCTACGCGATGGGGGATGGAGACGAGGTTGACGATGTCAGCTATGAGCGGTTCGTTTCGGGCTTCTATCTCGACCGCTTCGAGGTCACGGTCCGTCGCTTCCAAGACTTCCTCGCGCACTACACGCTACCAACTGCAGGAGCCGGTGCGCATCCGCTGCTTCCGGGCAGCGGTTGGCAGGAGGCTTGGAAGGAGCTGCCCCATCCCTTCGCCGGTGGGCGGAAGGCCGTGCCGGTCGACAAGGACGACCTGCTCCTTCAGCTGACCGAGGACTGCGGCAACGCCGGCACGTGGAACGTGGCCAATAATCTGTTGCCTGTGAGCTGCGTCAACTGGTACACGGCTTTCGCGTTCTGCGTGTACGATGGTGGGCGCCTGCCAACCGAGGCAGAATGGAATTACGCGGCCGCGTTCGGCTCCGCACAGCGACCCTACCCGTGGTCAACTTCGACGTCGGACATCAGCGTCGATGCTACGAAGGCCACGTTCTACAGCTTTCCGGACCCGCTACGGGAGGCGCCGACACCCGTCGGGAGCCATGAGCCGGGAAGGGGCGGTTTCTTCCGGTATCCGGGTGGGGGACACGACGATCTGGCAGGCAATCTCTTCGAGTGGACGCTCGACCAGTGGCTAGAAACGCCGCCGGCCGCGTGTGAAAAGGACTGCTTTGCCGCGTGGGAAGAGGGAGTCGACGACCGCGTCGTGCGCGGTGGCTTTTACCAGGGTCCGTCCGATGAGCTCCGAGCAGGTCACCGGGCATTGGCGCCTACAAACCTCAGCGATGTGTATTTGGGATTTCGTTGCGCGCGAGACATCAACACTACACCCATCGAGTAATCCAAAGATGAAGACCAGACACGTCGTTGCCGTTTTGCTTGGCTTGATCCCTCCCTTGCTCGTGCTTGCGTGCGGATCGGGGGGCGGCTCCTCCTCATCACTGATCTGCACGACGATTAGCTGTATGGCTGGCCAGAATCCTTGCGGCAAGGCCGCGTGCATGGTGCCGCCGGACGGTGGTGCCGCAGTCTGCGAGTACGCTCCGAAGCTGACCGGCTCCTGCCGTTGCTGGCCTGGCGACAAGCGGCCCTGCGTCAAGAGCGGCGGCGGAGCAGGGCTCAAGACGTGTCTTGCTCATCCCGTAAACCTCGACACCTACTGGGACACCTGCATCTAGCGGTCTCAACAGAGACCGCTCGCATCGCACCTGCACCTAGCACTCGCGCGGCGACGCCCACGTGGGTAGCTACGCGGGCGGTCAAAACTTGCGCGTCACCGCAACGCGCGCCGTACCTTCGTAGATGCCGGTTTCGATGCGCGTCGATTGCTTGCTGGGCGAGCTATTCAGGAAGAGCACGATGCTGCTGGTCGCCAGCGCGCCGGCCGCGATGAACGACCAGGTCGACACGCTGGCGGCCGACAGCGCGGCGTTGCGCCGTTCGATGCCGATGGCGTCGCAACCGGTTGGATCGCAATGACCGTCTTCATTCGAAGACTTATTGCGCGATGTCGCCAGAATTCCAAACGTTGCACCGAGCCCCAGCGCGACGCCGCTGCCCACCGCGAGCAGCAGGCTGGCCTGGCGCATGCGATTGGCCGGCACGGGGCGCATAGCCGGCGGCGCGCTGTCCTGCTTCGGTGGCCCATTGAACGTGACGATGCCAGCGCCGCGCTCGGCTCCCAGCACGGGTAAAGTCATGGTCTTATGGTCCGCCTCCTGCTGCAGCGTGATGGCGCCGGACCAACGCTCGCGCCCCGGCGCGACGGCTTCGATCGAGTGCATTCCGCCATTTAGCGGAATGCGGCCGTTGTAGGCGCTGCGCTCGACCTCGATGCCGTCGCGCAGCACGCGTAGGCCTGGCAAATTCCCGAGCTCGGCCGGAACCACGATGGTCAGTGTCGAGTAGCGCTCCGATAGCCCCTTGGCGCGATCGGTCGCCGCTGTGTGTCGCTCCGTCTGCCCTTCCCTCGCGGCCAAATCGGCTGCGGCTAGGTAATTGGCCCACGAGCTCGCCAGCAAGCCCGACAGCTCCTGGCAGTACGCGAGCGCAAGCAGAGTGCCCGATGCCGGATCGTGCCGCTGGCTCTCTTCGAACTTCGGACAGGCATCGGCGTACTTGCCGTCTTTGAGCAGGGCCCGACCGGCCTGAAATGTCTCGTCGGCGCGCGTGGTGTCTTGCGCGCGCGCCACGGCTGGAAGGGCGAGCCCCAAGGCCATCGTCATGACGCTAGTTCGTCTCGAGAAACCCATCAGCGCTCCCTTGGATCAGGTAGGCGGGCTCGGCGAGAGGCCTTCCGATGATCGTGGCGCCTCGTCTGCCCCGCGTGGTCGCTTGGAAGCCCGCAGCCGCGGGGCGCTTGGCGCCGGTAGCGGCGTACGCCGCGGCGGTGCGCCCGACTCATCCAGGCCCCAGCGAGCCAGCAGACAAAGCAGCTCCGCTCGGCCAGAAACGCCGAGTCGCCGGAACCCCGAAGCGACTTGATTGGCGACGGTTCGAAGCGAGGTTTCACGGGCTTCCGCGATCTCGGCGTAGCTCATGCCCTCGATCAGGAGACGCACCACCACCAGCTCGGCTGGCGCGAGCCAATCGCGCAGCACCGCATCTGGGCGACGCACCGTGACGGTGTGACGCGAGCGCTCCCGTCCGCGCGTTGTCTTCAAGAACGCGGCAGGTGGTGTCGCCGGATGGCGCCGCGCATGAACGGCCGCTACGACCAACCCCGGGATGCGAGACGGCAAGCAGTCGAGCCCCATGAACTGGAAACAGCTCTGCATGATGACTGCAATGCTCGAGCACGACAGGCCCGCGTCGACCGCGACCAACTTCCTTACACCACACAAGAGCGCCTGCTCGAGGATCTCCGTGTCGCGCACCCGCATCGTGCCGGCCGGGGTGCCGAGCGGACCCGGGCTGCGCGAAACCACGACCGACCAGGTGTCGGCGGTGTGCGACCAGCGCTCGATCTTCGAAGTGCCCATCACGAGCTCCTCCCAGAGGGCAGCCAGCTCCACGCGCTCCGCGGTCGCGAACATGCCGCTCATGGATAGCCAGCCTACGTTTCAGGGTCGATTGCAGTCGATCGCAAAACTCACAAGCGGGCAAAGCGCTGGGGCGGGGGCTCCAGCCACCCGCCAGGGCGATGGCGGGCGCCATTTTCGACACACCGGCGGATTGGTGCCACTTTCCGAGCACTTGCCAGCGTGGTCTACTGAGAGTGCCGATGGCGGAGCTTCGCCGGACGGACGGCACGCGTTCCTGTTTGCTGATGAACGAACACTTGATCGGGCGGGGCCCGCAGTGTGCGCTCAGGCTTGGTGCACCCTACGTCTCGACGCAGCACGCGCTGATCCGCTGGGCTGGCAGTTGGTGGGAGGTGCTCGACCGTGGCAGCCGCAACGGCACCCAGCTGAACGGCGCGGTGATCGAGCCCGGGCGCCCCTATCGGCTGGCCAAGGACCACGTGCTGATGTTTGGCCGTGCCGACGAGCGCTGGGCACTGGTCGACGCCGCCGAGCCCCAGGTGATGGCGGTCGCGCTCGACACCGGGCAAGCGCTGCTCGGCGCTCAGGGCTTGATCGGCTTGCCGTCCAGCAAGAGCCCCGAGAGCACGCTCTACCTGGACCACGATGGTGTCTGGAAGCATGAGCGGGCGGACGGTGAGCTCGAAGCGATCAGCGACGGACAGCTCATCGAGTGTGCCGGGCGCACTTTCCGTTTCTGCTGCCCCACGTCGCACACTGCCACGGAGGCCGCGAGCGCGACGCCGAAGGGCCCCGAGCCGACCCTGTGTTTCCTGGTCTCCTCCGACGAAGACTTCGTCGAGCTCACGCTCGAGTATCCGGACCGCCGCGTACCTCTCGGCTCGCGCGCTCACAACTACCTGATGCTCACGCTGGCTCGGCAGCGGCTCGTCGATCGCGCCGCCGCACTGCCGGAGACGTCTTGCGGTTGGATGGACAAGGATGCGCTGGCCGACGGTTTCAAGATGACGCCGCAGCAGGTCGACGGCGAGGTGTTCCGGATCCGCAAGCACTTCACCCAGCACGGCGTGGCCGAGTCCGTCAGCATCATCGAGCGCCGCGCGCGCACCAAGCAGATCCGCCTGGGCTTGCAGCATCTCCGCATCGATCGCAGCTGAGGGCTTTCCGCCCAGCCCGGGGTCGGCAGACCCTAGGCTCGAGTTGGGCGCTTTTCTAGAGGGGGTAGTGGATGCCCACCCCGCGCCATGCTCGGCGGCTGCGCCGCCTGCGCGTGCCGCCGCCCCTCCCAAGTGTCGCGCTTCGCGCGCCACGGGAGGGGCCGT
>DATEDZ010000152.1:0-35131 GCA_035281385.1 Polyangiaceae bacterium
AGCGGCGCGCGCCTTTTTTGCGACCCGGGCCAATCCGTGACAGAGATTGAGGGATGTGGCGCGCCGCACGCCTCAAGAAGCAAAGCTTCTTGAGCCTCCCCTCTACGCGGCGGCTCCGCCGATTGGGACAGCTGGTGTTTCACACCAGCCTCCTAGCCGCGTTTGCGTTGGGCGGTTTGGCGCTCGTGCCGGGTTTGGGGCGCGCGCAGCCCAGCATGGGTGCCCATTGGCAGGCGTCGTACCTACAGCCGCTGCCGCCCAAGCTGGTGCCCAAGACCTCGCAGGCGGTGCGCCTTGCTAGCCTTGCCCCCCAGCAGTGCATCAAGGAGCTGACGCGGCGCAAGCTCGGCGTCACGCGCTCGAAGGGGGTTGCGGTGGGGGTCGCGACGCCGCTGCGGGTGACGAGCGAGATCGCAGGCGTGCGTTTCGTAACGCCGGGACGCAAGAGTCCCTACGGAATTCTGGATTGCCGGCTCGCGCTGGCGCTCTCCGAGCTTGCCCCGATCCTATTGCGCCATGGCGTGGTCGAGGTGCGGGTGGACAACATGTATCGACCCCGCGCTCACCTTCCCGGAAAGAGGAAGGCCAGTCAGCACGCCCACGGCCTCGCCATCGATATGACGCGGTTCAAGCTTCAGGACGGCACCGAGCTGATCATCGAGCGCGACTTTCACGGCGCCATCGGTGAGCCGGTGTGTGGCGCGGAGGCCCGTGCCAGGCCGGAGCTGCCGAGCGAGGCGGGCAAACTGCGCGATCTGATCTGCGAGGTCGCGCGCTCGCAGCTGTTCCACCACATCCTCACGCCGAATCACGACGCCGCCCATCGCGATCACTTCCATCTCGACATCGCGCGCGGCGCCCGAACGCTCCTCGTCGAGTAACAAGCTCTACTGCCTTGCGCTCCTTGATCCCAACCTGCATCGCGGTGACGCCGTGGCCGTGATTGGTAGGCCTTTGCCTGAGCATGAGGACGCTCGGTCAGCCCTCGGCAGCAGGTGCTGGCTTCATCTTCTCGCGCACGATCTCGATGATCATTGGCAGGATGCTCAGGATGATGATGGCCATGATCACGAGCTCGAAGTGTTTCTTGACGACCTCGGTGTCGGCGAAGGCGTAGCCGAGCGGCACCAACAGCCCCACCCATAAGGCAGCGCCGATGATGTTGTAGCCGATGAAGCGGCGGTACTGCATCTGACCAATGCCGGCTACGAACGGCGCGAACGTGCGCACGATGGGCACGAAGCGCGCGATGATGATCGTCTTGGGCCCGTACTTCTCGTAGAAGAGCTGCGTCTTGATCAGGTGCTTCTTGTTGAGCAACCGTGAGCTCTCACTGCTGAACACCTTCGGGCCGACGAACTTGCCGATGTGGTAGTTGACGCCATCGCCCAGCACCGCGGCCACGAACAGCAGGCCCATGCAGACGGGTAGCGAAGGCACGAAGTTATCGACCGGCAACCCGAGCCGCACTGGATCCATCGCACACAGCACACCGATCGCGAACAGCAGCGAGTCACCGGGCAAGAACGGCGTGACCACCAGCCCCGTCTCCGCGAAGACGATCACGAACAACACCGCATACAGCGAGGGCCCCATGGTTTGGGTCATCTCGAGCAGGTGCTTGTCGATGTGTCGGATGAAGTCGAAAAGGGCGAGAATGGCGCTCACAGTGGCTCCGCTTACGGCGCTTTCGAGCCCGGGGCAAGTGGTGGACCAATTCAATACGGCGCTTGCCGCCCTAGGGACGCTGGTCGAGCGCAAAAAGCTGCGTATTGAACAGGACGACGTGCTCGCTAGGGGTCGAGTCGGTGACCAGGGCTGCATGCTGCGGAAATAGGCAACGTGCATTTCGCGGAGCCGCTCGAGGTCTCGTCTGGAGATCGCCATGACGTTATAGCTGAAGACACCGTCGACTCCGCTGGCTAGGCGTTCCTGCGCGACCTTCAGCCATTCGGCCTTCAGCTTGCGAGCCCGCGCCGGCTGCGCGCGCGTGTCGATCGTTCGCGAGCGGTCGATCACCCAATGATCGCGCTCGAGCTTGATTTGACGAGCAGCGGCCAGCGCTGCCAAGCATCGCTCCTCTTCTGCCTTGCCGATGCCGAGCCGTTCGGCGAGAAAGCCTGGTCGATGCTTGCGCAAGCTGCGATAGTCGACGAGCTCGAGCGCACGCAGCATGTCGACCCCGCAGCAAACGTAGCCATTCCGACGCCACTTGCGCGAAGTTCATGTATGCATAATATGCACGTTGTAGCGCTAGTTATGCCGACAAAATGTGCGTTACCTGCATTGACCCGGCTCGGGTCGCGCGTCATCGTCTCTCGACATGGCGAGGTGGCTACTGCCCGCTCTGGGCGGACTGTTACTCACGGTCTGCGCGGCATCGTGCCTGGGCGGACAAACAGGAGAGCCCACCTTTGCCAGCTGTGAGTCCGTCGAGCTGGCCAGCGACGCGCTGTGGGAGGGCCAGACGGCGGCTGAATGGGTGACGCCGTTCGTCGGTACGCATCGGGCTGACCTGCACTGGCTCTCGGCCGCTTCGTCTTCGCTGGAAGCCGAAGTGGTTGGCTCGAGCGATAGCGTGAGCATCACGCTCAGCTCGGACGGAGTGCCGGCGCTGGAGAACTGCCGGTCATCGCTCACGGTGGCTGCGTACGTCGTGATCGAGACGCGCGCCAATGCGCTTCACGACGAGGGCCAAGGTTGGCTGACCTTCGAGCGACCGGAGAGCGCGCCGACGCTCGAGTTCTTGGGCGAGGAATTGTCGCTGAGCGCGACGCTCTCGGCCGCGGCGAGCGGGCGGCCACCTGAGGGAACGCTGAGGTCCGATGCGCAGGAAGCACCAGGCCCCGAAGCAGCGTTCCCGTCCCTGCCAGCGCCGGCGCGCAACCGCGCTGAGGGAGGAGCAGGAGGCGCGCGGCCATGATGAAAAAATCGACAGAAATGAGCCCGGGAGGTTCGTAATAATGAGCAATACAGTGAATCATGAACGGTTTGGTGAGCTCGTGGCGCTTCTCTTCGTTATCGCAATTTCTGCATGTGATTCGGTAACGGCTGAAGAGTGCTTGGCCTACGCCTGTGTCAACGAGGCGCGACTCACGGGCGAGGTCGAGCAGCCCGAAGGCACGGAGCTGGTCGATGCCCGCTTCTGCAGCGACGCGATTGGTTGCGTCGAAGGCCTCGTGGATTTGCGTGAGCTCGATTCCGGGGAAGTGTGCACGGGAAACAACCCGGAACCCTATGCTGGTCGGGTGTGCTTTTCGCGCGCGTCCGAGGGCGGCTTATCGATCGAGGCCGCGCTCTCGAGAACGGATGACGGCACCGTGCCAAAGGACGGTGAGACCTATACGCTGCGCGTGGTCGACCACGATTCAGAAGTAGTGCTGGTGGAGAGCCAAAGTAGCGCCGACTATGAGATCACTCGGCAGGACAACTGCCATGTATGCTGGGCCGCTGAGATGAGCCTCTGAATTTCAGCTGGCGCTCACGATGGCTTGGTTTGACGGTGCTTTCGGGGCGAGAGCAAGTCGCGTCACGGGCGCGCGGCCAGAGCGTCCCGAACCAGCCCCAAGAGCTTCTCCACCCGAGAATCCCAGCTGTTTTGACGAGCCAGCTCGAGTCGCTGTTTTCGCCCCTCCGCGCTGTCCTCCGCCAATGCGGCGTCGCAAGCCAGCACGAAGTCTTCAGCCGTTTTGGCCACGCGCACCGCGCCCCAATATTGCTCGACTGCGGGCAGCTGGCTGATCACGACCGGGCGCCCCGACGCCAGGAACTCGAAGAACTTGATGGGAAAGACCGCGCGCGTGTAGTCGTTGATGCGGTAGGGGATGACCGCCACGTCGAAACCCTTCAGGTAGCTGGGCAGCTGCTCGTAGCTGCGATGGCCCAGCAGGTGGACGTTGGGTGCCGTTCGCAGTTTGCCCAGATCGGTGTTGGGATCCGCGACGCCGGCCGGTCCGACCAGCACGATGCTGCAATGGGGGCGCGCCGTGGCAAGGTGTAGCAGCCATTCCAGGTTCAATTTGTAGTCGCTGATCGCTCCCACGAAGCCGATCACCGGTCGCTGCAGAGCCGCAATGTCACCCGCGACTGGCAACTCCGGATCGAGCGCGCGCTCGAAGTGCGAGGCGTCGCCGACATTGTGAACGAAGTGGGTGCGGCCGGGCGCCAGCGGCTGCTTGGTTTCGAACAGCAGCGGCGCGGTGCAGGACACGACGCCGGCTGCGGCGCACAGCTGCCGTTCACGCTCCGCTATCCAGGCCTTGTGGCGGCGGAACTCGGGAAAGGCCGTGTATTCGTCGACGCAGTCGTACACGATCAGACGGTGCGGGATGCGCGCGACCGAGTCGCCGTAGCCCGGGTGGTAGACCCACAGCACCGCGTCCGTGATGTGCCGCTCGGCCAGCCAGTGCTCTACCAACTTCACGCGATGCTCGAACTCCAGGTGGCGTCGCAGGCGATGGCCGCCGCCCACGAAGTTGAGCGAGGGCGTCCAGATGTCCAGAACCTCCAGGTTTTCGTTGATGCGCCGCACCGCCGGCTCGGTCCAGAACGTGCGCCAGTCCACCCGGGTGCGCGGGTCATCACGTTTGGCGCGCCGTACGAAGCGAAATGGGCTCTGCTGGCCAAAATTGACGAACACCACCCGATGCTGCTTGGCAACGCGGCTCATGATGTGGTGCTTGTTCGTCCACATCCCGTCTTCCCACGGCTGGGAGGAGAAGCAGACGATGCTGAGCGGCTGCGTCATGCACGGAGTTATGTAGCACCGCCCGTGGCAGGCATGCTACGGCTCACGCCGTGGTCGACGCGCCCGTCGCGGTGATTTGCAGCAACGTCAGCAACAACTGTTTGGGACGTGCACTACTCCTGGCTGACTTGCTCAAACCCTTGGCGCAGGTCCGCGTGATCGGACTCAACCTGAGCCGGGCACCAGTTTGGGGGCCGGCAGCGGGCTTCGACGTACCAATCGCGCAGCGCGAGCTGCGCAGCGTCTTCGGCTATCCCGGCGCCGCGCGTTGGCTGCGCCGCCAGCTAGTCGGAACGAAAGTGGTGGTCTCGAAGCCGATGCCGACCAGCTTGGGACTGGCGCGCGCCGCGGGCGTGAACGAGAATCGACTGCTCCTCGATATCGACGATTGGGAGGTCGGACTGTATGCAGGCGCTGGCCGGACCCGTCGCTTGTGGGACCTCCTGCGTCCCGCCAAGCTCAACTCTCTCTCTTCCATCATGCGGCTCGACGCGATGATTTCGCGCTGGCCGCATCGCGTGGTCTCCAACACCTGGCTGCAGGAGCGCTACGGCGGTGAGCTGTTGCCACACGTGAGAAACACCGATGCTTTGAAGCCCGACCGCGCAGCGCGCGAAGCGGCGCGCGCGGAGCTTGGCATGGCGGCGCGGTTCTGGGTCGGTTTCGTAGGCACGATTCGGAAGCACAAGGGTGTCGACGACCTGCTCGCGGCCGTGACGGGGCTCGACGCCAGCGTCGGGCTCTACCTGGCAGGTGTCGACGAGGCTGATGAGTACACGGCACGTCTGGTAGAGCGTGCGCGCAGCAAGCTTCCTCGGGAGCGCCTGCGCATCGTTCCGACGTTCGACTTCTCACGCCTTCCATACTGGTTGGGGGCAGCCGACATGCTCGCCATTCCAAGCCGAGCCTCCGACGGCGCCGAAGGCCAGATCCCGGCCAAACTGTTCGATGCTCTCGCGATGGGCTTGCCCGTTGTCGCGAGCTCGGTCAACGACATGGCGCACGTCATCGGCGACGCCGGCCAAGTGGTGCCGCCCGGCGACATTGCCGCGCTCTCGACTGCGATTCGCGGCTACCGAGACGACGCTGCCTTCAGGCATAGCTGCGGCGAGAAGGCGCGGGCGCGCGCCATAGCCCAGTACAGTTACCTGAGCGCTCGGCAGCTGCTAGCGCGGATGCTCAGCCGTGTTCCCGTAGCTTTTCCGGCTTAGCTGGCTAAGCTTGGTTCTGGCCTCGATGCGAGACCTGGAGAATGTTGCCTGTTACGTCTGCGGCATCACCGATAGCCGTCCGTGGGCCGAGGAGAACGGCTTCAGTGCCGTGCGTTGCGTCGGATGTGGACTGGTCTACGTCAATCCACGCCCGACGCGCTCGGCGATCAGCCGTGCTGCGCAGAGCGGCATGCACGAGGGCGCGCGCACTCTGGACGAGACCGGGGGTCGTGACGGGCGCAAGGTGGGCGCTTACCGCCGGCGCCTGCAGGCGTTGTTTGCTCCTTCCGAGCTGGCACAGCGTGGTAGCCGTGTCTGGCTGGATTTCGGCTGCGGCTTCGGTGAGTTCCTGGAAGCGCTGCAATTGGAGAGCGACGGGCAGCTGTCCCTGCGAGGATCGGAGCCCAACGAGCGAAAAGCGACGGCGGCGCGCGCGCGTGGGTTCGCCGTTAGCTTTCGCGATCTGGCGCAGGAAGAGCGTCGTTATGCGTTCATCTCCATGCTCAACGTGTTTTCGCATTTGCCAGATCCACCCCAGTTGCTCGCGTTGCTGCGATGTCTGTTACTACCAGCGGGTGAGTTGCTGCTTCAGACTGGGAATTGGGCCGAGCTCGAGCGTAGTGCGATCCGCGACAGGTTGCATCTGCCTGATCATTTGAGTTTTGCGTCGGAATCCATCATACGGCGTTTGCTCGATGCCGCAGGCTTCCAACTGTTATCCGTGCAGCGTTACCCGATGTTCTCGGGCGGCTTCCTGCGGCACTTGGTACCCACGAGGTTTCGCGCCGAAAATACGACGCAGCCCTGTGACCTCTGGTTCCGCGCGCGCCTCCTGGAAAAATGAGGTAGAGGTCTAGCAAATGAGGTTGCCAGGATGACCAGAGCCGGTCGCGCTGATAAGGCTCAGCTCGTGGAATTTGCGGGGCAGGTGTTACCACCATCCGAGCTGCGTTTCTGTGGGCTCGAGTTCAAGGACCACGCGTACTACCTGAAATCGGCGCGGCTCGAGGTCGCACGCCTCGTGAAGCATTGTGGGCTCACCAGGGCTTCGCGCGTGCTAGATGTCGGCTGCGGCTCCGGACGGCTGGCGATCGGCATCCTTGTGGAGCTGCCTGGCATCGAGCGCTATACAGGGCTCGACGTGCATCGGCCCTCCGTCGACTGGTGTTTGCAAAACCTGCAGGCTCGCCACCCCGCGCTGCGGTTCGTCCAGCTGGACGTCATGAACGAGCGCTACAACCCGACCGGATCCGACATCTCTGCAGGCGTGAGCTTACCGGTGGACGACGCCTCCGTCGACGTGATCAACCTGTACTCCGTATTCTCACACATGACGTACGGCGACGTCGTGCACTACCTGGCCGCGCTGCGGCGTGCCATCGCCCCGACGGGACGCATGTTCTTGACCGCCTTCGTCGAAGACGAAGTGCCGAACTTCTCCATCAATCCAGCCCACTATCGCGAGGAATGGGACGGTGCCCTGCATTGTGTGCGGTTCGAGCGTACCTTCTTCGAGGACATGCTGCGCGAAGCAGGCTTCCGATTGATCGAGTTGGTGCATGGCCGCGAAACGAACGGCCAGAGCGCCCTTTACGTCGCACCCGAGGCATGAGCGATCCGGCCGCGCCTACGAAGCCGTCGCTTGGCGCGATGGCGTCGCGGTCCGTGTTGTGGACGGCCTTGGGCAAGTCATCGAATGCGCTCGTATCACTGCTGGTCACGGCGATTCTGACGCGTCTGCTCACCCCGGGGGACTTCGGCATCATCGCCATGGTCGCGGTGATCTCGGGGTTCCTCGGAATTCTGGCAGAGGCCGGGGTCAGCACGGCGGTGATACAAAAGCCACAGTTGAGCGAGCGGGCTTTATCTTCGTTGTTCTGGCTGGGGTTGGGCATCGGTAGTTTGTCGGCCGTCGTGCTCGCGCTGTGCTCGCCTTTGATCGCGCAATTGTTTGCTGAACCGCGGCTCACGCCGGTAGTGGCCTGGCTCAGTTTGGGTTTCGTGTTTCTGGCGCTCGGGCGGATTCCGAACGGCCTGCTCGAACGCGGCTTTCGCTTCCGTGAGTTGGCCTACACGGAGCTGACCGCCTCGGTGCTGAGCGGGCTATTGGGCATTCTCTTGGCGTATCGAGGCTTCGGCTACTTCGCGCTGGTCGCGCAGACTCTGTCAGCTGGGTTCCTCAACGCCATCGTCAGACTGAGCTTCGCGCGTTTTCGACCTCGCTTCGTGTTCGATGTCGGCGAGCTGCGTTCGGTGGGCGGCTACTCGGGCTGGGTAACGGCTTTTGCCACGATCAACTATTGGGCGCGAAACCTGGACAAGGCGTTGATCGGTCGCGCGTTGGGTGCTGCCGAGCTCGGTTTCTACGGCCGCGCCTACGCGCTCATGCTCTATCCGCTCGATGGCATCAATGGGGTCATCAATCCCAGCCTGCATCCGTTGCTTTCAGCAATGCAGGACGACCCGCAGCGGATGACCCGAGCCTACCTCAAGATCGTGAGACTCGTGGCGATCTTGGCGTTACCGACCATGTGCGTGCTCGGCAGCCTAGCGCCCGAGCTCGTTCATACCGTCTGGGGGAAGAACTGGGACCCCTCGGTGCGCGTATTCGCTATCTTGTGCTTCGTGGGCAGCATACAACCGATCGGCAGCACCTTTGGCACTGTCTTCCTTGCCACCAATCGCACCCGTCTTCTGGCACTGACTGGTCTGCTCAACGCATCCGTGATGATGGCTGGGATTGCACTCGGACTGCGTTTCGGCATCGAGGGCGTGGCCATCGGCTATTCACTCGCGTACGGGGCGATTTTCTTGCCCACCATGTACGTGGTCGTGGCCGTGTTGTTGGCCGGGCAGCTGCGGGACATTGCTCGCGTGTTCATCGGCGCGATCGGCGTAGCAACGCCGGTCTTGCTCGGCCTGACCGGCTATAACCACGTGCTCCGAGGCGTGCTGCCCGAGCTTGCTCACTTGCTGTTTGGTATAGTGCTGGGCTTGCTGCTCTGGCTCGGCGCGTTCGCCATCGTTGACCGTCCGCTGCTGCGCGAGGCGCGCTCATTGCTGCCGGGGCGGGCTGAGGGCCACGCGGCGCCGGCCGGCTCAAGTCAGGACTTCGGCTGAGCCTTGTTCACGAAGTCATCGAGCTCGAACTAGCTGGGGCAGGGGCCCCAGTCCAACAAGACATGTGAGTCTTGGAAGAAAAGATCACGATCGGCGAGAGCAGGAGCCACCCACGAGACCAAAACCGGCGAGGCCGGCGAACGTTTGAGGTCAGGTCGCAAGGGTCGCATGGCCTACCTGAAAACCTGCTCGGACCCGACAGCTCAGCAAAACTTGACTCATCTGTCACGGAAGACGGTTCTCAAGGACCCTAGCGCATCACTTGGCATGCGTAGGCGCTGCGGCTGCGATGTATAGGTGATGCCCACGAATGCCGAATTCATCGAGGCAAGGCGCTCGAAGTCATGTATAAGGATGCTATTGTCCGAAGTCCTAGCTCGCGTCACCAGTCGTGCTGCCTCCGGACCGCGGGGCCCGGATGTCCTGCACCGGGTCAAGGTGCGGCGCGAGTGGCTGACCGCCGGTGAGGTGGTGGAGCTCGAGCTGCCGCGCAATCTGGCCTGCGCGGGTTGTGGCGGGGGCGGTTGTGATGCCTGCGGGCGTTCCGGAGCCATCACGCTGCGGCAGCGGGACGAGCCGGCGGAGGTCGTGGAGGTGACACTGCCGGCCAGGCGCGCTGACGAGCTGCCCGACTCGCGCGGCCTGACCCTGCGCATCCCGGAGCAGGGCGGATTGCCTGCGCCGGGGTCGGATCTGCCGCGCGGGCTCTTGCTGCTCACGGTCGTGCCCAGCCCGGCGTCCGACGCCTCGGTCAAGCTCTTGCGCGGTAGGCCCTCGCTGCGGCCGCCCGCGTCCGTCGTCGACAGTGACGAGCTGCCGAGCTTGCTGCCTGCTTCCGAGCGGCCTGAACGCGGGCTTTCCCGGGTCGCTGTGATCGTGCTGGTGGCAGTCGTGCTCTGGATCTTGCTTTTGATTTGGTTGCGCGTGTCGGGCCAGGGCTAAGCTTCGTGGTGCGGCGCCCGTGCCGCTGCTGCAGGCCGAAGGAGACGAGACCTCCATGAATCCAGTCCTGATGGCGCTCATCATCGTGTCGCTGGTGGCGGTGTTCGCCTGGAGCACCAGGCGGCGCTGGCACCTGCTGAAGGTCGGTGACGCTACTTGGGAGAGCCGCTTCGACCAGCTGGGCAAGCGCCTGGCTGCGGTTTGGACCTACGCCTTTTATCAGAAGAAGATGCGAAACTACCTGCTGGCGGGGTTTGCGCATCAGCTGATCTTCATGGGCTTCGTGGTGCTGCTGCTGCGCACGCTGATCTTGTGGGGGCGCGGCTTCGATCCCTCCTTCAACCTCTTCGTGCTCGGGCATGAGCCGGTGCTGGGCCTGCCGCTCGGTGATAGCTACGCGTTCATCAAGGACGTGTTCGCGCTGCTGGTGATCCTAGGTTCACTGGTGTTCGTGTATTTTCGCGCCATCGCGCGCGAGAAGCGCATGACGCTGAGCGGCGAGGGGCTTTTGATCTTGGGCATCATCATGACGATGATGCTGGCGGATCTGCTCTACGACGGCGCCACCATCACGCTGCGCGAGCGCTTTGCTACCGGCATGTGCGATGCGGACGCGGCCTGGTGCGCGCGCGCCGGCACGCTGCTTTCGCCCCACGGGCCAGCGCAGGGCGCAGGTTTCCACGGCTTCCCGGACCCGGGCGGCTCGCTGGTGTCCGTGCTGCTGTCGGGGCTCTCCGTGCCGGCTTTGGTGATCCTGGCGCACGCTGGCTTTTGGACCCACTCCACACTGGTGTTGATCTTCCTCAACATCCTGCCCTACTCGAAGCACTTCCACATCATCACGGCCATCCCCAACGTCTTCTTCAGCGACCTCACGCCGCGCGGACGCTTGCCGCCGCTCGCGGAGAACACGGAGAAGCTGATGGCAGCGGTCGAGAAGGCGACGGAGGGCGACGACCTACTCGCGGCTCGCATCGGCTACGCGCGCATCAATCATTTCAGCTGGAAGGACGTGCTCGACTTCTACACGTGCACGGAGTGCGGGCGCTGCTCCGACAATTGCCCGGCCTTCAAGACCGGCAAGCTGCTCTCGCCGAAGCACTTCATCCTGGATTTACGCAACCACCTGTACAGCCGCGAGCCCGAAATCGAAGCGGGCGGCAAGGCAGCGGACGCGTTGCCTCCGGTGCAGCGGCTCGAGCCGGTGGATCTGGTACCCGAGATCATTCATCCCGACGTGCTCTGGGCCTGCACGACGTGCCGAGCTTGCGAGGAGCAGTGCCCGGTCAACATCACGCCAATGCAGAAGATCGTGCAGATGCGGCGCAATCTGGTGGTGATCAAGGGTGAGTTCCCGCAGGAGCTGGCCAAGCCCTTCGAGGGCATGGAGTCTAACGGCAATCCCTGGAATCTGGCGCGCGTGGACCGCACCAACTGGGCCGAAGGGCTGGGGCTCGAGATGTTTTCGGAGAAGCCCGATGCCGAGGTGCTGTTTTGGGTCGGCTGCGCCGCCAGCTACGATGATCGCGCCAAGAAGATCGCGCGCGCCACGGCCCAGCTACTGCAATCAGCCGGCGTGGATTTCGCGATCCTGGGTGAAGAAGAGACGTGCACGGGGGATCCAGCGCGCCGCGCCGGCAACGAGTACCTGTTCACCATGCTGGCCGAAACGAACGCCGCGACCCTGAACGGCTACAAGGAAAAGGGCGGCATCAAGAAGATCCTGACCACCTGTCCGCACTGCTTCAACACCCTGACCAACGAGTATCCCGACTTCGGCGCCAAGCTCGAAGTCATTCACCACACCGATTACATGCTCGGCCTGGTGGCGGAGAAGAAGCTCGTGCCACGCCTTCCGGTCAAGGGCCGCGTCGCGTACCACGACTCCTGCTACCTCGGGCGTTACAACGATATCTACGAGTCACCGCGTCAGATCCTCCAGGCCATTCCGGGAGTGGAGCTGGTCGAGGTCGACGGTTGGAATCGCAAGAAGGGCCTATGCTGCGGGGCCGGCGGAGCGCAAATGTGGATGGAGGAGCAGAACAAAGATCGCGTGAACGTGAAGCGCACCCTGCAGCTGATCGACACGGGAGCCAAGACCATCGCCAGCGCCTGCCCGTTCTGCATGACCATGCTCAAGGACGGCGTGAAATCGCAGTCCAAAGAGGACGAAATCCAGAACCTCGACGTCGTCGAGCTCCTCGCGCAATCCTGCCTCCCCCCCGCCGCCTGAGCGAGAGCGAGAAAACAGGGAGGCGGGGAGGCGGGGAGATCAGCATGAGATTTTGGTGGTTTCGAACCTGACAACGCCGTGCGTCGTCGTCAAAGTGACGCACGGCATCGCTCGGAACAAACAACAAAACCTCCCCGTCTCCCCGCCTCCCTGTTGGCTTCCCTTCGTGTAGAGCCTGGCGTTTTGTCGGGTAAGCGTTAGGCTGGCGGGGTTGGTCAGATGTCGGTGCCGAAGGAATTGATCCAGGCGTTCGAGGTCGATGCGCCGCCGCCGGCGGCTCCGCATCCCGGCTACGACTGCGACGTGTGCGGTGAGCACTTCGAGGGTGAGCCGGCTGGAGCAGGCCTGCTCGTGTGGACGCGTGGCGAGGAGGTACGCTTCGAGGAGCCGCCGCTGTGTCCGGAGTGCGCGGATGGCGTGACCCAGGGCGCGCTCACGCGCTTCGAGATCGAAGAAGAAGAAGAAGGCTAGGAGGCTGGTGTGAAACACCAGCTGTCCAAATCGGCGGAGCCGCCGCGTAGAGGGGAGGCTCAAGAAGCTTTGCTTCTTGAGGGGAGGAGGCGCGTGCCTCCTCCCTGAGAACCAGAAACCTAGCTGGGGCAGGGGCCCCAGCCCGACAAGGCATGTAGGTCTTGGAAGAAAAGATCACGATCGGCGAGAGCAGCAGCCACCCACGAGAACAAACCGGTGAGGCCGGCGCGCGTTGCGGTCTAGCCCGCGATAGTCGCAAGACCCGGCGGAAAACCTGCTCGAGCTCGACAGCTCAGCAAAACTTGACTCATCTGTCACGGAAGACGGCTCTCAAGGACCCTAGGAGGCTGGGTTTGAAAAACACCAGCCTCCTAGGCCCAAGCTCGGCTGTCGCGCTACTGAAGGACGCTGGGAGTGCTCACGCTCTTCTGGAGTGGCGGGCTACGCTCGAGCAGCTCCTGAGCGGAGCCGCGCAGCGCGAGCGGCGCGTCGGCACCGTGCACCACCTCGAGCAGATCACAGCGGTTGCAGACGGCCAAGAGCGGCATCGACACCGACTCCGGCGTCCCGGGATTGAGCAGGAGCGTCAGCCGCACGCGCGGGCGCCGGAGCCAGCGCGGGCTTTCTGCCAGCGCCTCCACGATCGCCGGGCGCAGTGGGCGCCGGGCAGCCAACCGCACCACGTCGTCTTCGGTCAGCTTGGGGTTGCCGAGCAGCTGGCGCAGCACCAGCGGATGCGGATCTTTGAGCAGCTTCTCGAGCACTCTGCGATTCGGTGAGCGCGCCAGGCTGCGACGCTCACCGACCGTGAGCTCACGTCCGGTGCCATAGTCCGGTACGGGCGGCTCGCTCAGCGCGCGCCCCGAGCTCGACCCGTCGCTGCCGCGTCGCAGCAGCCGCGCCAGGCTGAGCAGGTGGCGCTCCTCCGCGTGCTGGCGCAGCCGCTCCACGAACGGCGAGTCGCCATTTTGCGCCAGCAGCATCGCGACGACGAGCAGCGCCTCGCGTGAATCTGGATCCGCGCGCTCGCCGTCTTCACACAAGCTACTGAGCAGCTCCGCCGCGTCGCCGTCGCGCAGCTCCCCGAGGTGCGCGCGCAACCAACCGACCCGGAGCGTGACGTCCGGGAGCGACAGGAGCACCTTGCGTAGCCGGTCGACGGCTTCCAGGTTCACGATGTGACGAACAAATCATGAGCTAGCCGGGACGGGATGTCTAGCTGGGGCAGGGGCCCCAGCCCAACAAGACATGTAGGTCTTGGAAGAAAAGATCACGATCGGCGAGAGTAGGAGCCACCCACGAGACCAAACCGGCGAGGCCGGCGAACGTTTGAGGTCAGGTCGCAAGGGTCGCATGGCCTACCTGAAAACCTGCTCGGACCGAGACGCTCCAGAGAAGCTTGACTCATCTGTCACGGAAGCAGGGTTTCAAGGAACTTAGCGTGCTTTCAGCTATGCTCCGTCCCGCCTCATGGCTCGCGCCTCGGTTTCTGCCTCATCCCGCTCGTCCCGCGGGGCCCCTACCCCGCTTGCTCCACTCGACGCACTGGCGCTGCGCTTTCGCACCCGCGTCGCTCGAGCGCGACGCCAGCTCGGCTGGTCGCTGGTGCTGGTCGGGCTGGTGGCGGCGGCGCTGCTCGCGCGGCAGGGCACCGGGCTGACTCGCTTGGGCGGGGCGCTGCTGCTGCTCAGCGGCGTTTCCGCCTTGGTTTTCGCAGTGATGCAGACTCGGCGTACGCTCGCTGATCGGCGTCGCTTGATCGCGGCGACGCTCGCCCAAGCCGAGCCGATGCTCGGCGCGCGGGCGCTCCGAGCGCTATCGCTCGTCGAGCGCGCCGGCAGCTCTGGCGCGGCCGAAACCGGTGAGTCACCGGAGCTCGCCCAGCTCCATTTTCAGCGGGTGCTGGCGCTTGCCCCGGCGCAGCACCTCGACAAATGGGCAGCGCGCGCCGCGGACCGGACCCGGCTGCTGCTGCTGGCGCTGGTCGTGGCGGTCGGTACCACCATTGCCTTCGACCCGGCGCGCATTCCGGAGGGGCTCGACGTGCTGGTAGCCCGCGGCGGTCGGGCGCCCTTCGCCATGTCTTGGCTCGGTTCTCTGCGCGTGGAGTCGCTCGCGCCGGCTTACCTGCGCCTCCCGGACCGCACTCTGTTTCCCAGCGGTGTCTCCCACGAGCCGACCGGAAGCGTGATCACTTTTCAGGGCGTGCCAGAACGTGAAGGGCGTCAGCTGGTGCTGGTCGGCGGTGACCGAGAGGTGCCCTTCGTGAGCGACGGCAGCGGGGGTATGCTGGCGCGCTGGACGCTCACTCAGCCGGCCAGTCTGCGGGTGGCGGCCCGGTTTGGCAAGGTGCTCATCCTCGAGCCGGAGGCGCTCGAGCTCCGTCCGGTCGCCGATCAGCCGCCCGAAGTGGAGCTCGAGGGCGCGCCGAGCCGCATGTTGCTGAAGGATTTGCAGGCGCTGGAGCTGCGCTATTCGGCTCGGGACGACTACGGCCTGCGCGAGGTCGCGCTGGTGCTGCGGGCCGGCGGTCGCGAGGATCGCCGGACGCTGGAACGCCTCGACGGTGAAGCTAAAGAACACCGGGGAGCGCAGGCGCTTTCGCCGCGCGACGCCTTCTTGCGCCGGAGCTTCCTGCCGATAGAGGTTTCGGTCGAGGCTCGCGACAACGATGGGGTGAGCGGGGCCAAATGGGGCAAAAGCCAGTACATCACGCTGGTTCCGCCCGGCGTCGGCGAGGGTGAGGAGCAGCGTTACCTGGCGCTGCGTGGCGCGCGCGAGGCGCTGCTGCGCGGCTACGCCCAGGCGCTGGCGAGCGTCGAAGCCACCAGCAAGCCTGGCGCCGAGGTCGCGTCTGCCGAGGCGATGCGCAAGCAGCAAGCGGAGCTCGTGCGCACCTCGCTCGAGCCTCTGCGCAGTTTCGTCGACGGCACCTTCGCAGGCCTGGGCGTGCCCAAGTCGCTGAAGACCTTTCTGCTCGGCCAGTCGCGGGCTCTCGAGCGGCCGGCACCGACGCCAGTGACCTTCGTGCGCCGGCTGGAGGACGTGCTGCTCGCGGTCGACGCGGCGCTGCGGGCCACCGGTGAGTCGGATGCGACGCGGGTCTCGAAACGCCTGGGCGACGTGGCCGAGGAGGTCGCCGAGGCGGCCAAAGCCGGGCAAGACCTGGAAAAACGCAAGCCGGCCAAGCTGAGGCTGGGCGAAGCCATGACAGTTCTGGCGCGTGGAGCCGATGCGCTGTCGAGCCTGAGTGTGCTCGGGGCGGATTTGGGTGGCGTGGCTCAGGGCGAGATCCGGCGCATCGAACGCGCGCTCGGTGCGCAAAGCTTCCTCGAAGCGGAGCTGGCCGCGCGCCACCTGGCGGCGCGGCTGCGGCGCCCGAAGCCCTCGTTCAGCTCGGCTGACAGCGGCGGGGTGGAGGCCGGCGGGCAACGCGGGCGGGGCGGGGTGAGCCAGCCCGGTGAGGCGTCGCAGGCGCACCAGCGCTTTCAGGAGTTGATGCGGGACCTGCAGCAGCTTGCCGCCGAGCACGCTGGCGAGATCGGCGCGGTCGAGGGAGTCCTTCAGTCGGCGCAAGAGCTCGAAGAGGATCCGGAGATGCAGCGCGAGGCCAAGGAGCGGGCCGAGGCGCTGCGGCGCGCGCTTTCGGGCCTGCCGGACTACGCGGCCGGGCAGACCCCGGCCGAACAGGCCGCGGCCTTGGGCCGAGAGCACGGTCGCGCCATGGCCGAGAGCTTGTCGCGGCTCTCGCTCAAGGACGCTGAGCGCAGCGCCAAGAGCGCCCAGCAACGACTCAGCGGCGCGCGCCAGACCGCCGGAGACTCGAGCGTTTCGCCCGAGGACATGGCACGTGCCGAGCAGGAAATTGCAAAACAGCTGGCCTGGGTCGAGGAGATGCTGGAGCAAGCGCGACAGCGCACCGAAGCGCGCGACCGGCAGGCGCTCGAGCGCTCCGCCAAGCGCGAGCAGGAGCTGGCCGAGCGAGCCCAGAATCTATCCGGTCGCGGCAGTCACGGTGAGGCGGCGTTGTCCGGAGAGGACGCCGAAGCGCTCGAGCGAGCCGAAAGCTTGATGCGCGACGCTGCGCGCGAGCTGAGTAGTGGGCGCGGCGAAAACGGCTTGGATCTCCAGCGCCAGGCGCAGCGGCTGCTCGACCGGCAGGACGACGAAGAACGACCCGAGGAGCCAGAGCCTGATCCGCACGGCGATTTGGACGATTCCTCGGACCGTGGACAGTCAGGTGGGCCTGTCGAGGTGCCGGGTCGCGACAAGAATCAGCGCGCCGAGGAGTTTCGAAAGCGTGTGCTCGAGGGCCTGTCCAAGGATCAGGGCGGCAAGCTGCGGCCTGCGGTCAAGCGCTATGCGGAGGGGCTGCTCAAGTGAAGCGCTTCGTCCTGCTCTCGATGGCTCTGCTGGTGGCGAGCTTTCAGGTGCGAGCCGCCGCCGAGATCTTCGGTGCCTACGAGCTTTCGGCGCTTTCGAACGCCATCACCGAGCTCGATCTACAGCGAGCGCAGAAGCTGGCCAAGCGTAGTGACAGCGAGACGCCCCAGTTCTTGTTCGAGCGCGCGCGGCTGTTGGTCCATCTTGGAGACTGTGTGGGCGCGGTCGCGGTACTGTCCAACCCAGCCGTGACCAGCTCGAGCGATGGAGCACAGCTTGCCCAGACCGCTAAGAGCTGCGCCCACGCGACCGCGGCCGGCTTCGTGATCGAAGACAAGGAGCGCGGCATCTGGTTACGCCTGCAGGACGACGCTGATCGCGTACTTTCGCCGTTCATCTTCAGAGTGGCTGCCCAAGCGCGTGATCGCATCGGAGCCGAGCTCGGTGTGGACATGCCGCGGCCCCTGCGCATCGATCTAGTGCGCGATCTTTTCTCGCTCTCGGCCGTCACGGGCCTGCGGCTCGAGGCGGCGGAAACGACCGGCACGCTGGCCGTGGCACGCTTTGGCCGCATCATCATGCTGTCGCCGCAGGCCACGCCTTCCGGCTATCACTGGGAGGACACGCTGGCTCACGAGCTGACCCACCTGCTCGTCACGCGGGCCACTCGGGATCGCGCGCCGCTCTGGCTGCAGGAGGGAGTCGCCAAGCGCCAGGAGAACCGCTGGCGCGAGCCGCGTCCTTTCGATCAGAAGGGTTGGGCGGACGCGACAGCCGCTCGCGCGCTGCGCGCGGGTCAGCAAGTGGGCCTGGACAAGTTGGGCCCTTCGATCGCCATGCTTCCCACACCCGAAGCGGCCGCGACCGCGTACGCCGAGGTGCAGAGCTTCGTCAGTTACTTCGTTCGGGAGCAGGGTGAGCCGGCGCTCCGCCTGCTCTTTGCCGACCTCAAGGGTCTTGCCGCGGACGACCCGAGCTCGGCGCTGCGCAGCGTGACGGGTTACGATCTAGGGCAATGGAACCTCCGTTGGCAAAAGAGCCTGCTCGATGCGCCGTCCGATGTCGTCGAGCAGGCGCGGCGAGGAGCGCCTATCGACGCTCGTGACCTGGCGCGGCGCGCGCGGCTCGGTGACTTGCTGCTTCATTCGGGCTACGGACATGAGGCGGCCAGCGTGCTCGCGCCCGGCGTCGCGGGCGGCTCGCCCAGCTACCGCTTCCGCATGGCGCGCGCCGAGCTGGCGAGGAAGGATCCGCAGCAAGCGGCCGCACGCCTTGGGGTGGAGACGGAAATTGACGGCCTATATGGACCCTGGTTCAGCCTGCGGGGACGGCTGCTCGAAACCGCGGATCCGGCCGGCGCGGCGCGCGCTTTCGCGCTCGGCCTATCCGCCGACCCGCTGGCGGAGGAAGTCGCTTGTGAAGGCCGCTTCTCGCTCGGGCCGCGGCCGGACGACGCTCGTCTGCCAGTGTCCTCTGACTGGCGCCAGCTCTGTGAAGCCGCTAGGAAGCAGACCCGAGATTGACCCAAGGCCCAGGCTCGCCCTACGATGGGCGGTCGAATTCCGCGAAGTTCAACGGATTTTTGGTGAGCCTCAGTTCTTTTGCCGCCGCCCAGATCCTGCGCGCCTTGCCGCGCGTTCACATCAGCCGGGCCGTCGGTCGCCTCTGCGATCAGCCTATTCCGAGCGGGCTGGCGCGTGCGGTCGAGCGCGCCTATTGCCGCGCCTACCAGGTAAACATGGACGAGGCGGAGGGGCACCTCGGTTCCTACCCGAGCTTCGACGCCTTCTTCACGCGCTCGCTCAAGAAGGGCACGCGGCGCATCAGCGCCGACCCGGCGGTGAGCCCCGCCGATGGCAAGCTCTCGTGCCTGGGACGCATTGACACGCCTTCGCGCATCCTGGTCAAGGGTCAAGAGTACATGGTCGGCGAGCTGATCGGCGACGACGCGGATGCCGAGCGTTACTCGGGCGGGCAGTTTGCGGTCGTCTACCTTGCGCCCGGTGACTACCATCGAGTGCACTCGCCCGTGGACGGGCGCGTCACGTTGCTGCGCGGCATGCCGGGCGACTTGTTTCCGGTGAGCAGCATCGGTGAGCGCTACGTGCCGCGGCTTTTCGTGCGCAATAATCGCGTCGCCATCGTCATCGACACCGAGACGCTCGGCCGCGTCACGGTCGTGATGATCGGCGCCACGATCGTTGGCCGCATCAGCGTAACCGCCATGCCCGGCCCCGCCGTGCCGCCGGGCGTGCACCGCATCGAGCCGCCGCTGGGCGTCGCGCGCGGCGACGAGATCGGGATGTTTCATCTGGGTTCGACGGCGGTGGTGCTGTTCGAGCCAGGGCTCACGTTGTCGCGCGCCACGGGGCCGGTGCGCCTGGGACAATCTCTGGTTTCGTCGTCATGAGTGAGCCCTCGGACGACGCGCAGCCGCTGGCGACCAAGCAGGAGTCGGTCCCGCCGCCGGCGCCCGAAGTCGCTCCCGCAGCCGATGACGATGATATCGAAGTGACGCCGTCCGAGGAGCCGCCGCCGCGTCACGACTCGGTCCAACCCACTTCGCGCAAGCTCGCGCCGCCACCAAAACCCAAGCGCGATTCCGGTCGACCCAGCTCGCGCCCCCCTCCGGCGGGCGAAGCCATGGCTCTCGGCTCGCTGAAAGCGCCCAGCGCACCGGCCATCTCCTACCAGGACGCCAACACGTCCTCGCGCGACGTGGTGGCGGCTGCGCTCTCCGGCCGCGAGTCGCTACGCAAGATCGGTGAAGCGCTGGCCAAGAACGCGGGAGCGTTCAGCGCCAACGAGTCGCCGACCGGCGAGCGGCCCAAGGTGCCGCGCCCGCGCTCGCAGTCGGCGCCCGCGCTGGTCACGGGCGAAGCGCCGCTCAGCGGTGTTCCGGCGACGCGTCCCTCGCAAGAGCTGATCGACGCAAGAAGGCCGAGTGAGCCAGCGCGCCCGCGCGACAAGGGGCCGACGACTCGGGAGGAGGTGCCGTCGTCGAAAGCCCCAGCGAAGTCCGTTTCGCCCTTTGCGCAGCGGATCATCGCCGTCGGTATCCGCTCAGAGCGGCCCCCGCCGCCGCCACCCGAGGCCGAAGCCGAGGCCAAGGCAATCCGAGCCTATCCTTCAGTGCCGCCAGCTGCGCCGGTGCCGGTCGAAGAAGCGCCGCCGGACATCCCGATCAGTACGGACGACTACGACGAGGACACGCCGACCGTACCGTCCGCGTCGCCGGGGCCGATCGAGTCCGCGCCGCCCGCGGCAACGTCGCCATTGATTCCGGCCGAGCTGATCCCCCCTCCGCCCCAGCTCTCGGAAGTAGACGCCGTGGCGCGCGCCGAGCAGCTTTCCGACGAGGACTTGGGGCCGGACTCGTCGGAACGCAAGGACGCGGTCGAGGAGCTCTCGCGGGAGGACTCGCCCTCGCTGCCGCCCGAGCAGCCGCCGCCGATGACACCGCCCCCGGCGCCTTCGGTGCGCGCCGAGGGCAAGCAGCCGCCTCCGCCGCCCAAACGAGCGCCCGCCCCGCCGCCGCCCGAGACGACGGAAAAGAAGAAGGCCAAGACCAAGCGGGCCTGGTGGGAGGAGCTATTCAGCGAAGACTTCGTGCGCGCCAACTGGAAGATCAGCGACGAGCAGATCCGGCGCGAGGTCACGTTCGTGGAGGAGAGCCTGGGCGTCGCGCCGGGCGGTGTGGTGCTGGATCTGGGCTGCGGCGCGGGCCATCACGCGGTGGAGCTCGCCAGTCGCGGCTACGGCGTCGTCGGCTACGATCTGTCGCTGTATCAACTGGCGCTCGCAGCCGACGTGGCGCAAGAGCGCTCGCAGAAGATCAACTTCCTGCAGGGCGACATGCGAGAGATGGCATTCGAAGAGATGTTCGATGGTATCTTTTGCTGGAACACGACCTTCGGCTACTTCGAGGAAGACAAGAACTTCTCGGTTGCCGAGCGTGCGTTTCGAGCGTTACGTCCGGGTGGGATGTTCCTGGTCGACGTGATCAATCGCGACTTCGTGGCCGCGCACACGCCGAGCTCGATGTGGTTCGAGGGCGATTCCTGCGTGTGCATGGACGATGCGGTCATCGACTATTTCACCAGTCGCCTGCGCGTAAAACGCTCGGTGATCCTCGACGACGGCCGCACCCGCGAGTGCACCTACTCCGTCCGCCTCTACTCCTTCCACGAGCTCGGCAAGCTGCTGCACGAAGTCGGCTTCCGCGTCACCGAAGTCAGCGGCCACCCGGCGACTCCTGGCGTGTTTCTGGGCCAGGCTTCGCCGCGCATCTTGATGCTGGCGCAAAGGCCGTAAGCTGGCAGAGCTGGCGCCGCCGTGGTTGGAACCCTCGCCACATGTGACAGACGGCGGGGCAACCCACTTGCCGAGACACTTATCGAAAACGCGCAGCGTACGGCTTTATAGTCCGTACTACGATGTGATTCTGTCAAATGACGATGGAGGTGACTTGTCATTTTATAGCGCTATACGGATAATAGATCCGTATAGCGATCATATATGGCAACCATGCGATCAGCCGAGTTCTTCGCCACCCACCCGGTCTTTACGCACGAGGAGTACCTCGTGGCCCACGGAGCCGGGCGCGATCGGAGCCCTCGAACGGCCGACAGCCTGCTCACCCGACACGCCGCCGCCGGCAAGGTGCTGCACGTGCGCCGAGGGCTCTACGCGGCGGTCCCAGCGGGAGCGGCACCGGACACCTTCCAGGTAGATCCGTTCCTCCTCGCGACGAAGCTCGCCTCCGATGCGGCGGTCGCCTATCATGCGGCGCTGCAGTTCCGAGGCAAGGTTTACTCGGTCTGGCATCGATTCGCGGTTCTCACGCGGAGCCACGTGCGCCCGCTGCGTTTCCAGGGCAGCGAGCTCATCGGCGTTCGCCCGCCGCGCGCACTAGACGGACTGCCCGACCTGGGCGGCGGCGTCGTCGCTGAGCCGCACGCCGGCGGGACCGTCCGCGTGACGACGTTCGAGCGCACGCTCGTCGACTTGCTCGATGCTCCCGACCTTGGTGGTGGATGGGAGGAGGTCTGGCGGTCGCTCGAGATGGTCGAGTTCTTCGATCTGGCTGCCGTCAGGGACCACACGCTCAGGCGAGGCTCCGCGCTGACGACCGCGCGGGTGGGCTTTTTCCTGGATCAGCACCGGGAAGAGCTCTTCGTCGAAGAGCAGCACCTCAAGGCTCTGCGTGAGCATGTTCCTCGACAACCGCGCTACCTCGATCGCAAGCGTGAAGCGGGGCGGCTCGTGAAACCCTGGAACCTCGTGGTACCAGAACGCGTGATTAACCGATCTTGGGCAGAAGTGGCGTGATGCTATCGCGAGAACAACTCCAGCGAGCAGCGGCAGAAAGCGGCTTCCAGATGGAGTCCTACGAGAAGGTCCACGTGCTCGTACGTCTGCTCGAAGCCGTACGGACGCACCCCTTCCTGGGACCACGAATGGCGCTCAAGGGAGGGACCGCCCTCAACCTTTTCGTCCTCGGTCTGCCTCGGCTCTCGGTCGACATCGACCTGAACTACGTCGGCGCATCTGACCGTCAGACGATGCTCGCCGAGCGACCTCGCATCGAGCAGGCACTTTAGCAGGTTGCTGGTCGGATGGGCCTCACCGTCAAGCGGGCACCAACCGAGCACGCGGGCGGTAAGTGGCGGCTGACGTACGCTACCGCGCTTGGGCGGCCGGCCAGCATCGAGGTCGATGTCAACTTCATGCTGAGAACGCCCCTGTGGCCGGTAGCACCGAAGGATTCCCTCCCGATCGGAGGAGACAAGGCCACGCAGGTACTCGTCGTCGACGAGCACGAGCTCGCCGCCGGCAAGCTCGCCGCCCTGGTCGCCCGTAGGGCGAGCCGCGACGTCTTCGACGCGCGCGAGCTGCTTCGCCGCCCGAGTCTGGACCGTGCGAAGCTACGTCTCGGGTTCGTCATCTATGGCGGCACAAACCGCGAAGACTGGCGTGCGATCACGGTCGAACACGTCCAGACCACCCCGGGCGACGTCGACTCGCAGTTGGTCCCGATGCTCCGGCTCGACGTGCGCCCCGCGAAGGCCGACGTCGTTGCGTGGACCGAGACCCTGGTACGTGAGACCCGCGAGCTCATGGCCGCGGTGCTCCCTCTCGAGCCGCACGAGCGAGAGTTCCTCGAACGCCTGAACGGCGCTGGGGACATCGCGCCCGAGCTCCTGACGGCCGAGCCCTCGATGCAGGGGATCATTCGGGACCACCCCGGCCTCAAGTGGAAGGCGCTGAACGTAAAGAAGCGCCTCGGTGTCGTCGCAAGCGACGCCGAAACGACCGAGTAGGCCTTCTTGCGTCGCGTGATTCGCGACGTTGACTCTGCCAGAGCTAGCGCCCTAGCTGCAGCTAACTTTGAGCCCACCGCCTTCTTCGCGGCATTTGCAGGCGGAGCCCAGAACGCGGGTGATGCAGCCGCAGGTCGGCTTGTCGGCGCATTCGGTGAGCCAGCTGCAGGCGGCACCGCCACTGGCGTTTTCGTCGCAGTACCAGCCGCTCGGGCAAATGCCGCCACCGCACGGGCTGCAGCTGCCGTCGTCGCAATTCGGGCCGCGCGGTGTGGCATCGGCGCGGCCGGCCGGCGCATCGTCGTCCTTCGCCTCGGACTCCGAGCTTTCACTATCGCCGTCACTCTCGGCATCGCTCTCGTGATTTGCCGCTGACTTGGGCTCCGCGCCCGCACCAGCACCACCGCACTGGGGGAGCGCGAAGAGCAGCAGCAGGCACAAGGACAGCGCGCGCATCGTAACCCTCGGTATACGTCCCATCGCCCGGGGGGTACAAGGGGCTGGTGGATCTGGCCGAGGCAGTGCGAGAGGCGCTCCCTGGGCTCCGCGCCAGCTCGGAGCCGATCGATCGCGCCGCCGCCGCGCGCGACGCCTGGCCGCGACATCTGATCGCCGACGCCGGCGTGCCGCGTCCCGAGGCCGAGCCACTTTTGGTGGTGTGGCCAGATCATCCAGAACAGGTGCAGGCGCTGGTGGCGCTGGCGCGCGAGCGCGGCATCGCTCTGGTGCCCTACGGGGCCGGCAGCGGCGTGTGCGGAGCCGTGTGCCCGCCCGAAGGCTCGATCGTCGTCGACACCAAGCGACTGACGCGCTGCGCGGTGTTGCCGGACGAAGGTGTGGTCGACGTCGAGGCCGGCGTGCTCGGGGTGGATCTCGAAGCCACGCTCCAGCGCCGCGGCTTTACAGCGGGCCACTTTCCCTCGAGCATCCTGTGCTCGACAGTGGGCGGCTGGCTGGCCGCGCGCGGCGCCGGCCAGTGCTCGAGCCGTTACGGCAAGATCGAGGACATGGTACGGTCCGCCGATTGCGTGCTCGGCACCGGTGCGGCCGTGCGCTTCACCCGGCACGCGACCGCGCCCAACCCCCTGGGCCTGATGATTGGCTCCGAAGGCACCCTGGGCATCATCACCAGCGCGCGCCTGCGCCTGCACCCCGCCCCGGCCGTGCGCTGCTTTGCGGCTTACCGCATGCCGACTTTCGAACAGGGCGCCGACGGCATGCGTCGCATCATGCAAGCCGGGCTGCGTCCCGCGGTGCTGCGTCTCTATGATCCGATCGATTCTTACCTATTGAGCCGCGGTAAGGTCGAGCGAGCTTCGGCGCCGGCGACGAGCTCGGGGTTGCCCAGCGGCTTCTGGCTACGCAGCCTGCTCGGCATTCCGGCGGCGCTGAGCTCCGCCATCGCCGGCTTCGAGCGCTTCGTCAGTGCCTCGGCCACCCTGATCCTAATCTTCGAGGGCGAGCCGGAACAGGCCCGCGAACATCTGAGCGCGGCTGAACGGCTCCTCCACGAGCTGTCGGGCGAGAGCCTGGGTGAGGGGCCTGCGCGCGCCTGGCTCGCGCACCGCTATTCGGTCAGTTATCGCCAATCGAAGGTCTTTCAGCAGGGCGCTTTCAACGACACGCTGGAGGTCGCGGCGCCCTGGTCCCGGCTACCGAGCGTCTACGCAGCCGTGCGCTACGCCGCCGGTCGGCATGCGCTGGTGCTCGCGCACCTGAGCCATGCCTATCCGGATGGCTGTAGCATCTACTTCACGCTGGTGGGCACGCGGCAGGGCGACGCGCTTTCGCGCTACGACGCCTTGATCGATGCGGCGCTGGGCGCCGCGCTTTCGGAAGGCGCAACGCTCAGTCACCACCACGGGGTAGGCGGCAGTAAGGCGCATTTCCTGGATCTCGAGCTGGGCGGCGGCATCGAAACGCTGCGTGGCGTGCGGCGCGCTTGGGATCCCGCAGCGCTCTTCAATCCACAGGCGCTCGAGCCGAAGCGCGCTGCCCCGGCTGCTACGCCGCTCGAGCCGCTGCCCGGCATCGACGCGATCTCGGGCATCGCGACGTTTCGTGGCGACACGCCTCTGGCCGAAATCGAAGCTGCCGCGCGGCGCCGTGGCCTCAGCCTCGGTCTCGCCGAGCCGATCCCGGAGCTCACGCTGGGCACCTTCATCGAGCAAGGTCTGCCGGGCATGCCCGACCCCTTCCTGGATCCGGTGCGCGGCCACGTGTGCGGGCTCGAAGCGCGCGGGGCGCAGGTGGCGTTTCGGCTGCTGCCCGCGCCGCGGCGTGCGGTCGGCCCGGATCTCAGCGCGCTCTGCGTCGGGGCGCAGGGCGAGATCGCGCGCGTCGAGCAGGCTTCGCTCGCTCTGGTACCGGCGACTCCGGTCGCTGCCGGCCGCTCCAGTCTGCCGATCGCCGACACCCCTACCGCCGACGAGCGAGCGGCGTGGCAGCTGCTCGTTGAGGCGTTTCGTGGCGCTGACGCCAGCGCTAGCGACCGCGCAGGCGCGTGATCGCGCGCCGGTCGGCCTTGGTCGGTCGCCCGGCACCGCGTTCGCGTACCGCGACGCGCTCTTCCTTCGGCGGTGGGGGCGGAGAGTGATCTTCGTAGAGCAGCCGCGCGAGCGCAGCCGAAAGCCGCTTCTCGGCCAGGCCCTTGACCACCAGCACCACGACGCCGCGCGGCGCAAAGGCCCGCACCTCGTCGCCGATCTTCACCAGGTGACTGGGCTTTACTTGAAGGTCGTTGATACGCACGTGACCCGCCTCACAGGCGGCCTGAGCCAGATTGCGCGACTTGAACACGCGTGTCGCCGCGAGCCAGCGGTCGATGCGGGTCTGCTCCGGGACGCTGCCCATGGCGCTTCAGGCAGGCGGGGGGCTGGAGCTCGAGCCCTCCAGCAATTCCGAGCCCACACCGATACTCTGGTTCAGGCGTGTCAGCGCGTCCTCGACCGCCGTCCGCTCCTCGTGCGATAGCGCGCCCTTACCCGAACGATGCAGCGCATAACGCAGCGTTGCCGCCTCTAGCGCTGAAAGCGCTGCAGTGCGGGTATAGCCCAGCTCCTCGACGCGGTAGCGCAGGTGTACCTGTCCGTCCGCGAGCACGCGCTCGCCGACGATCTCCGCGCTGGGCTTGGGCGTGCCGGCCAGCTGCCTCAGGATGCCGCGTATACGCGCGGCGCGGCGCCGGATCTTGGCCGCCTCCGGCCTTTCGAACAGCCAGAAGAAGCGATTGCGTGAGAAGGTGCGCGGCGCCAGGATCAGGGCCGCCAGCAGCGCGTCCAGATCCACATCCGGGTTCACGGCCCCTCAGCGTTGGGCTTCTGCGCCTCGAGCAGCGCGGCTTGGTGGTGCGCTACCACGGCGTCGAGTAGCTCGGTCAGGTCGCCCTCCATGACTCGATCCAGCTTGTACAGGGTGAGACCGATGCGGTGATCGGTCAGGCGATTTTGGGGGAAGTTGTAGGTACGGATCTTCTCCGAGCGATCCCCTCCACCAACCATACCGCGCCGTTCGTCGCGAATGGCCTCGGCCTGCTTCTGCTGCTCGATATCGAGCAGGCGGCTGCGCAGCACCTTCATGGCCTTGGCGCGGTTCTTCAACTGGCTGCGCTCGTCCTGACACTTGACGATGATGCCAGTGGGCAAATGCGTGATCTGTACCGCACTGTTCGTGGTGTTGACGCCTTGTCCGCCCGGTCCGCCCGAGGCTGCGATGTCGACCTTCAGGTCCTTGTCATCGATCGCCACGTCCACTTCTTCGGCCTCGGGCAGCACCGCGACGGTGGCGGTCGAGGTGTGGATGCGACCCTGCGCCTCCGTAGCAGGCACGCGCTGCACGCGGTGTACACCGCCTTCGTATTTCAGGCTCGAGAAGACGCGGTTGCCGGTGACCAGCGCGATCACTTCCTTCAAGCCGCCGGCCGCGGCGTCGCTGGTGTTCATGATTTCCACACGCCAGCCGCGCGTTTCGGCGAAGCGCGTGTACATACGGAACAGATTCGCCGCGAACAGCGCGGCCTCCTCACCCCCCGTGCCGGCGCGGATCTCGAGGATGGTGTTGCGCTCGTCGTTCGGGTCGCGCGGCAAGAGCAGTACTTGAATCTCGCGCTCCAGAACCTCGAGCTTGAGGCTGAGCTCCGGCAGCTCCTGCTCGGCCAACGGCCCCAGTTCCGGATCGCTCAGCGCCTCGCGATCGTCGGCGATCTGCTTGAGCAGGTGCGTCCATTTTCCGAACGACTCGACCACCGGCAATAGCTGCGTGCGCTCGCGGTTCAGGGTGGTCAGCGCCTGCGGATCCGCCAGCGTCTTCGGGTCGCAGAGTAGCTGCTCCACTTCCTGGAAGCGGCGCGACAGGCTCTCGAGCTTGCCCGCGGGGATCATGCGGCCGCTGGAGCGTAGCCCCAGCCCAAAACGACGTGTAGGTCTTGGAAGGAAAGATCGCGATCGCCCCGAGCAGGCACCAGCCACGAGACCCGGCCGGCGAGGCCGGCGCGCTTGAGGTGATCAGGGACATGGGTCGCAGCGCGCTGCGCAGCACCTGCCGGGAAACAGCAACCTCGCTGTAGGATCGAGCTGACGGTCATGCCGGGGCGCCCTCGAACGATCCGACCGGCTCTGCCAGCGCTGCGTAGCTCGGGAAGGCGGCGTCTTCGGAGCTCACGCTGGCCTTGCCCTTTTCGACGCGCAGCGTGACTAGTAGCGCGGAGAGTGCCACCTCGAGCTGCCTGTCGTCGGGCTCGATGGTCGTGATCTTCTGCACCAGGAAGCCTGGCCAGAGCAGCAGCGAAAACGGGCCGGTCGAACAGTGCTTGGCCAGCACGCGCTGCAGCTCGAACGTGATGGCCGCGATCAGCGGCAGGAAGGGCAGCTTCATCAGGAAGAACAGCACGTGGTCGACCAACTTGCCCAGCCCCAGCTGCGGTAGGAAAGGGCCGATGCCGCTGAAGATCAGGATTGAGACCAGCGCCACCATCACGATGAAAGTAGTGCCGCAGCGCGGGTGCAGCGTGGTGTGGCTGCGCGCGTTGTCGACCGTGAGCTCCGCTCCGGACTCGTAGGTGTAAATCGATTTGTGCTCCGCCCCGTGATACTGAAACACGCGGTAGATCTCGGGCAGGCGCCGGATCAAGAGCATGTAGCCGACCAGGATGGTCAGCTTGGCGGCCGCGGTGAGCAGCTGAAACACGGGCGAGCGCAGGTCGATGTCGAGCCCGAACAGCTTGGACGTACCCTCCGCAAAGGCCTGCGGCAGCGCCACGAACAGGCTGATCGCGAATACGATGCTGAATACGCCCATCAAGCTCATGCCCTTGGAGCTGCTCGCGGGCTTGGCTCCCGGCAGCTCGGGTTCTGCGGTCATCAGCTGCACGATGGGCAACGACAGGGCGGACAGCAGCGTCGTGCCTGCGGCGGCTTTCGACTTTTTGGCCTGCTCTTCCTGCTCCTGCTCTTCCAGATCTTGCTCGAAGATTTCGGCCGAAAAGCGCAAGGCTTGGCTGCCCAGCTTGAGCGCTTCGACGAGCGCGATCACGCCGCGCACGATCGGCCAGGCCGCCTTGCCCCTGCGCACGTCTGTCATGGGCCTTTCGCGCACGACCAGCGAGCCGTCACGCCGGCGCACCACCGCGGAGAACGCGTGGGGTGAGCGCATCATGACGCCCTCGATCAGCGCTTGGCCGCCGATATACGGCCTGGTAACACCGTCGGGTCCGACTACGGCAGGCTGATTCGACATCGCCCTCCTACTATAGCCACACGACCCCGCCCTGTCCGGACCGAGCAAAACAGGGAGACGGGGAGACGGGGAGATTTTGGGGTGTGCGAACCGGACGCGAAGGGCCGCATTCGCTCCGCAGCGAGGTTGATTCGAGGTCGGATCCAACAAAGGAAGTGCTCCCCGTCCCCCGCCTCTCTGTTGATTCGTCCGCTACTTCTTGGCGCCCGCGGCGGCTTGACCGGCGTACTTCTTGCGGAAGCGATCGACGCGGCCTTGCGTGTCCATCAGGCGGTGTTTGCCCGTGTAGAACGGGTGGCAGCTCGCGCAGACGTCGACCTGTAGCTCGGACTTGGTGGAGCGCGTTTGGAAGGAGTTGCCGCAGGCGCAGGTCACGCTCACGACCTGGTACTCGGGGTGGATTCCGTCTTTCATGGCTGGTCTCCTGGGCCTCATGCGCGGGGCGCTGGGGGGCCTCGAGGGACGCGCAACCTAATCTGTGAAGGAAGCTCGAGCAAGTGCGCGACCAAAACGACTCAGTGTGTCGATGTCAGTAACGAAAACTGCAATAATTGCAGTTAGTTAGGGCGCTGGACCGCGGACCGGACGCAAACTTGACGGGCTGCCACCAATCAGACAGGTTGCCTTCTGTGGCTGGCGAAAAGTCGACTCGGCGCGAGGCGCTCGAGCGAATCGGCCTGACGGGCGCGGTTCTGGGCGCCTCTGCGCTCGGCGCCAAGCTGCTCTACGACCAGGGCGGCTATGGCCTTTCGACGCCCACCGGCGAGCGCCTGGTCCGTGATTTCAGGACCAAAGGCGACGCCAAGCTGCAGATGGCGATCGCCAAGAGCTCACAGCAGCCAGAGGAGCTGGTGCGCCGCGCGGTCGATGCGCTCGGCGGCATGAAGCGCTTCATCTCGAACGGTGACATCGTCGCGATCAAGCCCAACATCGGTTGGGATCGCATGCCGGTGCACGCCGCGAACACCAACCCGCGCGTGGTCGCAGAGGTGGTCAAGTTGTGCTTCGACGCAGGCGCCAAGCAGGTCATCGTCACCGACGCCTCGTGCAACGAGCCGAATCGTTGCTTTCAGAAATCGGGCATCTGGCGCGCCACGCATCAGCTCGGTGCCACGGTGGTATTGCCGTCCGCCCATCGCTTCCGCGAGCTGCGCATGAAGGGCGACGTGCTCGATTTGTGGCCGGTGTACACGCCGCTGGTCAACGCAGACAAGGTGATCAACGTGCCGGTCGCCAAGCACCACAACTTGTCGAAGTACACGGCGGCGATGAAGAATTGGTATGGTTTGCTCGGCGGCCGCCGCAATCGCCTGCATCAGAACATCGACGTTTCGATCGCCGATTTGGCGACTTTCATGCGTCCCACGCTGACCATCGTGGACGCGACGCGCGTCCTGCTTCGCAATGGCCCGCAGGGCGGCAACATCGACGACGCCAGGGACATGCATCAGGTCATCGCCAGCCTGGACCAGGTGGCGGTCGACGCCTACGGCTGCACGCTGATCGGTGAGAAGCCGGAAAACGTGCGCTACCTCAAGCTCGGCCACGAGCGCGGCATCGGCAATATGAACTGGCACGAAGTGCCTCAAATCGAGGTCTGACGTGGCCGCGCATCAACACAGCGGCACGCCGGGTCAGCAATTCCCGGACCCAATCCCCTGGCTCACCGGCACCCCCGGCCCCGTCCCCAGCTTGGATGGGGAATCAACAGGGAGACGGGGAGACGGGGAGGCGGAGCAGTTGGGGGTTCGAGCCGGGCGGCTCCTCGCGGAACCTGCTTCGTCGCCTGTCGTTTCCTCGCGAGTTGAAACCCAAAAAACGCCCCGGCTCCCCGCCTCCCTGTTGGATTCGAAATCTGGCAAGCGACGTCTGCCCATTGTCGCGCAAGGGGCGTCACCGGTCGTTTCTGCGACGGCTCCAGCAGCGAGTCTGCCCGCGCCTGCGACCAAGCCGGCGAAGGCTGCCAAGCCCAAAAAAAAGCGCCCCGGTTCCGGCATCCCGGCGCGCAAGCTCATCACGAATCTGGTGTGGCTCAGGCGCGCCTCGCAGATCGGCTTCTTCGCGCTGTTCTTCTATTTCCTGGTCCAGACCGCGTTTCGCGGCACCTTCGCCGCGCAGTCGGGCGAGCCGGTGCGCATGCCGCTGCCGGTCGAGGGTTTCTTGCTGGCGGATCCGTTCGTCGCGGCCATGACCCTGCTCAGCACGGGCGCGGTGTACCGGGGGCTGGCGTGGTCGCTCGTGATCGTGGCGCTCACGCTGGTGTTTGGGCGCGTGTTCTGCGGTTGGATCTGCCCGTTCGGCACGCTGCATCACTTCTTCGCCTGGATCTTTCCGAGCCGCTACGGCAAGGGCAGCTCGCGCGTCGAGGCCAACAAGACGCATGGCTGGCAAGCCGCCAAGTACTACCTGATGTGGGGCTTCCTGGCGGCTGCGGTCGCGGGCAGCGCCATCGGCGGCTTGCTGGATCCGATTTGCGTAGCCGTGCGAGCCATCGGGCTTGGTGTGATCCCCGCCCTGCAGTACCTGGGTATCTATGGCAGCAACGCCGTGGCCACGACCAACGTGCGCCCCCTGCAGACCGTGGCCGACGCAGCGCAGGACATGCTGGCGCAGCAGATCTGGACCGCCAACCAGAGCTACTACCACCAGACCTGGTTCATCGTATTTTTCCTGGTCGCGATTCTGTTCATGAATCGCTTCATCCCGCGCTTCTGGTGTCGCGCGCTATGCCCGCTCGGCGCCTTCCTGGGCGTGATGAGCCGCTTCGCGTTGTTCGGGATGGAGAAGGACCACAGCAAGTGCACTGACTGCAACCTGTGTCTCGTCAATTGCCAGGGCGCCGATAGCCCGCAGGGCGGCGTCAAGCACCGGCAGGACGAGTGCCACATGTGCCTCAACTGCGAGAGTGCCTGCCCGGAGGACGTGATCAAGTTCCGCTTCCTGCCCAACCGCAAGGGCACGATCCAGAAGCCGGATCTGACGCGCCGCACCGTGTTTGCCTCCGTCGGTGCGGGCGCGGTGGCGATCCCGGCCATGCGCATCGCGAATTGGCCCGACAAGGCCTACAGCGAGAAGGTGATCCGCCCCCCGGGCTCGGTAGAGGAGCGCGAGTTCCTGGAGCGCTGCATCCGCTGCGCCGAGTGCATGAAGGTGTGCCCCAACAATGCGCTACATCCGGCGTTCTTCGAGGCCGGTCTGGAAGGCTTGTGGACGCCGATCCTGATTGCCCGCATCGGCTACTGCGAGTTCAGTTGCGTCCTGTGCGGCGACGTGTGCCCGACCGGCGCAATCCAGAAGATCAGCGAGCTGCAGAAGACGGGCAGGGAAGAGAAGGACGGCAAGACCGTCAAAGAGCAGAAGCCGATCAGCATCGGCACCGCCATGTACGATCAAGGGCGCTGCCTGCCCTGGGCGATGGCGACGCCCTGCATCGTGTGTGAGGAGTTCTGCCCGACCTCGCCCAAGGCCATCTGGGCCGAGGAGGTCGAAGTTCCAAAGCGCGACGACAAGTACACCGATAAGGGCGAGCACGCCGCGATGCTGACGGTGAAGGTGCAGCGCCCGCACGTCGACCCCTCCCTGTGCATCGGCTGCGGCGCTTGCGAAAAGGTTTGTCCGATCGTGGACAAGCCCGCCGTCTACGTCACGAATGCTGGCGAAACGCGCAGCAAGACCAACGTCATCCTGCTCGAGAACACCAGCTACGGCCAGGGCTAGGTGTCGGACGCATCCAAAAGGATCAGCGGAATGTGAGCGCCGAGCGCACATCCGTTCAGGGGTGGCGTCCTAACCTGTTAGATTTGCCGGCGAGGACGCACATAAGTCGTTGGTGTGGGTCGCCAGATCCGGTTTGGCGCCCGTCGCTTGTGCCAGCTGCGCAAGAAAACTGGCACAGCCCATCCTGGATCGGTCACAATATATTCTGGTGTTTCGGCGTGGTTGGTTTCTTCGGGTAGTTGGCCCGGAGCTTGCTGGGGTTCGAAGAGCGCGCATGAATGTTTGGTCCTTAGTTCGATCGGTTGCGGTTGTGGTGCTGCTGGGCTGTGTTTCGACGGCCTGTGGACGTGCGGACCTGCCGATTTGGGGCGGCGCTTCCGACGGCGGGACCGCGGGCGCTGGTGGGAAGGGCTTCGGGGGTTCGATCAGCGGCTCGGGCGGCAGCGGGCAGCCGATGGGGTGCGGCAACGGCGACTGTGAGGCCGGCGAAGATCCCTACAATTGTGAGGTCGACTGCGGCTTCTGTGGTGACGGCGTCTGCTCCGGCAATGAGTCACCGGCGAGCTGCCCGGATTGCGGCGCTGCCATCGTGTGCGGCAACGGCTTGTGTGAGGGTGACGAGCCCGCGACCTGCCCTAGCGATTGCGGCGGCGCTTGTGGAAACGGCGTGTGCGAGGGAAGCGAGTACCAGTACTGCCCCGTCGATTGTCAGGCGCAGTTCTGCGGCAACGGGTTGTGCGAGCCGGGCGTGGGAGAGACGCCCCGGACTTGCGGGGACTGCTACTGCGGCGACGGTATCTGTGATCCGGCGAGCGAGCAGGGCATTTGTCCCGAGTGCGGCCCCTGTCCGAACGGCGGCTGTAATTGTCAGAACGGCGTGTGCGACGGGGACGACCCCAGCGTGTGCCCCTGGGAATGCAGCTGTCAGGACCCCGGTTGCGATTGGAATTGGGATGCCGCCAACGGCTGCGCCTGGCAATGCCCGTATCCGCCCACGTGCAACAACTACCAGTGCGACGGCGACTACGACAACTTCAACGGCTGCGATTGGGAGTGCCAGACCTGCGGCGATCCCAGCTGTAACCCCTACTACGATCAGGCCAACGGCTGCGGCCGCCAGTGTCCGTACACGTGCGACAACTACCAGTGCGACGGCGACTACGACAACTTCAACGGCTGCTACTACGAGTGCGAGACCTGCCTCGACACCGACTGTCAGTACTACTACGACCACAACAACGGTTGCGGCAAGCAGTGCGACACGCCTAACACCTGCGGCAACTACAGGTGCGACGACAACGATCAGCTCTACGACTGCTCCTGGGAGTGCACGACCTGTAAGGATAACAACTGGTGCGACCCGGGTTACGACGAGAACAACCGGTGCCCCTGGCAGTGCAGCTGCGACAACGGCCGTTGTGACGACTTCTGGGACGACACCAATGGTTGCTTCTATGAATGCCAGACCTGCGGCAACGGCACGTGTGACATAGACTATGACGACGCCAACGGCTGCGGTGAAGAGTGCAACACCTGCTTCAACGGCTGGTGCGACGAAGGCCTGGATCAAAGCAGCGGCTGCCCCGGCGAATGCGGCGTGACTTGCAACAACAACCGCTGCGATGCCGGCGACCACCAGGGCTGCTGGATGGAGTGCCAGAACTGCGGCAACGGTATCTGCAACGCCCAGGAGGATCCGAGCTCGTGCGGTGATTGCTACTGTGGCGATCGGCGCTGCAGCCGCACCGAGACTGCCGCCAATTGCGCGCGGGACTGCGGTCAGCCCGCCAAGTGCCCGAACGGCATCTGCGACGCGGGTGAGAACGGCAACAACTGCCCCGCCGACTGCGGCTTCGAGCCGGTGTGCGGTGACGGCGCCTGCGCTCCGGAAGAGCTGATGAGCTGCCCGCTCGACTGCATCCAGGAGACCTGCGGGGACAAACAGTGCGCGCGCGCCGAGCGTTTTTACTGCACCATCGACTGCGGCACGACCTGCGGTGACGCGACCTGCCAGATCACCGACATCTTCCTGTGCCCCGACGAGTGCTTCGGGCCGGGTGGTGGCGGCGGGTTCCCGATTCCCCTCGGCGCCCCCGCGACCCCCTTTCCCCCCTAGCACTACTGCTGGGAATTTTCGATTTGCTTGGGAATTTCAGCTGTCGCAACCTGCCCGAGCGGGCGCTCCGCCGGGCCCAGCGACTCTTCCAGCCAACGACGAAACCGCGCTGGCCTCGCCAGTTTTGTCTCGTGG
>DATEDZ010000153.1:0-6998 GCA_035281385.1 Polyangiaceae bacterium
CGACTACATGCCGTACGTCGAGCTCAACCTGCCGCCGGTCAGCCTGATGCCGCCCGTCGAGCCGCTCACGCCTGACGAGAAGGCCACGCTGATGGGCTGGTTCGCGCAGGGTGCGCAGCCTGAAGGCGGCACGGATTGTCCCCCCTGATGCCTTTCGCAGCCTGTGTGGCGGCGGGTAGAGATGCGCGCCGCGCTTCCGGGGTGGGATCCGGATCGCCGTTGGAGGGGAAATTCGCTTAGAGCACGCACTGTGCCTTGCCGCTCTTCGGGGAGATCACGCAGCTTGCTCCGCACCTGGAGCAGGCGTTTTGTCGAAGGTGGCCGCTCGAGCACGAAAAGGCGTCGCCGTCGTGACAGGCACCGAGCTCGCTGAAGCCGTCGCAAGGGTCGTGCTCCGGGTGCACGCAGCGAAAGCCCCCGTCGTCGTTGCTCCAGCCGCAGCGCTCGGGCTGCGAGCACGCTGCCGAGCGCAGCCTACCGGAGTCGCAATGCGCGGCGACTTGGCCGAAGCAGCTGCCCTGTTCGTCGATTTGCCCGCACAGGGCGGGCGCAGGTTCTGCCTCGCCAACGATGCTCTGGACCCAATCGAGTGCCACGTCGGTTCGAATGTACGTGTCTGTACCGAAGCAGCTCGCGTTACCACGGTCGAGCACGCCCGCCACTTCTGGCAGGCCCGTAGGCCCTCGGAGTAACAACGGGCCCCCCGAGTCGCCCCGGCACGCGCCAGCGTAGCCTTCGGCATCGACCAGCAGCTCGTGCTCGGACATGTCCACGATGCTGGTCACCGAGAACTGCAGCGCACCGAGCTCGCCGCTGTCCGAAACACCGGTGCCGGCGAGCTGCGCACGCTGCCCCAGCAAGTCGGGCGGCAAACCGCTGGACGTGGCGATGGGCGAAAATGCGGGGCCGTCTCGAGTTACTTGAAGTAGCACCAGATCGAGCGCTGGATGGTTTTCGATCCTTTCCACGACCCAGGTGTGCTGCACCGAGCCCTGCGTGTCCATCCGGTAGGCCTCGAGCGCCTGCGCGGTAGCTGGAGCGCAGTGGGCCGCGCTGAGTATCCAGCCGCTGGTGACGAATGTCCCGCTGCAGGTGGCGTCTCCCTGGACGGGATCGAAGATCCGGATCTGGACGACGGCGGCGATCTCTTCTTCGGCTAGCTTCAGGTACTCGGGTGAGCTGACCGCCCCGGTCAGGGGCGCGCGGATCATGCCAGCCGGCTGGCCTTCGCCGGGACACAGCAGAGGAGTGCTCGAGCAGGCGATCAATAGCCACGGCAAAACCCCCGAGCACCAGACTGCAACGCGCCCGGCCTGCACTCGCGCTCCAGCTAGTTCAAGAGAAGCCAGAGCGATGTCGGTACGTGCCATGGCACAGGGATGCCATAGAGCGCGCGAATGCCGATTGCATCCCCTTCGGAGACGGTGTCGCCTGGGCTAAAGCCGCAGCCGCTCGTGGGGTCGAAGGGATAGCCCATGACCGAATTGGGATCGAACGCCGACAGGTAGCGCATTTCGGCACCTACGCAGCTAGGCGGTGCACCGGAATCGGGCCGCTGGTGCTCGTGGTGCATGCCGAGCACGTGCCCGACCTCGTGCGTCAGCGTTTTTGCGTACTCCGAGGTGGTATGGAGTCCGTCGTTGAAAGCGATCGTCCTGCCGTCGAGCCCGCTGCAAGTGCGCCCGCTGTACGGCCAGAACGCGCACGCTTCCCAGTCGTCTTGAAGCCCGGTCCGGCGCGAGACCTTGAAGTAGACGCTAGATGGCAGGGGACTATTGATCTTGCAAGCGCTGTCGTGCGTCGAAACGTAGGTAAGCTTGACGTGCGAGGTATCCGCCCAAGCGGTCGGCGCCTTCCAGGCAGCGGCGGCGGCTGCCATGGCAGCGACGACGTTGGACTTGAGGACTCCGAAGTCGCTGTCGACGCAGTACTTCAAGTCGCGCTGCTGGCCGCTATAGAACTTGTCCTCGATGCAAGTGGAAGAAAGCGTGGGACAAGCAGAGCCCGAACCGCTGGTGCGGGTGAGGCGCACCGCCGATTTAGGCTGGTCCGAGCCGAAGAGCGCTTCGTACTGGGCTCGCAGCTCCCCCTCGTTTTTTAGTGGGATGTCCCACTCGACGATGTACCCGTCGCCGTCGGGTTTCGCCCACGACTTGTATTCCTCGAACGTGGGGATCTTTCTCTGCTGCAGCTGCTCTTCGGATGGGTCGAAGTAGACCTCGTGCTCGGGACCCGAGCCACAACCGAGGGCGCCCATCAAGAGCCACGACCCGAGCCCGAACCCATTTGAGTAGCTCATGATCAGGTTACCCGAGGATATGCGACGAGATGAAGCTGCTCATCAGCCCTTCACCCAGGCACACGTTCTGCTTCGTGGCCTCGCCGGTGAGCGGTGCGGTGTAGCGCTCCTTCGGGCAGAGCATGTAGGCCGGCTCCGTCACCGCCTCCACCTGAACCCAGCCGGAGCGCAGCGCCGCGTTACTGATCGTTCTGCTGGTGAGCGCGCTGCCGGTGCTGGCGGTCCCGTTGACGGTGGTCACCAGTGAGGTGAGCGTCGCACCGCCAGGCAACGGCGGCACGCTGAGGAAAGGCGGCACCACCACGTTCGTTCTGACGATACCATTGGCCCAGGTGCGATAGTTGCCAGGAGACATGTAGCTGGTGCTCGAGATGGTGCTGCATTCATCGGAGCTGACGAAGCCGTCGCCGTCGACGTCGGTACCGTCGCAGTCGCCAGCGCTCAGAACGCCGGTGATCGTCTTGCTGGTAGGCGACACGAAGCAAGTGCTACCGGAGTCCCCAGAGGCGGGGGTCTGCCCCGACGCATTCCAGCCGACCTCGAAGGACTCGTTAGGCACGACATTGCTCAAAATGGTGAGGGTGGCGGTGCGCAGTGTACCCGAGCCGGTCTGCGCTTGCGTGGTGGTGGCGAGCGCGTTGTGGCCGTAGCCAATGCAAAAGACGCTGTCACCGGCCAGGGTGGAATCGCTCGAGCTGTAGATCGCATTGTAGTGGGCATTGTTCTGGCCACCGATCGTGACGGGCGATGCCAGCTCGATGATCGCGTAGTCATCGGAGCGATCGGGGCTGCTGCCTTCGAAGATGTTAATGCCTTGAATGGTCTGATCGGCGACGCCACTGGGACCCTCGAGCGTCGCCCAGAGCGGGGTGATGGGGTCGAACCAACCGAAGGCGTACTCGCGAACACAGTGCCTGGCGGTCAGCACATGCTGGTTGGAGATCAAGGTGCCGGTGCAACCCCGGGTGAATCCCATCGAGAGCCTCACCACACCCTTGGCTTGCAGCGAGCCATAGGTGGGAGTGTTGCCGTTGATGATGGGGTCTTGAACCGAATCGAGGTCAGCGACCTCGGCTGTGCAGCCCAGTAGCCCAAACGCCAAACCACCCAATAACCGTAGTCGGAGAATCATGACAGCACCTATCCATCTGTTTCGGTTAAACGTCATGTACCAGCGGATCAGTCGGTAGCCCGCTGCGGCGGACCACAACGGTTCAGTACAAACTCGCTTCGCCGACGGTTTCGAGGACGTACGTGCCGACGGTCACGCACGAGCCCGTACCGGCGACCGTGACCGACTTACCTGCCAGGTACGCGCTCATCAGCAGGCTGAGTAGGGCCTTTCCCTTGCTGGTCGAAACATCGAAAACATACTGCCTCTCCCAATCCCAGTCCTCATGGCACGTCGGGCGTTGCGCTGCGGGGATGTTGGTCGTCATTCCGACGACTACGTGGTTTGTGCCGTGTCTGAAAACCGTCAGTGAAGCGATCTTTTCATAGGCGGACACACTGGCCGATGAGCCGCTCGCGAACGCCCCCACGAGGAGTGCGGCAGCCATTGACGTGACGTACTTGATGAAGCTTTTTCCGAACATGTTTGCTCCTCAGGGACTCGTTGACCCAGGTTGACCTGGCATGAAAGCACCAACCGTGCCTGAACCTGCCGGTCGCCTAACCATCGCCAAATCAAGCCATTCGAATCAGCCCCTGACGCAGCAGGCGCGCGCACTCGGCAAGAAGTTGCCGGCAGAAAATTGCAGGAGCAACGAGCGCGGGCAGGTCGGATGCGGGGCACCCGCGTCGGTGCGGAAATCGGCCAGTCAGCTTCGCACAGAAGGCGCGAGGCGCTCCGGTCGCTGACCTCGATGCCTCGCGCTCGCACCTGCGCGCCGAGAATGGTGCCGAGCCCGAACCCGTTAGAGGATATGCGACGAGATGAAGCTGCTCAACAGCCCTTCACCCAGGCACACGTTCTGCTTGGTGGCGTTGCCGGTGAGCGGCGCGGTGTAGCGCTCCTTCGGGCAGAGCATGTAGGCCGGCTCCGTCACCGCCTCCACCTGAACCCAGCCGGAGCGCAGCGCCGCGTTACTGATCGTTCTGCTGGTGAGCGCGCTGCCGGTGCTGGCGGTCCCGCTGACGGTGGTCACCAGTGAGGTGAGCGTCGCACCGCCGGGCAATGGCGGTACGCTGAGGAAAGGCGGCACCACCACGTTCGTTCTGACGATAGCGTTGGCCCAGGCGCGATAGTTGCCAGGAGACATGTAGCGGACGCTGGAGATGGTGCTGCATTCATGGGAGTCGACGAAGCCGTCGCCGTCAACGTCGGTACCGTCGCAGGAGCTAGTGCTCACAACGCCGGTGATCGTCTTGCTGGTAGGCGACACGAAGCAAGTGCTACCGGAGTCCCCAGAGGCAAGGATCTGGCCCGACGCATTCCAGTCGACCTGAAAGTCCTCGTTGGGCACGACATTGTTCAAAATGGTGAGGGTGGCGGTGCGCAGTGTACCCGAGCCGGTCTGCGCTTGCGTGGTGGTGGCGAGCGTGTTGTTGCCGTAGCCGATGCAAAAGACGCTGTCCCCGGCCAGGGTGGAATCGGCCGAGCTGTAGATCGCATTGTAGTGGGCATTGTTCTGGCCACCGATCGTGACGGGGGATGCAAGCTCGATGATCGCGTAGTCATCGGAGCGATCGGGGCTGCTGCCTTCGAAGACGTTAATGCCTTGAATGGTCTGATCGGCGACGCCACTGGGACCCTCGAGCGTCGCCCAGAGCGGGGTGATGGGGTCGAACCAACCGAAGGCGTACTCGCGAACGCAGTGCCTGGCAGTCAGCACGTGCTGGTTGGAGATCAAGGTGCCGGTGCAAACCCCGCCGAATCCGATCCAGAGCCTCACCACGCCTTTGGCTTGCAGCGAACCATCGGTCGGGACGTCGCCGTTGATGATGGGGTCTTGAACCGAATCGAGGTCAGCGACGTCGGCTGTGCAGCCCAGTAGCCCAAGCGCACACGCCAAACCACCCAATAGCCGTAGTCGGAGAATCATGCCAGCACCTATCCATCCGTTCCGTTAACTCCACGCGCCAGCGGACGCGGCGAACGGGCGGTCACGGCTCCACACTCGCGCAACCAAAAACCGCCGTCCACGAATGTTTGAGCGACGTGCTCGAAGAAATCAGTGGGCGGCCGTAGAGGGCTGCGCCGGTACCGCGTACAAGCTTGGGATCCGGTAGCTGGATCAAAAATTGTACATTCGCACGCCCGTCAATGTCTCGACGACGTCCCCGCCTGCGGTGGTGCAGTTCGCACCACCCTGCAGGACGACAGAGTACCCCGCGAGATAGGCGGCGGTCAACTGACTGAACATGGCTTTGCCTTTGCTCGTCGAAACGTCGAACATGTAGTGGCGATCGAACCAAGTCTGATGACACCCGGGTCGATTGACCTGTGCAACGACGTTGGTCGTCCTCACGAGCGCGACATTGGTGCCGGCGTAGTGGATAGTCAGCTCCGTCAGCTTTTCATTCCCGGAGCTGCTGGCTGCCGGAGCTCCGCTGATGGCTGTGGTGGCCAGCGCGGCCAGGAGCGAAGCGCGTTTGATGGCGGCGGTCTTGGACATGTTATTCCTCCGAGCCGATTGTTCCCACGGCTCACTCTTCAGAGAGCAGGTTTCGTGCCTCTAAGATCTGCTTAGAAAAGGCCTAGATTCCCCACTCGTCGAGACAGGCAGCGCAGGCACATTGCCGCTTCGCGCAAGATCTTGCCGCAAGATCTTGCGCACCTGACGTCCGGACGAACCGTGTCAACTCGCATCAACGCCAGCTTGGTGATCGATACGGTCGACTGACGGCCGCCCCTGCGTCCTTGCCCCGCGTCGCCAAATCCGTCCGTGGGCTCGTGATTGAGAAACCTTTCGGTGGCGATACCCAAGGTATCTAGCTCTAGCGTTCGAGCGATTGTAGTTGGCCCATGTACCCTCTGGGCCGCTCGGCGTGAGCCTGGACCGCGTGCAAACGCAGCTTGTACGAGAGCGTTCGGACAGGCAGACGAAGTAGCTGTGCAGCGAGCGTGACGTTTCCCCCGCTGTCTCGAAGGGCTTGAGCAATCAAGCCCGCTTCGTAGTTCTGAACCAGCTGCCGCAGCGGTATGCTGCCAAGCTGGTCGTGTGCCGATGAGTATCGACTCACATCGGCGTCGCTGCTTGCGCCTCGACTTGCTAGAGGCGGAAGGTGAGCGACGTCGATGGCGGTTTGGGAGTCGAGCAGCGCTACGGTGCGCCGCATGACATGTCGCAGCTCTCGAATGTTGCCCGGCCAGCTGTGTGCCTGGAGTTTCTCGATCGCCGGAGCGGTTAGCGTGACATCGCGCATGGCCCATTCGGAAGTTGCAAGGCGCACGAAGAGGCGCGCTAGCTCGGGTATCTCCTCGCGACGCTCTCGAAGGGGAGGCACACGAAAGACGACTGCGTTGAGTCGATACAGCAGATCGGATCGGAACGAACCCGCCGCCGCCATCGCGTCCAAGTCGCGATGAGTAGCGGCCACCATCCGAACGTCGACTGCTCTCTCACAGGTCGAGCCGACTGGCAGCAAATGACCCTCTTGCAGGACGCGGAGCAGCGCAGCCTGCCCACGTGCCGGAAGCTCACCTATTTCGTCTAGAAACAGTGTGCCTTGGTGCGCTTTGGCGATGAGGCCGACG
>DATEDZ010000154.1:0-31070 GCA_035281385.1 Polyangiaceae bacterium
GGACGCGGCTGAAAAACCTGCTCAGCCGGCTTGTGCGCTGAGCCGCGCAGAAAAGCCTCGCAATCTGTCGGGTCACGCGATCTGCTCGGGGTTACGAGACACGAGAAACCGCACAACGAGGCAGCGCAAGGCTTGGGCCGATTGAGCCGCCCGATGCGGCGCCTACTCGGCGTGCAGCGACGGCTGCCCGACACGACGCTGCGCAGCGCGCTGTGCACGGTTGAGCCGGAGCAGCTTCGAAAGCCGCTTACCGAAAGACCGAAACCTAGGGCCGACGCCCGACACCCGTCAAATAACGGCTTCTCGCCGAGACCGAGCCCAAGCCCCGCGCGAGCGCGGCCCCGCCTTTGCCTTGCCCCAAGCCCCTCCCGAGCCCCCTCCCGCTCCCGAAACCGATCCCCTTCCCGGAGCCGCGCGAGCGCGGGGCCTCTTCTACGGATCGAGACTGCCGCTCTGGCAGCGCCGGCGGACGCGGGCTAGCATTCGAGCGATGGGCGTCGTGCGGATAGGCATCGTTGGGGACTTCGATCGGAACAAGCACTCGCATTGGGCCACCGAAGCGGCGCTGTTTCACGCCGCGGCACGCCTGGGCATGAGTATCGAGCCGCGCTGGCTCGCTACCACCACGTTCGCGTCGCAACGCGCGAGCGACGTCCTCTCGTCCTTCAACGGCGTCTGGGGCGCGCCCGGTAGCCCTTACGTGAGCATGGCTGGCATGCTGCGTGCCATCGAATACGCGCGCTTGCGCGACTTGCCCTATCTCGGAACGTGCGCCGGCTTTCAATACGCGCTCATCGAATTTTCTCGCAACGTGCTGGGCGTCGCGGACGCTGACAGCGCCGAAAACGCGTCGAACAGTCAGAACATCGTGATCACGCCGGTGCTGTGCAACATCCCGAGCACAATGGTCCCGCGTCTAAATGGTGGAGGTGTCGCTCGACCGGTGCCGGGCAGCCAGCTGGCCCGGCTGTGTGGCGACGCGGATCTCCACGGCGAATACTTCTGTAGCTTCGAAACCAACCGAGACTTCATCCCCCGCTGGGAAGCCGCTGGCCTGCGCGTCGCTGCCCTCGGCAACGACCGCGAGCTCCGTGCCTTCGAGCTACCCGCCTCGCGTTTCTTTATCGCGAGCCTTTTTCAGCCCCAGCTCTCCTCATCATTCGAGCTTCCCCACCCGCTGATTGCCGGTTTCCTCCGCACCTGCGCCGGCTAGTACACCAGCTCGGCACGCAGAGCCTTGCCCAAGGCGCCGGGTGCTTGGACGCGACTGCACTGCCTCGGCGTGGCGAAGAGAGCGTGGCCACGTGACACCCAATCGCCACGAACATCGCGATGCATGCCGCGCTAACGCTGGCACGCCTGATGCTTTCCGGCTCAGCCATCCGCGTTCGTCGCCGACTGAAGAGAATCGTCGCGTCATGACCATGCCTGTACGTCCTGCTACGACCGAAGAACGATCCCAGGTCGAAAGCGTGATCCTGCTGGCGTTCAGCGCGGATCCAATGGCGACTGGCTCCCAACGTTTCCGCTGAGAGGCTCCGATCGTGCTCATGTGGGCGTTTCTTATTCGTCGCCATGCGCGGGGAGCCCACAGCTTCGGAGCGCGCGCGCTGGCGCGGGTTCGTTCAGTCCTTACAAATCGCTGGGCCGGGGCTCGGGGGTGACGCGCTCTCGTGCGCCGGCGTCGCGCGAAGCTCGACCGCCTGAATTCGGTGGGGGGTGACCGGAGTGAGCCAGATCTTGGCAGTTAATGCGCCCCGGTCGCACGAAAACTCGAGTGTCACCTCGGTTCGACTCGCCGCTCGGACGGCGAATGTTCGGCAAGCGCCGTGCTCCTGCCAAGCTCGCGCGAGCTCCCGCAACTGTTGCCGCACCCATGAGTAGCGCAGGCTTTGGGGATCGAAGGTTCGCTCGATAAGGTCAGGATCGCTTGCTTCGAGCAGGCGGCTGACGACGCTGCTTGCCTCGGCGAGCTCGGGCGCCAAGGCGATGGGAGCGATGTCGAGCATGCCACCGTCGCGCAAGATCCCGAACACGGTTTCGAAAGATTCGAGTCTACCGAGCGGACCCGTCGTGGAAAGCGTGATGATTCCGATGTCGCTCTTCGGGAGCAGCCGGACATACGCGTAGTACCCCGGCTCGAACCCCCCATGCTGCACGATGCCCTCGTAGAAGCAGGTCGAGTGATTGACCCAGCCCATGCCATATGTGCCAGCCGAAAGCGCAACGCGACCGTCCGGTCTGCGCGATGTGACGGGCACGTCCGGTCCCCAACGCATCCAGCGTTCACCCGCGTGCATCTCACGGAGCGTGCTCCGGCGTAGTGGTCCCGACTCCGGCGCATCGCGCGGTGGGTACGCGGAGAGTTGGAAAGCGACGTAGCGGGCGAGATCGTTCAACGACGTATAGAGACCTCCTGCCGCGGCAAACGTTCCATCCGACTCACGCGGCTCGGCCACGAGGCGCTCGCCCTCGCGGTAGTAGCCAACGGCCATGCGTCCTTTCGGAACGTCGCTCGACTCCCACACGCTCGAGCGCATGCCGAGGGGTTCGAGCAAGTGCCGCAGCACATAGCGCCGAAAACCTTCGCCCGAAGCGCGTTCGACGATGCGACCCAGAAGCGCATAACCGAGGTTCGAGTAGAGATAGCGCTCGCCCGGTGCGCTAGCGAGCACGATGCCAGAGCTCAGCATTTCGCCGAGCTCTGCGTGACTCTTACCGAACGTCACGGCACCCCATTGATCGTCATATGGCAGCCCCGAGCTCATGGTCAGTAGGTGACGTACGGTCATTGGCGCGGTGTCACGCGGGAGCGGTCGCACCACGAGCTCCGGAACGTAGGTCGTGACCGGCGCGTCGAGCAGGACCTTGCCCTCGTCGCGAAGCTTCATGATGGCGCTGGCCGTCACGTTCTTGGTCACCGAGGCAATACGAAAGACGGTGTCGGCGTCCACCGGTGCTTGTGTTTCCGTATCGACGATGCCCAGGCCACGCGCATACACGAGCTCCCCTCCGAGCACGATGCCGGCGACGCCGCCGGTGGCGCGATTGGCCGAAAGCTCCGCGGCGTAGTGTGCGTCGAGGCGGGACGCGAGCGCAGCGAGCTTGGCTTTGCGAACCGGATCGGCGGGTTGCGGAACGAAGGCGACGCTCGCCCCGGATGTTTCGGGTGCTTGGGGACCGATGGGGGGTCGCGACGCACAGGCGGCGGCAAGCGCCATCGCGAGGTACGCGGTGCGCCCACGAGCGGCCCAACCTGTGCCAAAAGCGACGGCCCTGTCAGACCACGACACCCTGCGTCCGCGAGATTCGAGCCGCATGCCTCCCTGAGAGCATCGTTCGTGCCGTCACAGAGCTGCTTGCCGGCGTGCGCTGGCGGTGGACCAGCGGTGGTTCTCTGAGTAGCACGCCGTGCTAAGAATTTCCGATGACAGCTAGCGCGCGAGGTCGAACGGATCGTGCGGAACGACTCGTCAAGGCAACCCCCGAGCGAATCTACGCAGCCTTTGTCGATGGGGCGGCCCTGATGGCATGGCTTCCGCCGCGGGGCATGACGGGGCGAGTGCTGGAGCTAAAGGCGCGCGAAGGCGGTCGCTATCGGATAGAGCTTTCGTACGCTGACAATGCGCGGGAAAGCTCGGGGAAGACGACGGGAAGAACCGACGTAAGCAGTGGCCGGTTCGTCGAGATGTTACCGGGGCGACGCATCAAGCAATCGGTGGAGTTCGAATCCAGCGACGCGGCATTCGCCGGTGAAATGATGATGACGTGGTCGTTCGATGCGGTACCCGACGGCACGCTGGTGACGGTGACGGCAGAGAACGTGCCGCGCGGCATCAGCAAGCAAGACCACGACGCGGGCATGCAGTCGTCGCTCGAGAACTTGGCACGATTCGTCGAGCGGCCGACCTAGCTGCGGAGCAAAGACGCAGCCATGACTACGCTCGTCGCGACCAAGTCGCTGCTCGACGCATCGCGCAAAGGCGGTGGCGGTCGCAGCGCGGGTGGTGCGGCCGCAGGTGCGGGACGTTTGGGCGCGGGACGGGCAGGCTCACCTGAAAAAAAGCTCCAAACGCACAAGCCAAGGACGGTAGCGAGGGCCAGCGCGCGGGTCGAACGGTGACGGATCACGGTCGATACCTTGCTACGGCCGAAGTTTCCGGAACGTAACCGCCTGGCCGAGCTTCGAAGAATCCACGGCTCGGGCTATGCTGCGGCGGGCCTCATGCAGACGCACCAGACCCAATCGATCGACGTGAGTGATCTCGAGGCAAACTCGATGATCCCGCCACGCTTGCCCGCGGGATCAGCCGACCTTCGCCGGCGCGAGCGGCGGGCTCGATTGTCTCGCCGCCAGCGCCGAAATCACTTCGTGCCCGGACCAGTAGCGCGGCATCTGTCGTGCGGCGTCGCGCGCGACCGCAACCTTGCCGTCGACATCTCCCAGCTTGTGGCGCACGAAGGCTTCGCTCACGTACAGCCGACCTTCGACTGGAAAGCAGCTACGGCTACGCCCGAGCAGGCGGGCGCCCGCTCGCAGGTTGTGCCAGCGGCCGAAGCTGGTCGAGCTGCGCGACGGCTGCTCTGCCGCCAGACGAGCCAAGGTAAGCGCAAGCCGGCGCAACGGGCGCACGCCGAGCGAGCGCAAGTTCTCGACCGTGAGCCAGCTCTCGGCGCTCTCGACCAGCGGTGCTTCCGGCGCCATGCGCAGCGACTGGCACAACAAGCCGATGGCGAGGTGCACGTCTCCGCGATTCGCCAGCCGGCGCGCCACGATGGCGGCAGCCAGCGCTTGCGAGATCGGGTTGGGGGCAGTTCCATCCATCTGCGTCTCCTGCGCCGATCGGGTGCAGGAGACGTGCCGCCGCTGGCGCCCAGCTGCAAGCCACTCTGAGCTCGTTTTCAGCGCCGCAGACCGCGCTGGTGGCGCGAATGGTCCGGTACGCAATCGTCACGGTCGATGCCACTCGTCGCAGTGGTTAGTGGTGTGCAAAGGTAGGACTCTCGGTCGGCTGGCGATGCCACTCGTGCTGTAGCTACCCCGGTTGCTCGGCACACACCCGAATCGCGCCTACTTGGACCACAAGTATTCGGTGAGGTATTGGTTTAACGAAGGTAGCTCCGAACCGGCCTCAAATGCCCGAGCGCTCTTCGAGGCGTGCAAGGCGACGCTCGATGTCACCTAGGCGCTCGGTGCTCGCCGTGCGCTCCTGCATCGACAAGGCGATGAGCCGATCCAGGCGGTCGTTCACGCCGCCCATCCGTTCGTCCATCGCCTGAACCGTGCGTCGTAAATCAGTCAGCTGTTGGCTGTGATCCGTCAGGATCTCGGTCATGCGCACAGCCACCCCCTTGAGGTCGTGCACGTCCTTCTCGATCCTTGCCAAACGTCCCATCGAACTGCTCGAGCTTGCCATGCCTCGCCCCATCGGCCAACGCCCTAGACGAGTTGCGTGAATCGAAGAGTTGTCTCCGGGCACTCGGCTCGCATCGGCTGTCCTTGACCGTCTGACTCGCGCCCGTTCTCAGCAAACATCCGCAAACGTCCACGGTGGTTGAATTCTCCATGACGTGCCCGGAGGGGCCCGCCGTGTTTCGTCCAAACTACGCGCGCGGCTTCACGGCGGAAAGTGCGGAGCTCTGGCTCTTCGAAGAGCAAATGATCGAGATCTACGAGCGCCGCCGCTGAGCGCCGCCGGGGCCGACGGCAGCGCCGCCAAATCAAGGAATGCGCCCGGGATACAGGCTGGCGATGTACTGCTTGTCGCTGTCCGAGAGGCCCAGGCCAGGCTTCAGCCCGACGTGGTCGACGAAATAATCCCCGGGCAGCTCGTTGAGCATGATCGAGGTACGGTCGAAGGGACGCGAGCCGGGGTAAGGATCGCGTTGGCTGAAAAAATTTGCGTCGACTTGTGCGCGCGACCAGAAATTGGGAGCGCCCGTCAGGATGCGATAAACCGCCGGCTTGTCCCACTTGAGCGCCGCTCGTGGATTCGACATCTCGTGAATCAGGCCGAGCGCGTGCCCAACCTCGTGCAGAAAATTGTAGGGAATCGGCCGATTCTCGGCCATGTAGCCCAGCATCATCGTCGGCTCGTCGGGTCTTGCGCCGAGCGCGTCGGTGCCGACGAAAGACCACGACCCGTGTGGCTCGGCGAAGCTCACGCGGATCATCGAGGTTTTCTCGCCTGTGGCCAGCACCTCCAGGTTCGCGTACTTGAGCCACTCGTTGAACGCTTGTAGCGCCAGCGCTTGCTGCTCGGAGTTGCCATCGAGGAAGCTAATCTTCAGCGTTGCGCGGTTGGGCCAGAGCTTCACGGCGCCTTGCCGGAACAGCTCGGGGTCTTCTGCCTTGCGCTCTTGCAGTTGCGCGGACTGTGCGGCGTTCGGCGTCGTCTCCTTCAATCGCTCGCTCTTTAGGCGGGTGATCTCGGTGTTCAGCGCCTGGAGCTGTTGCTCCTTGTGCGCCATGATCGCGCGAACGACGCTCAACGCGATGCCGACCAGCGCGGCGACGAGCACGAACGCCGTGACGAGGCGTTTGCGATTGCGCCCGGACACCATCCGCACCAAGTCGTCGCTGGTCTCATTGGCTTCGATGCCGTCGCGAATTCGAGCAAGCTCGCGCCGTGCGAGCTCGGGCTCCAGGGTGTCGAGCTGGGTCGAGGCCCTGAGCTCGACACGCTGGATGTTAGGCCACCGCTTGCGCAGCCCGGCGGGCAACCACCGCTCACCTTCGCCGCCGGTCGTGTCCACCACGATCGGAGCCGTCCTGCGGTTGTCGATCCACCAGCGCAGCTCGCGGTGCACCCAGTCCTTCGAGCCAAAGTTCGCATAGAGCCCGGGCGTCACCACCACCAACAGCGCGTCGGCACTCTCGAGCGCCTTTTGATGCAGTTCGGTCCAGTCGTGGACCGCAGCCGCGTTCACGTCAAAGTACGTTTTGAGGCGTCCACCCTGGACGCAAAGGCTGTCGTTCAACCAAGTCGCCACCGCCGCACCATCCGTGCGCCGATAGCAGATGAAGACGTTCAGCTCCCGAGCCAGGGCCAAGACCCTAGCAAAAGAGGCGGTCGCAGACGAAAGATCAAGTGACCACGTTGCGATTCCTCAAGCCGGCAACCACGTCACCGCTCTAGCTCCGACGACGAGCCCGCTCAGAGGCAAGCCGTCGTGTCTTGGGGGTCCACCGCGTTTGCGGGGCACGCGCCGCTACCGGTGCAGGCAGTGCGCCCGAAGCGCAGCATCGGGCGCAACGGCGACACGAGCGATGGCGCGGTGCTAGCCTAAACGGACTGGCTGAGCGCCGTCGTAAGCTACTACCGCGATTCCGACCCCGAACGCCAATGCGCTCAGCAATGGGCCCCTGCTTCGCATAGTCACCACATAACGCGCTGCGCGCAGCAACGGTACTAAATGCACCGCACCAGCGCTGACGCGTCGATGACGTCACTCCGCTGTCAGGAACGCGCCATGAAACGCGGCCGTTCCCTGCTTCAACTCCGGTCCGTCACCGGGACGCGCTGAGCTAAAGTCGCGGCATGGCAAACCCGTTGAAGTTGACCGAGGCAGAGCTCGCGGTGGCGCTCACGAATCTCGCTGAGTGGAAGCTCGAAGCTGGCAAGCTGCAACGCGACTATGTCTTCGCGGATTTCGTCCCCGCGTTCGGCTTCATGGCGTCCGCGGTGCTCGTCGCCGCTAGTGGCCGGATTCGTGTCATTCCTAGAGCGGGATCTTGTAGAGCAGGGTGCCCCCGGCAACGTACAGATGGGTGTCATCGAGCGCCCATTCGTCCCAGAAGGCGTACCGCTTGAAGGTCGCGCACGCCGAACCGTCGATTTTTACCCAGCCGATGCGGTCGTCGCCGATGGCGCTGCCGCTGAACAGCAGTTGGTCGCCGTGGATGGCGACGCGCTCGATGTACATCTGCGACGCTCCGAGCTTGAACGGATCCTCGAAGACGGTGACGCGCAGCGGGTCCGCCTGGGCGTAGATGGCGCCGTAGCTTCCGATGAACAGGCCCTGCGCGCCCACGGCCATCGACCAGACGACGGCTTGGGGGCCATAGACGATCTCTGGCTCGCCGCCTGCGAGCGGCGCGCGCAAGACGCGGTCGAAATCGTCGCCGTAGTACATGAACCCGTCGTAGATGTGCCAAACCCTGCCGGGGGTTTCGACCACGGGTGTGATCTGCCCGCTGCTGAGCTCGAGCCGCGTGATGGCGCCGGAGCCCCGCTGCCACAGGTAGGCATAACCAGCGTCGACCACCAACAAGTCGTCGTTGGGCTCGTCGACGCCGATGTCTGCCGCCACCAGCGTGGCCGCGGCAGCCGTCGCCGTGGTCGGTACGGAGTAGAGGGCCCCCGCCTTGATGAAGTAGAGATTCTCGCCGCCGACGCGGAAGCGGGGCTTGTCCGTGCCTGCCACGATCAGCTCGGTCGTGCCGCCCTGTTTGCTCACGCGCTCGATGCCGAGCTCCGTGGTGACGAAGACCTGGTCGGCGCCGAGTTGCACCACGCTGAAGCGCTGCATCGTGCCTTCGCCCGCCAGCACCGTGATGCCCGGTGCTTCCGACAGCTCGACGGGGTCGGCGACGCAGCCCTCGGGCTCCACCGGTTCCGAGCCGGACCCGCCGCTCGGCATCGCGCTGCCGGCGCTGCCCGCACTGCCTGACACACCCGAGCCTCCGATGCCGCCGAGACTCGGGCCACCGCTAGCTCCTGAGGTACTGCTCGCGTCACCGCCGGATGGAGCGCCGCCCGCGGCTTCTTTCGGCTCGTCTCCGCTGCACCCCAGAGCCAGCGACCCGATCAGCACGCCCAGCCCAACACTCACCGCTCGCCACGCTGCGCACATGCCGCAAAGCTTAGCATAATTTCGCACGTCTACAGCGTATGCGGCGCACGTCCCGCCCGTAGTCGCCCGCAGCCGCCGTCTGCGGCGGCGAGGACGAACGCAGGGGCGGGGCCGGTGGCGCACAGCGGCGCAGCGCGGCGAGCACGAGCACCGACGAGGGAGGGCACCACCCCTCAATTCTCTCGACCCAGATCAGAGTACGGAATTCGGACTCGTGGTACTAGTGCTGTACGGGCTCAGTTCGAGCACATACCGTTCTGGCAAGTCTTCATGCCGCTGCAGATCGTCCCGCAGGTGCCGCAGTTGTTTTTGTCGGTTTGGCGGTCGACGCAGGTGGTGCCGCAGCGGAAGAGCCCGGGTTTACATTGGCACTGCTGGGCGACGCAGTTTTCGGTGGCGGCGCAGGATTTGGGGCAGGAGCCGCAGTGCTGGGCGTTGGCGGTGATGTCGACGCAGCCGCTGCCGCAATCGAGTGTGCCGTAGGGGCATTCGCATTGTGAGCCGGCGCACTCGGTGCCGCCGCTGCAGGCCGTCTTGCAATCGCCGCAATGATCGTTGTCGAAGTGGGTGTTGAAGCAGCCGCCGTCGCACTTTTCGTAGAACTGCGCGTCGAACAGGTTGGGGTCGCAGATGCACTGGCTCATTTCGCAGAGCGAGTTGACGCCACACTTCGTGTTGCAGTCGCCGCAAGCGTTTTCGCTCCACTCGATGTCGACGCAGACGCCGTTGCCACCGCAATCGAGCGTGCCTGGCGGGCACTGGCAGGTGCCGTTGATGCAGCTGCCGCTGCAGCAGCCGTGACCGTTCGGGCAACTGTCGCCCAAGAAGCCGCAGCACGAGTCGCCGTCGCACGCGCCGCTGCAGCATTCGTCGGCGATCTCGCGCGTGCAAAACGTGCCGGCGGAGCGGCATGCCGGCCCCGCGATGCCGCCGGTGCCGGTGCTGCCCGCCTTGCTGGCGCTGCCGCCCTTGCTCGAGCCCGCGGAGCCACCGCCGCTCGACGTAGCGCCCTCGCCCGCGTCGCTACTGCTCTGACCTGCGTCGCCACTTTGCTTGCCACCGCCGGCGCTCATGGCCACGTCGTCGTCGCCGCCTTCACCGCCTGCACCGACGCCCGCGCCACCCGAGCTACCGCCACCGCATGCGACCCCCAAGAAGGGCGCGAAGCAAAGCGCGGTGACGAGCCGCAAAGCTCTCATCCTGCCAACTTACCACGTCCCGCGCTGCCGTCTTCCTCGCCGCTCCGCTGGTCGATGAATTCTTCAAGTGGGAGCCCGGTGCCGGCGGGGATCAGCCTGCCCATGATGACGTTCTCCTTGATGCCGCGGAGGTCGTCGGTTTTGCCGCAGGGGTTGCCCACGCCCCGTCGGTCCTCGGGGGCCACCGCGCCAACCCGCCACGATGCTTCACGACGTCGTCCCCTGCGGGCCGCCGACCCCTCCCCAAGCTGTGCTCGCCTGTGCTCGGGCAGGGCGACGCCTCTGCGCGGACGCGTTTTCCTGCTTAACGCGACGCCCTGCCCTGCGCGCAGCAGGGAGGGGTAGTCACCCCTCGGTGTCACCACGACAGTGCGCGCGGTCGCGACCGGTGCCGATACTCCTGTCTTGGCTTCCTGGCAGTCAGGCGCAAACATCCGGCGCGAGCGCTTGGCATGCCCAAAGCTCGACGTCGGCTGAAAAACGACCTAGCGTGCATGAGTGCCGACCGTTGTGCACGGTGACTTCGAGTGGGATGCGGACAAGGCCGAGCTGAACCTCGCAACGCACGGCGTGAGTTTCGAGGAAGCGGCATTGGCGTTGAGAGATCCGATGTCGGTCGACTTCGCGGACTTGGCGCGACCCAAGAACCTAGCTGGGGCAGGGGCCCCAGCCCGACGAGACATCTGAGTCTTGGAAGAAAAGATCACGATCGGCGAGAGTAGGAGCCACCCACGAGACCAATACCGGCGAGGCCGGCGAACGTTTGAGGTCAGGTCGCAAGGGTCGCATGGCCTACCTGAAAACCTGCTCGACCCGACAGCTCAGCAAAACTTGACTCAAGCGACTGTCACGAATTGTCGAATTGTGGCTAATCGTCACTTGCTCGCTGACCGCGGTAGGTAGCGAACCTGGTTGGCTGCACGGTGAGCGTTTTGCGAGCGTGCGCCATTACGGCGTAAGCGTCCGGCCGGGGGGCGCACCTTTCCTGCTTCGCGTCGGGCTGAGCAAATCTTGTTCCTGGCGCAGCTCGAGCAGTAACTCTCACTCCATTGAGCCGCTGGCCGCTTCGATGACCGGCGACCCAGCTCGACGGAGCTCAATCACTGCAGCAGCGGAAACCGAGGTTGGCCTTGACGTTAGTGCGTGTATAGGTCGTAGTTGCGGTGCGGCAGCGTAGAAGGTCCGGCTCGGCCGTGAGATACGACCCACCGCGAGCATGACAGGGGTCGTCTTCGCCGAGCTCGTCGTCCGCGCAGGAATCTTGCCACTCCCAGACGTTCCCGCTCATGTCGAACGGACCATTTTCCGAGTCGGGTGCGCAGCCGCTGAGCGATGCGACAGGCAGGGTGGCGCCCGCGCCCGACTCAGCTCCGTTGCACGTGGCTGGCTCGTACTCGTCGCCGTATGGGTACACGTTCGCGCCCGCAGTAGTGCAGGCGTTGAACCATTGGTCCTCATCCGGGTTCTCGAATTCGCCATAGCCGAGCGCCCCTCCACCGATGCGACCGCACAGGCGTCTTCCAGCCCAGGCGCAGTAAGCGTAGGCATCGCACCAATCGACCCAAACCACCGGGTGGTCATCCTTGCCCGCGGGCCAAGCGTTCGGCGGAGTGAAGGATCCGTTCCATGAGCACTTCTCGACCTGAATTTCCACGCTTGGATTCGTTGCGAGAAATGCCGCGTATTGACCGTTGGTGACCTCGGTCTCGAAGATCGTGAAGTCCGCTCCAGAGGGCGTGAATTCGCCAGTAGCGGGACAGTCGCCGCAGCCCGGAGTACCACACACGTCGCTGCAGCCGCCGCTGTCCGCGCCTGCCGCGCCGCCGTCTCCGTGGCTGCCCGCCGAGCTCGTTCCGCTACCAGCCGAAGCTCCGGCCGAATTAATTCCGCCCTCACCGAGAGCGCGGCCGCCCGAACCCATGATGGCCCCGGCCCGACCGCCTTCGCCGTCCGTGTCAGCGGAACCGATGCCGCCGGAACCGCGGCCACCGGTGAGCTGACCCTCGCCGCCAGCCGCGGTCCCAGCCGAGCCGTCGCTGCGGCTTTCGGCTGAGCCTCCGCACGAGACGAGCAAGAGCACGTATGCTAGCGCACTCAATCCAGGTTTCCGACTCACCCGAGCCTCCTTTGGTGCAAGCGCAAAGCTCATGATCGCATCATTACGTCCACCTACGGTAATTAGCTAAGGCCCCTTCAGAGGCGTCGTCGGCCCGGAGCGCCGCGTTCGACTGCTGCCCGCGCGCGGGGCTGATGTCGTCGCCCCACTCACCTCGGAGCGGCCCGTTGATTGCGACATTTCGCGCTCACTGATTCAGCGCGACCTGCGTCGCGAGCGCTTCAAGTCCTTGGCGAGCCAGCCACCCCTTTCGCGAGCAACGAGCTCGCACATGAGCAACGCGGCGCGGCCCTGGCCGATGCGCATCGCGAAGACGTCGCGCATCACGCGCGAGGCCTGACGCCGCCGGCGCACTGAATCGAGATGGTCGACGAGCGGCTCGACCTTGCCGAGCAAGAGCTCGTAGCGGCTTTTCTTGCCGGCGCGTAGGTCAGATAGGCGGTCCCGGTAGGGACGGCCCTTTCGGGCCGCCCCCCGGACAGAGCCTCAGGATACGGATTTCCCGCGCGCTGTGTCTTCAACCAGTGCACGGGAGCGAGTTCGAGCAGGCGGTGCTCGGGCCAGTCAGGAAGCGGGAAGAAGACATCACGCAGGTAGCTCCACGGCTCGATGTCGCAGAGCCTGCAGCTCACGAGCAGCGAGGTGAAGGTGGCGTTGACGGCACCGGCATCATCGTGGACGACGCTGGCGTTCGTAACGACGTTGCTCGTCACCCTCGTCCGCAACCTAGCACTTTCTCGCTTCGGCTCTCCTGGCGCTATTCCGAAAGCTGTGCCTGGAGCAGGCCGACGAGGTACTCCGCAAGGGCATCAACGTTGAACTGACCGTTCGTGGGCACTCTAGTAAAAGCTCGTTGGCTGCGGATAGCAGCGCCGTGTGCAGGCGCTCCTTTTTCCGCTTGGTTGCGCTCGGAGCGCTGGCTCTTTCGACAGATGGTCATCTCGTGCTACGACATGACCATGTCGAGCTGGAGCGTCGCCGAGGCTAAAGCGAGATTTTCGACGCTCGTGACACGAGCGGGGAAGTCCCCCCAGCGCATTACACGAAGGGGGCGACCAGTAGCTGTCGTCACCGGCATCAATGCCTCAGGGCAGTTGCAGCCAACAGCATCGCACAACCCAATGCGCGATTTTCTGGGACGCTGCGCCGAGCTTAGCACTGGGGGTGATCTCGGGTTGAATCTTCCGTCTCGCAAACCGCAGCGTGCTCGACCGAGCCCGTTCGGAGAGCGCCGGTGATTCTGGTCGATACGAACGTGATCTCGGAGACGGCGCGCCGCACCCCGTCTCCGTCAGTGATGACCTTCCTGCTGCAACATCCCGTCGTCGGGCTCAGCGCCATTTCCGTGCTCGAGCTCGAAGCCGGGGTTCGTGGCGCGCCTGCTGCCAGGCGAGTAAAGCTTGGCTTGTGGCTCGACGCGTTGCTCGAGTCAGGCGCGGTGGAGATGATCCCGGTCGACACGGCTATCGGTCGAATGGCGGGAAAACTACGGGCTGAAACGCGCAAGCATCCGGTGGCGCTCGAAGATCTCCTCATCGGAGCCACGGCGCTCAGCCGTGGCATGACGCTAGCCACTCGGAACACCAAACATTTCAAGCGGCTGGGCGTCTCGCTGGTCAATCCGTTCGCTGAGCGATAGTCGAAAAGACGCCGCTAAAAGCTCGCATTTTGCGCGTAGCTCGGATAAGCGGTCTCTCTAGCGGGGCGCCCACGTCGGCTTGTGGACGGCTGTTGGCGGTCAGAGTGCTTTTCACAATGCACCTCGTGCAGTGGACGTAGCTGGGCAGGCTGATCCCGGCTGGTACGGGACTGCCGGCGTACAAGAAGCTCAACGTCGTCATCGACGAGAAGAGCCCAACGTACGCGCCGCCGACGTTCACGCGGGTGCGACCGGCGGATCTGGTCGCAGTCGGCGACGAGTAATCGGACTCGTCAATGATCGAGCAACGAGGCCCCGAGACCGCAAGGTCGAGGGGCTTCGACTCTTTTGGACCCTCCGGATCGGGCTCGGCCCCATGATGACGTTCTCCTTGATGCCGCGGAGGGGTTGCCCACGCCCCGTCGGTCCTCGGGGCCTCAGCGCGAACTCGCTACGATGCTTGGCGATGTCGTCCCCTGCGGGCCGCCGACCCCTCCCCAAGCTGTGCTCGTCTGTGCTCGGGCAGGGCGACGACGCCGACCGGCAGCGAACCGCCACGAGCGGGAGCGCCCTGCCCTGCGCGCAGACTGCGCGCAGCAGGGAGGGGTAGTCGTCCCGCGAAACCGGTAATGACGACCCTGCACGAGTTCGCCGCCAGTTGGTCTCCTGTTGAACTGGCGGCCACGCTCTTGTCGTTACTCGTGACTTGTCCAAGGCAGGTACAAGACCTGGTTGCGACAGTCATCCGCCGTCGAGCACGTCACAACGAGAACGAGATCCTCGAGCACCTCTCCTACCGTCGCCTTCGACGAAATCTCGATCACTCCAGGCATCGCGTCGCCACGTGCCACACGCTCGTACGCAAACCGCGTCACCGTACGGACGTCGTGCGTGAGAAGGACACGACCTTCGAGCGCTGCCCAGGCCAGCACTTCCGTATCCTCTGCCCCGCTCATCGCTTGACTCTGGACGGTGCGGAAGTCGAGGTCGGGGATGCGGCGCAGGAGGGCGCGGAGAATGTGATGGTCGAAATTCTCGTCCAGCGCGATCTCAATCACGCAGACTGGCTTCCACGCCGCGCCAACAGTCTTTCACGCAAACCCCCGGTTGGAGACCGCTGTTCAACGTCCTGACGAGCCTCGTGCTCTTCGGCGGCGCGACGCGCGAGGTACGCATCGACGTCGCCTCGCCGGGAAACGACCCAAGCTAGGATCGCGTACACATCGCCAAGCCCCAGCGACGGGAAACTCTGCACGACTTCCTCAGGTGTGGCGCCGCGATCGAACACGGCAACGATGGAATCGAGCGTCACCCGTGAGCCAACGACGCGGATCACGCCATATTGGTCCTCGTGTAGCGGAACCGGGGGCAACTCGAATGCCTGCACTGCCCTAGGATACCGCCAACCGAGCGGCGGACAAGAGCCCACGGACTCCGGCCGTTCGGCTTCAAGGCGCGGGAAAAGCTCGTCACTCGACCCCCACCATCCACTCGAGTCGCAGTACCGACGATGGCCATTTGGGTGCGTTCACTTCTCCTTGCGGCGAGCGGCCGACTCGGGAGAGGGCGCCCACGGTGCGTATTCCGACGTGATCCGATCAGCATTCCGACGGCATTCGATCAGCGTTCCGAAAGTATCCGATCAGGATTCCGGAGCATTCGATCAGGATTCCGCTCATCCGATCACGGGGGCTAGGCGAATCAAAGCCCATCGCGTCGGCGTAGGCGGGCAGCGCGAGTTGACATAGCGCTCAATCTCGGCGTTTCTGGGTCGGAGGGCGGCTGGAGAAAGCCGCTGAGCCATCGTCGTCCTCGACGATGTGGTGGGAGCAAGCCAGACGAGCCGATTCTGATGCCTTCGGCCAGCATTTCTTCAGCGTTTCAGTCGCTCCGGATTCGCTCGTGCCCCTCTCGCGATCGTCTTCTGAACGGCCGGTCGCGCGCGACTGTCGGAGGCGCGAAAGCGGCCTGGGGTCGAACCGGTCCAGCGCCGGAACGCGCGGTGAAACGGCGCCAAATCCGAGAAACCTAGCAAGAACGCGATCTCGATCAACGAGAACTGGGGCTGAGCCACCAGCTTGAGCGCGAGCACGCGACGAGCTTCGTCGACCTCGGTCGCGAATTTCGTACCCGCATTCGCCAAACGTCGCTGCAGCGTTCGCGGCGTGAGTCCGAGCCTCATGGCGGTACCGGCCAAGGTGGCATTGCCCGCCTGCAGGGCCTCACGGACGGCCTTGCGCAAGCCGGCGAGCGGATCTCGCGCGTCGGGCAACGTGGCCAGTTTTTCGCGCGCGAAACCATCGAGCAGTACGTCGAGGCGAGCGTCCGCGCTGAGCAGGGGCGCAGCCAGAAGCTCTGCCGGAAAAACCAGTGACAACTCGTTGGTACCAAAACGCAGGGGTGCCGCGAATAGCCGCTCGTGAGCGCTCACGTCGGCAGGCCGGTCGTATGGAAACAGTACCTCGCACAACTGAAACCCCGGCACGTAGCGACAGGCATACACGTGCGGCACGGCCAGCGCGAAGTCACCCATTTGTTGCCCGACGATCGCCCAATGGGCGCTCGGCACGAAAGTGAGCGTGACCCGATTGCCCGCCGTCGTGCAATCGTAACGACCGATATCACCCAGCAAGCGGAAATACTCCTGCACTCGGCGTAGGGCGGTGCCCCAACTGTCGCTCGTGGCGGCCACGTAGCTGAACAGCCAAAGGAGTGCTTTTCCACGCGGCTGGCACACGTCAGCGCGAAAGCTGGATCGCAAGCGAGCCGGGCAGCTTCTTCCCAAGCGCCCCGCAGGGCGGCAGCGGGAAGTTGCGCGTCGCCCTGTTCGAGCAGTGCCGGATCGATGCCGCGCGCGAGGCAAAATTGAGGAACATCGATGCCCACCTGCTGAAGCCCCTGCAGTAGCGGACCGAGCGCTGCCACGCCAACCAGGTCGTCTTGCTGCGCGCGCCTGGCGCGATCGGTTCCTGTTTTGTCGTCGTGAGTCATGGATGGCGGAGACCTCCCGTCGTATGTGCTCCCACAGCCCCTACACTCGCAACTCGCATTCCGCGGTCAGGGTAACCGATCTGACCACGACCCACGAGCCATTTCGAGGCCGATCGGAGCGAACGTGCCAATTTTGAAACAATGATCGATCAGCAGAGCTACTTCAAGCTGAACTGCCGCCACGCTGCACGCGCCTGGCTCACCGCGCGCACCTGGCTCACCTGGTGGTACGCAGCGCTTGGTTGCCTCTGGGCAACAGGGCTGCGAGCTGAACCTGCACCTGTGCCCGCCGAAACCAATCCCGCGGCGCAAGGCGTCGAGCGCCGGATCTCAGGGCAGCGCGTGGGCGATCCCTTTGCGGTCGGCACGTTGGGAATCGAGTACGGCGCTCTGCTGCCTGGCGGCAAGGTGCCGTTGCCGCTCGCCGACGGCGGCTTTGCGCGCGCCTCGCGTCCCTACCTTTCGCAGTTGGCTCTGCAAATCGGAGCCATTCATTTTTTCGGTCACGCCGATCTCTTCGTCAATATTCCGCTGATAGCGTTCAAGTCCAACGCGGAGGCTGACGGCGAATCGCGCCAGCTCAAGGCAAGCTACCTGGCTGCGACGGGGTTTAGACTCTATCCCTGGGCGCTGACGCCCGGCAGCTTGCGCCCGTTCGTCATCTCCTCGGTCATGCTGCGTCGGCTCAAGTACGAAGACGGCGTCAGCGCGCGGAAAAATCCGGGCCTCGACAAGCGTTTCGTGTTGCCGGTCGGGGTCGGATTGTCCTTACGGCTGCCGCTGGCAATCGTCGACGCGCAGGTCGAGTACACGTTCTTCGATTTCCATGACGTGCGAGCGGGACAGCAGGTAACAGCGCTGCCAAGCTCGGAGCCCGCCGCGCCCAAGCAGCGCCTCGATCTGCGCGGTTTGCGCCTGTCGCTCGGGGTCAAGGCGGCCTTCGATGTCTCCAGCGACATCGTCGCTCGGGACTTCCGTGAACGCGAGTCCGCCGCGCTCGCGAAACGCATCCGCGATGGTTCCGCCAGCTCCATCACCATCGGCCTCGGGCCCTCCACCCGCCTGGCGGGAGCTGACTCCCCCTATTTCGACCGCCGCCCCTACCTGCGAGCCGCCTACGACAGCGCGATCTTTCCGCACCTGAGCGTCGGCTACTACAACTACCCGCTCGACGCGGAGCTGCGCCTCGCCTACCGCTATATCTGGGGCAAGGGCGAGGCGTTTGGCGCGACCCTCGATGCCCGTCAGCATGGCGTCTTTCTCGAAGCGCTCAAGTTGTTCGAGATCGGACTTTATGGTTTCGTTCCCTTCGTCGGTCTAGGGGTCGGCTACGGACAGTTCGACGTGAGCGACGAGATCCCCGGGGAGCGCCGCGCGCGTTCCAAGGGTCGCCCGGTGTTCAGCGTGCCCGTCGGCTGGGACATCCGTATCAAACCGAGCGCTTGGTGGTTGCTGCGCACGAACCTGCGCTTTATTCCGAGAGCACGCGTGACGGTCGTCGAAGGCCAGGACTTCGACTTCGGGGGCCTCGAGTTCGACTTCATTCAGTTGCTGCTTTACCCCGAACGGCTATGAACTGCGCAGTTGGCCCAGCTCGCCGAGCAACTGGGTCAGCAGGGGTCAACCGAGGAAGTAGCAGCGCCGTGCGTTGGTTTCGAAGAGCTGCTGCAAGATCGGGTCTGGGAGGCCGAGGCCCTGGACGTCACGGTCGCGCACGTGCTGCTCGCCGGTTCGCGAGTAGAAGGCGCGCTCCTCGGCGAAGACTTGGCGGACGTGAGCGAGCGCCGCCTTGCGTTCGCGCTCGCTCATGGCCGAGAAGGCGGTCTCGAACAGCAGATCCGAACCGAACAAGACCCGGTCCGGATGCGCCTCGAAGAAGGCGCGCACGCGCTCGACCGGCTGCAGCGCCAGATCCAGCAGCCGCTCAGCCGTGTCCACGCAGAAATTCGGGAAGCGCCGCAGCCGCTCCTCCACCTCGGCCACGTCGTACTCGAGGCTGCCCAGGTGCGCCCCCACCACGCGCAGACGCGGATGCCGCTCGAGCACGCGATCCCGACCTGCGATGAGCTCCGCGTGCGATGGGAAATCCGAGCGCCCATGCATGTGCCACTGCGGATGCTGACTGTAGTAGTCGTAGTGCGGGCTCTTGGGGTCGAGCGGCAACCAGCACGCCCGCGGCTCGCCGGTGTGCAAGATCAAGACGCGGCCCTCGCGCTCGATGTACTCGAAGATCGGCGAGAACAAGGCGTCGTCCACCCCCACGAAGCGCCCATCGCGGTCCCGGACCTCCATGCCGACGTTCTTCCAGACTTTGCAGGCAATCGCCCCCGCCGCAAATTCGCCCGCCAGCGTGGCCAGCGTTCGCTCGGTATAGTCACCGGGCCTTTCCAGATCCAGTAGGGTCGGTGGATCGAACGCCGTGCACCAGGCGAAGCGTCGCGGCTGCTCGCCGGCCAGCCGCTGATAGGGCTGAACGCCGCTCATCGGCCCCTCGCGCCACTTGCCCTGCGCGTCCAGACCGAGCGAGATGTTCAGCACCTGAATGCCCAGCTCCTCCAGCAGCAGCTGCGCCTCCGGGTGGTCCGCGGGCAGGTGGGCATGGGCGTCGATCAGCGGCATCCGAGCTTTTCTGCAGGATACCCCGCTTCAGGCTCCGCAATCAATCACAAACGATCCTATTGACGCACTATTGTGAGCGAGTAGGATCCTGGCTATGCTCGTTTATGATGCTTTTGGACACTCGTTAGTCCAGTGTGGCGTCCGGAGCAGCGCGTGAAGGCGCAGGACCAAGCGGTGCTCGTGATCGGCGAGCTCAACGTCGACATCATCGCGGCGGGGCTCGAGCAGCCACCTCAGCTCGGCAAGGAGCTCGAGGCGAAAAGCTTCGAGGTCGTGCTGGGCAGCGCGTCGGCGATCTTCGCGAGCGGCATGAGTAAGCTGGGACACCCCGTGGCGTTCGTCAGCAAGGTCGGCGACGATTCCTTCGGGCAGCTGTGTCGTCAAAAGCTGGCCGCGCTCGGTGTGGACACCGAATGGGTGCAGACGTCACGGGGCAGCGTGACCGGCGTCACCATCTGCCTTAGCACGCGCAAGGATCGAGCCCAGGTGACCTTTCCGGGAGCCATTGCCGAGCTCAGCCTTTCGGATGTTCCACGCAAGGCTTTCGAAGGCTTCAGCCATCTACACCTCAGTTGTTATGCGCTCCAAAAGCGGCTCCGCCCCGATTTTCCGTGGCTGCTCGCCACGGCGAGGCGACGCGGCCTGACCACGTCGTTCGATCCGAACTCCACGCTGCGCTCGGGGCTGCGCCAGCAGGCCCTGGGTGTGCTGCCCCACGTCGATCTGTTGTTCCTGAACGAACAGGAAGCCGCCGAGCTTTCGGGCAAGAAGAGCGCGGCCGCCGCGGCCAGTCAGCTGTCCGAACGCGCGGGCCGCGTCGTGGTCAAGCTCGGCGCTCGGGGCGCGCTTTCGGCGCAAAACGGCAAGTTGCTTTCGGTGCCGGGCCGTAAGGTGCGCGTCGTGGACACGACCGGCGCCGGAGACAGCTTCGCCGCCGGCTACGTGGCAGCTTTCTTGGGCGGCGGCACGGACGTCGAATGTCTCACCCAGGGCAACGCCTGTGGCGCACTATCGACGCGCGGTGTCGGCGGCACCGCAGCCCAAGCCTACCGTGAAGAGCTGATACGCTTCCTGGCAGGTGGCACGCGCAGCCCTGCACGTCGCAAGAAGACTCGTAAAGCATGAATAGCCTCTCGCCCCTCAGTCCCAGCGTCACGTTGCTCAAAGCCGCAGCCAAGGAGCGGCGGGCCGTCGCGGCACTCAACTTTTACAACGCCGAGACGCTGCGCGCCCATATCGAGGCAGCGCGCGCCGAGCAAGCACCGCTGATTCTCCAGACCACCGAGTCGACCATCAAGTACCTGGGCCTGTCGCTGATCGTCGCCATGGCCCGCGCCGCCGCTGCGGAGCTCAGCACGCCCATGGCGCTGCATCTGGATCACGGCGGCTCGCTGGAGCTGGCCAAGCGTGCCATCGACGCCGGCTACAGCTCGGTGATGATCGACGGGTCGGCGCTATCCTTCGACGACAACTGCAAGGTGTCGCAGCAAGTGGTGGAGCTGGCTCATCCCGCCGGCGTTTCGGTCGAGGCGGAGCTCGGCCACGTTGGTAAGGCCGAAAGCGATGACCCCGAGGCCTGCTACACGCAGCCGGACGCCGCGGCTGAATTCGTGCGGCGCACCGGCGTGGACGCGCTGGCCGTGGCGATCGGCACCGCGCATGGCTTCTACCGTGGTGAGGTGCGCTTGGATTTCGATCGGCTCGCGGCGATTCGCGACGCCCTGCCCGATACGCCGCTCGTGCTGCACGGCGGCTCGGGTGTGCCGGACGAGCTGGTGCGCCGGGCCATCGAGCACGGCATCACCAAGCTCAACATCGGCACCGAAATCAAGGACACCTTCACCGCGCGCGTGAAGGAGGCCCTGAATCAGTCGGACGACATCGATCTGCGACGCACCTTCGCCCCCGCGGTGGCGGCGGTTTGCGAGCTCTCGCGCAGCAAGATGCGCGTCTGCGCGCGTCAGGTGAGCTGAGGATCGCCATGACCCTGGCTCAGCTCCTCGCCGCGCCGGCAGACGAACGGACCGAGCGCGGCACTTTGCACACACCGCGCGAGATCGCTCAGCAGCCAGTCACCTGGCTCGACACCGCGGCGCGGGCGGCCGCGCTCGCGCCCAAGCTGCAAGCCGCGCTTCATCCGCTCGGTCTGCACAGCCCGCAGGCGCCCCACGTGCTCTTGCTGGGCGCCGGGACGTCGGATTTCGTGGGTCGCTCGGTGCAGAACGAGCTGCGCTCACGTTGGGGCTGCGTGGTGGAAGCGCTGCCGACGACCGACTTTGCGACGCACGAGCAGAGCCTGCTCGTAGCAGGGGCGCGCTATGTCAGCATCTCGTTTTCGCGCTCGGGCAAGAGCCCTGAAAGCGTGCTGGCCGCCGAGCGCCTGCTGCATCGAAAGCCCAGCGCGCCTCAGCTGATGGTGACCTGCGACGCCGCGGGGGCCATGGCCAGTAGGCTGAGCCAGCATCCCAGCGCGCTGACCCTGCTGCTCGACGACGCGATCAATGATCGCAGCCTGGCCATGACCAGCTCTTACACGAACATGGTGCTGGCCGGGCTGGCTTTCGCCCACTACCAGGAGCTCGATCGCTTCCAGCGCATCGTGACCGCACTGGCGAGCGCCTGGCGCGGCCTGCTCGACGCCGCCGATGCGCTGGCCGAGCGCCTCGCGGCACGCAGCTTCAGCAGGGTCTACTATCTGGGCTCGGGCTCCTTGAACGGCGTGGCGCGCGAGTCGGCGCTCAAGTTGCTCGAGCTCACGTCCGGGCGCGTTAGCAGCGGCTCGGAGTCGTTCTTGGGCATCCGCCACGGACCGCTCTCGGCGCTCGACGGTAAGGCCCTGCTGGTCGGGCTGGTGTCGTCCGATGCGCGGGTGCGCCGCTACGAGCTCGATCTACTGCGCGAAGTCCAGCAAAAGAAGCTGGCGGAGGAAGTCGTGGTCATCGCGCAGCACCCGGAGCCCCAGCTGCGTCAAGTCGCAAGCTCGGTGCTCGAGCTGGACGTCGCCGAACAGGTCAGCGACGATCACCTGGCGCCCGTGATGGTGCTGTTCGGGCAACTGCTCGGCTTGCACAGCTCGCTCGCGCAGGGCCTCAAGCCCGACGCGCCGAGCCCGGGCGGCGTCATCAACCGCGTCGTGGCCGGCGTCGAGATGCACGCGTGATCGTCTGCGTTAGCCTGAATCCTGCGCTCGATCGCTGTATCTGGCTACCAGCGCTGAAGCACGGCCACGTCAACCGCGCGAGCGCCGCGGAAGCCAGCCCCGGCGGTAAAGCGGCCAACGTTGCCCTGGCGGCGCGCGCGCTCGGCGCCTCGGTGCTCTACGTGGCGCCGCTTGGCGGTCCCACTGGCCAGGCCGTCGAGCAGGGCCTGCGCGCGTTCGGCGTCGAGGTAGAGGCGGTCAGCGTGCGAGCGCCGACCCGGGTCAACTTGGAGCTGATCGACGAGCAGGGGGTCACGGAGGTGCTCGAACCGGGTAGCGCACCGGCCGCGGAGGAGCTCACAGCGGTCGTGGCACGCTGCCGTCAGGTCTTCGAGAGCATGGCCGCGCCGAGCTTAGTGGCATTTTCAGGGAGCTTGCCGCCCGGTGTCGACCCGGCCTTTTACGCCGAGCTGGTTCAGCTCGCCAAGCAGCGCGGCCTGCGTGTGATCTTGGACACCAGCGGCGCGTGGCTCGAGCGAGGGCTCTCGGCCAAGCCTGATTTCGTCAAGCCGAACCACGAAGAGGCCGAGGCGCTGCTCGGTCGCCCGATCACGAATGCCCTGGAAGCGAAGGACGCCGCCCGGGAGCTCGTGCGCCGAGGCGCCGAGGCCGCCATCGTATCGCTCGGCGCGGCGGGCCTAGTGGGCACCGACGGCGCGCGCGCCTGCTTGGTCGCACCACCTCGAGTCGAGGCGCGCTCGGCGGTAGGCAGCGGTGATGCCGCCGTCGCGGGCCTGGCGCTGGCGCTCGAGCGTGGTGAAGCGCGCGCGGCGCAGCTCACGCTGGCGGCGGCCTGCGGCGCCGCCAACTGCCTGGCGGAGTCACCGAGCCAGCTCGACCCCGCGCTGGTCGAGGATCTGCGGAGCCGCTGCGCGGTGAGCTACCTGGATTAGGGCGTGTCCTGAATTGCTGCTGGCTTCATGGTCGTTTACGGCACGCGAGTGATCCCAATTCAGGGACACACCACCTAGTCGTCTGCCCACTCCCCGGAGTTGCGTGCTGCGAATCGAATGCGACGACACGCCGAAACACCCGTTCGGGACGGGCAAAGTCATGGCGATTCAGCACGCTTACGACCGCAGCCCTCAAGAAGGGGTCGGCGCTCCGGATCCCAAGTGCCGTCACGCGGCATGGTCGCGCAGGTACTTGAGGCTACCGGGAATGTCGCGGATGAGGGACGGGGCGCCCGAGGCCTGGGCATGGAAGGTGACGACGGAAGCCCAAGATGTCGGCGTGCTGCCGCTCGCGGAAGACGGCAGCACGGTCGCTTTCCCGGCAAGCGCAGGTTCTCGCTATGCGGTGACGGCAACAGGGCAGCCGGGCGCCGAGTGTTCTCTCGTCTTCGAGCCGTAGGGAACTGAGGGCGAGTCGAGGCCCGGACAGCAGACTCCGGGCCTCGGCCATCGCTCCGTCCCGGGCGCCTACTCCGCGACGCGGAGGTAGTGGACGTCGAGCTCAGCGGTGCCCTGGTCATCCCAGAGCTCCACCGAGTTGGCGGACGCGTCCAGGGTCACGTTGAAAGGCCCGAACTCGCGGCCGGTCGGTCGCGGGCTCGTGCTCGAGCTGGCCGTAATCACAGCGACGAGGTTGCCGTTGTGCCTGAGAGACATCGAACGGGTGCCGCTGGGCGAGGCAACCTTGACGTAGAGCTTGGCGGGGCCGCCCGTCGATCCGCCGAGCGCATCCCAGTGGTAGCCGGTGTTCGCGTTCAGATCGATACCCCAGGTCTGGCGTGTGCAATCGGGTCCCGTGCAGTCCTGGGTGGAGTGCGCCAAGTAGGTGAAGTCCGGAACGTTGTTGTTGGTGCGCGCCTGGAGCACGTCGAACTCCGCCGTACCCTGGTTGTCTATGAGCTCGAACGAGTTGGTGCCCGGCGACAGCCGGATGCGGAAGGGACCAAACTCCTTGCCCGTCGGCCGCGGACTGTCGGTGGCGTCGGTCGTGATTGTCTCGAGTTGATCCCCGTGCAGGAACAGATCCATCGATCGGGTGCCGCTCTCGCTCGCCACCTTGACGGACACGTTCGTCACTCCGCCCACCGCGCCGCCTTGGAGCGTGAAGAGGTAGCCGGTGAAGTCGTTCAGGTCGATACCCCAGCTTTCCAGGGTGCAGTCCGCGGCGTTCGTGCACCGCGTCACCGTGTTGGCGGCGATCGTTTGTTCCGGTGGGCTCATGTCCAGCCGCACGTGATGCGCGTCGAGCTCGGCCGTGCCCTGATCGTCTTTCAGCTCGATGATGTTGGTGCCTGACCTCAGCGTCGCCGTGAAGGGACCGAACTCCTTGCCGGTCGGCCGTGGGCTCTCGGTCGAATTGGTCTGAAGGACGGAGATCTGAGTACCATTGACCCAGAGACTCATCCGGCGCGTGCCGCTGGGCGAGGCGACCTTGACGTAGAGGTTGGAGAGCCCTCCCGTGCCACCGTCCACGGTCCACTTGTAACCGGTGTTGTCGTTGAGATCGATGCCCCAGGGCTGCGCCACACAGTTCGGCGCGCTCCCGGTGCAGCCGGAGGTGCTCGTCGCCTTGTACGTCGCGTTGGGGACCGCACAGACGGCGCAATCCTCCGGACACGTCGTGCAGCTCTCGGTGCTGCTGCACGCATTGTTGCCGCAGATGTCGATCATGCCCCAGCCCGAGACGGATGGCGTGGAGTAGTAAATGCCGCCCAACAAGGGGAAGGCACCCTCGTTGGTAGCCTGTGTGACCTCGATGCGTTCGACCTCGAAGGCCCAGTCACGAACGTCGTACCAATAATACTCATCGGGCTGACCTGGGATCGGCGCGTTCGGGGGGATCTGATCCCAGACCATCCAGTCGTTTGCGAGCGGACCGTTCTTGATCGAGAGCTTTGCCTTGGTGCAGGTGGGGTCTTGATTCGGCAGACAGGTTGGGTTGTTCTTGGGTGGAGGGAACTGGATGTACTCCACGTCCATGACGGTGGGCTCGTGGTCGTTCCAGTTTTCGGACCAGACGGTAATCGCCGTGTCCTTCTCGTGCTGGTGCATGTGCCGGATCGGCAAATTGGTGTAGAACGAATCTGGCGGGCAGTTGCCATCGGAGTAGCCCTGTCCGGGCATCACGAAGCCATAGTTTTCTGGGTCGAGCGACCGATTGGGGTAGCAGGCCACCGCAGGGGGTATATCCAAGACCCCTGCTTTCCATTCGAAGTGTCCGTGACCCGCGTACACCTCCTCCATGCGGATGTAGTTGGTGCCGCAGCGAGTCCGCCAGGTCCAGCAGGGGCCGTCGTAGCCCTGCGCGTTGAAGGCACCGCTGCCCTCGCATTCTACTATTTCACCGTTCTGCAGCTGGCTCGCCCCGAAGAAGGTGCTCTTGAACTTGCGGTAGCTGTTCTCCTTCGCCCAGACGTCATCCCACTGCTCCCAGCAAACGCTGGTGGTGTCGTGCGCCTGAGCCTCCGTGGGCCCGGCGAGATTGACGCCCTTGTCGTCGATGCCGACGCCAAGCCCGAGGATGCCGAGCGCAAAAGTGGCGGTCAGAACCAGGCCTTTACCGATCGTGCGCGCGTTCATGGCCGACCTCCCGAGCGCCCGAGCTGCCGGTCGAGCTCCTGGCGCGCCTGCGCCTGCTCGCCGGCCGGCATCTTGTCGATGGCCTTGTCGAGGATGTCGGCCATACCGGCGGCCGCGTCGGAGTCTCCGGCGGCCTGAGCCCTGGCGATCCGTCCCAGCACCTTCTCGCGGCTGCCCGATGTCCGGTAGGTGCCGTTCAGCTCCTCGACCTCGTCGCGCGTTGCCTTGCGCAGCGCCGGCTTCTTGAAGCCGGCCTGCGCCTTGGGCTTCCCCTGCTTGGCGCGGCCCTCGGCCTGTTCGGGCATGTTCCACTCTTTCTTCTTAATCGCCTGAGTCGCGGTGCCGACTTGCTCGTCGACGTCACTTTCGTACGCATTGCACGCACCGAGTGCCGCGCAGGCACACAGCGCCATTAGTATTTTAGCCATGACACTTCCCTTCCGTTGGTTGTGTGCGGTGAATTCCGCTTAAACGCGACGACGCTCGAGAGCGTCGGCTACCATCATCTCCACCACCACTACACTACTCCGAGCGGGCTTATAACAACCTCACGAAGGTTTGGCAAGGAGCATCCACGCAACGTCTCGTGGCGAACGATGAACATTTTGTAGCGAACGGTGAGCATCTGACGCATCGACGAAACAACTTCGGCTCACCTCACCCAAGCTCGACGTCAGAATACTGCCGTTTCGATCCGTTGCGACGTCGCAACGCGGCCAACCGACCGGCGCGTCGGGGGAGCGAGCCTTGACGCGATCGTCGGCAAACGGGCACACTGCCGCGCGTTGGGAGTGCAAGGTGAGGAGGTCGATCAAACTCGCGGGCGATACCGCCGACACGGTCAGGCACGAGGTGCTCGATGCCCTGGCCCGTGATCTCAACGAGATCTGCCGCATGGCAACGCTCGACCTCGCACTGCAGATCGGAGGTCCGCTGAGGGTGCCGTGCGCGCCCTCGATCTCGGGCCTACGCCGGGGCTGCTCCGTCATCTGGAAGAGCGCGGCAGCTTGGAGCGCGTTCTGATCCAGCATGATGATCTGGTCTGGGTCGAGTTCGACAACGCGAGAGGCTGGCAGGGGTCTCGCCACCTCTCGGTCGAGGGATTCGCGGAGCTTCTGGCAGCAAGCGAAGCCGGGCAGGGCGCGCCCAAAGACGAGCTCGGTCGACTGCTCCACGCTCTATGGCGCAACGACATCGACGCGCGTCAGCACCTCGGACGAACGCTCGCCCGCCTGCATGCCATCGCGCCCGGGGAGCGATCTGGCGTGCCTCAATAATGGCGCTTCGAGGAGAGTGAGGGCCGTGGAGCTCGAAGTAGGGTCCGCGTCCATTGCTCCTGACCGCACAACGGTCCGTCGTATCGAACCCACGCGAGGCTAGCTCTGCCGGGTCGGGGAGTTCGCTGAGGATCTGTCGAACGAGCTGCGCCCCTCGTCCTCGGGCGCGCTGCTCGACTCGCAAGCGATATTGCTCGCGGATCGTCGCCCGAACCAGCGACGAAATCTCGATACCCACCCCGCCGCAAGGCAGCGGTCATTCTCATTTCCTCGACGCTGAGCCGGACGTTCAGAGACATGGTTCGCTTGTATATACATAGCGTCTTTACGACAAGCACGATCCCGGGCCAGCGCGTTTCGTAGCAAGCCTTGAAAAGCGGCGCTTTAGACGACGAGCACTTGGACGCCCAGGCCCCGCACGCGAGTCAGGAACTCTTCGGGCGTGCTGGTGTCGGTGATGAGCGTGTGTACACGCGACAGCGGCGCCAGGAAGCCCGTCGAAACGCGACCACACTTGGTGTGATCCGCCAGCAGGATGACCTGCCGACCGGCGCCCAGAATCTGCCGGTCGGTCATGGCCTCCGGCAGGTAGTCGTTGGTCAGGCCGGCGTCGACGTCGAGGGCGCGCACGCCCAGAAACACCTTGTGGAGCCGCAGCTCCTTCAGGGCTTGCTCGGCGATGTGCCCAATCATGCTGCCCTCACTGTGGCGCAAGCTGCCCCCCAGGCAGATCAGCGTGATGTCCTGGCGCTCCGCCAGGACGTTGAGCGCCAGGAGCGAGTTGGTAACCACCGTGAGCTCGTAGTCGAGCGGCAAATTGCGCGCGACCTCGAGCGAGGTGGTGCCGCTGCCCACGAAGACCGCGTCGTGCGGCTCGATCAGGGCCGCGGCAACCTCTCCGATGCGGCGCTTCTGGTCCCCTTGTTCCATTGCGCGCTCGAGCACCGGCCCTTCGGGCGGTGCGGGCTGCGCCAGGATCGCTCCGCCGTGAACGCGCTGCACCCGGCCAGCGTCAGCCAGCGCGTCCAAGTCGCGCCGCGCGGTGGCAACACTGACACCGAACATGTCGCAGATCTCCGCCACGCTCACACGCCGCCGCTGCTCCACTAGCCGGGAAACGCGCCCTTGACGCTCAGCGCCAGAGAGGTTCTCGCTTCGACTCATTACAGGCCCTGAACTACCACAAACCATCGTAAACTACCACGCCACGCCTGCTAGCTGACGGGGTTCGTGATGCTTTCTGATTGATTCTGGTTGAAATGATCAAGTGTCCGGGCTTACCCTCGGCCCGTGAACTTCGCTGCGATCGATTGGTTGATTGTGATCGCCTACCTGGCGGGCTCGCTCGTGATCGGCGTGATGGCCAAGAAGTTCGTCGGCAATTTGTCCGACTTCTTGGTCGCCGGTCGAGAGCTGGGTGTCTACGTGGGCGTGGCGACCTTGGCCGCTACCGAAATCGGCACCATCACGTTCATGTACTTCGCGGAGCTCGGCTACAAGGCGGGCTTCGCGGCGTTCTGCACGGCGTTCATCTCGGGCATCGTGATGATCATCGTCGGGCGGACCGGCTTCGTGGTGAAAAAGTTCCGCGAGCTGAAACTGATGACCGTTCCTGAGTACTTCGAGGTGAAGTACAGCCAGGGTCTGCGGCTAGTGACGGGCATTCTGGTCGCAGTGGGCGGCATTCTGAACATGGGCGTGTTCCTCAAGATCGAGGGACAGTTCTTGACCATCGTCAGCGGCATCGACAGCAAGTACCTAATCGCCGTCATGGTCGGCATCCTGCTGCTCGAGCTCGTCTACACGGTGCTGGGCGGCATGGTGTCGGTCGTCATCACGGATTTCTTACAGTACGTGCTGTTGTCCGTCGCAACCATCGTGGTCTCGATTTATGCGGTGAGCACGGCCGGCTGGGCCAACATCGTCGACAAGGTCACGACCGTGATGGGCCCTGCCGGTTGGGACCCGCTCGAAAACCCCAAATTCGGCTGGACCTTCTTGGTCTGGCAGGTGCTCCACTGGTTCGCCATGTGCGCGTGTTGGCAGACCACCGCCATGAGGATGTTCTCGACCAACAGCCCCGAGACGGCCAAGAAGGTCATGACCTGGACCGGTGTGATCTTCCTGGGTCGCGGCATGATGCCGATGCTGTGGGGCATCTGTGCTCTCACCATGTTCGGCACGGGTATGCTGGGCAAGGACGGCTCGCCGGCACCCATCGTCAACGGCCAAGAGGTCTCGACCATGGAGGCCATGCCGGCCATGATCGCGCAGCTGCTGGGCCCGGGGGTGAAGGGCCTCGTTGTCGCGGGCATGCTCGCCGCCACCATGTCAGTCAACAGCTCCTACCTGCTCGGCTGGAGCTCGGTGCTGTCCCAGGACGTCATTCTGCCGCTACGGGCCAAGCTCGGTAACCCCACGCCGTTGAGCTCGAAGAGCCAGATTCTGCTCAACCGCCTCACCAACCTGGGCGTTAGCCTGTTCGTGATGTTCTGGGGTCTGTTCTACACGATGCCGGACACTGCCTACATGTACCTGAACATCACCGGCACCATCTTCCTTTCTGGTGCGTTCGTGAGCGTGGTGGGCGGGTTGTACTGGAAGCGCGCCAACTTGACTGGCGGCTACTGTGCCATGCTGGGCGGCGCCGCGGGTGCGATCATCCCGTTCTTCTTCTTCAACTGGGATGCGAATATCACAGGCTTTTTCGCGTACGGACTGGCGGCAACCGGGCTGGTGCTCGGATCAATGATCGGCAAGGCGGCGGCGCCCCAGCTCAGTACGGCGAAGTGAGCGCAAAGGACCCCCATGAACGGCTGGCAAATGTTTTGGACGGTTTGGTTGGTCCTGTCGGGCACCGCGTTCGCCGCGATCACGCTGGTCGTCACCATCAAGGGCTTCGGCGACGTGAAGCGCATGCTCAGCGGCCTCAAGAGCCACCAGGGGAAAGACGAGTAGCGGCTTCGCCCTGGTAGCTTGAGGCGATGCAGAAGCTCGAAAACAAGGTGGCGATCGTGACCGGCGCCACCATCGGCATGGGTCAGGCCATCGCCGAGAGTTTTGCGCATGAAGGCGCCGCCGTGGTGTGCGGCGGACGTGATCCCGAGCGCGGCAAGGCAGTCGTCGACGGCATCCGAGCAGCGGGCGGCCGTGCCGAGCTGGTGACGGGGAACATCGGGACCTTCGAGGCGAACCAGGCGCTCGTGGCGCGCGCGAAAGAGGCGTTCGGCGGCGTGGACATCGTGGTGCCGAACGCCGGCATCCTGGGCATCGGCTCGGTCACCGAAGTCTCGCTTACGACCTGGCATGAAACCATCGCCACCAATCTGCACGCGGTCTTCTACCTGTGCCGCGCGGCCATTCCGGAGATGCTGGGCCGCGGCGGCGGCGCCATCGTGGTAAACGGCTCGATCGCCGCCATGAAGGCCTTCCCCAACCATCCGGCTTACTGCGCTTCCAAGGGCGCGCTGGTGCCCTTGGTCAAGCAGCTGGCGCTCGACTACGGGCCCAAGATCCGCGCCAACCTGATGTGCCCTGGTCCGGTCGACACGCCGCTGCTCTGGGACTCGGCCAAAGCGTTTCCCGACCCAGCGGTGGCGGTCGAGAATGCTGGCGCACGCACGGCGCTGAAGCGCTTGGGG
>DATEDZ010000155.1:0-11450 GCA_035281385.1 Polyangiaceae bacterium
GGTAGCGGAGCGAGACGACCGGCTGCGAAACCATCGTGCGCTCCAGTATAGCCTGCATGGGTAGAGCCCGGCAGAGCAGCGCGCGTGCCAGCCCCAAATGCCGGTGCCGCCGCGCCGCGGCCCTGGCCGCCAGCCGGCGGAATGGCAGCCACTTTGGCAGCGGGGCTGCATGCTTTAGCCGGTCACGACGATCGGCTCGGCGCGAGTGACGATCAGGGCGTGCTCGAATTGCGCGCCTATGCTGCGATCCGGCGTGCGCAGCGCCCAGCCATCGTCGTCCTCGACGAAGTGGTGGGAGCAAGCCAGACGAGCCGATTCTGATGCCTTCGTCGCTGCAGCGTTCGCGGCGGCTAAGCGGCCTTTGGCATTTGCCTTCGGCGCACTTCCGAGTTTTTCGCCGCGATCTAACTAGCCCAGGCGTGCCTTTCTCAGCACCAGGAGACAGCGCCGCACCAGCGTCCCGGTGCTGTCGCCGGCGCCCCTGCGGGCGACCTGGGTGATGGCCCGGCGCACTTCGCCCTCCCCGAAGCCAATCCGGCGCAAGGCCTGAAACGCTTTCGCACTGGCTTCAGCAGCCAAGGGGGAGACTACCTTGCCGTAAAGACTCCCATCGGCGTAGCGAAAGGACGGGATTTACGACCTGATGCGGGCGACGGCGTAGAGCTCACTCGCCTTTGGGCCCCTCGTCATAGGAGCGCGGCCGGTACTTCTTCTGCACGCCGCCGTTCTTCTCGCCGTTCTCCAAGATGTCGGTGACCAGGAAGGACAGCCACGATCCTGGATGTCGATCGGCCAGATCACTGAGCGCTTGGCGATGGGGTAAGGCGAGCTTCTCCTCCCACATGCACTGCAGCGCCAGCGCGATCAGGTTGGGATCGTTGGGCGCGAGCCCGAAGCCCTTCAGGTAATGAGGCATGGCGCGTTCGGCTCGGGCCAGCCGCTCCTCGGGCTCCAGCTTCTTTCCCGGTGGGTCCGTAGTGCCCGCGAGCCGGCACAGCGTGTCGCCGTAGTAAATGTGCGCCATGGCCCAGTCGGGCGCCAGCTCGCGCGCGATCTGATTGTAATGTAGCCGCTGCTTGAGGTCCCCGCGGGCGCCCAGCATCACCGAATAGTTGAGCTGCGCCTTGGCGCTGAGCGGCACCGCCTTGCGCGTGGCATCCCAGAAGCTCAAGTCATCCATGTAGTCGAGCGCGTGGGACCGGGCCTGAAAGGCCTGCACTCCGAAAAAAGCTCCAACCAGCGCCGCACCCAGCCGCCTCGACCGCGAGCTGAGCAGGCGCCGGGCGAGCAGCCCGAGCACCAGCGAAGTACCGACCACCGGCAGGTACCAGAAGCGTTCGGCGCGCACGGTGGGCAGCAGCACCGCGATGTTCGAATGCGGGAAATAAGCGATCGGAAACCAGAGCAGCCCCGTGGCCAGGAGCGCGCCGCTGCTCAGCAACCGCCGACGGACGGCCGGCTTCGCGCGGCGCAAGTGCAAGCTCTTCAGCATGTTGCCGAGCAGCACGCCGAGCCCGACCAGAAGCGGTCCGAGCGCGAGCAGCGCGCCCATCACACTGCCGAAGAACACCGGGCGCGCTGGAACCGGCTCGGCGCGGAACGAGTAGTCGCCGCTCAAGGTCCAGGGAAACACGACCTGGCCGAGGCCGCTCGCGTACACGCGCAGCGCAGCCGCGACACGCAAGTGGAAGGGAGCTTCGACCAGCGGATTGTTGATCGGGTCGCGCGGCAAGCTCGGCTGATGGAACCAAATCAAGAACTTGTGCAGCAGCTGCTGCGGCCGCGGGGCGCCGGGCGGCAGCGGCGCCGCCAGCGCCTCCGGTAGCGCGACCGGGTAGAGCTTCTTGCGCAGCTCGGTGTAAAGCACGAGCGCGCCGACCAGCGCCACGAGCGAAAGCAGGGTGCGCACCAGCCTATGAGGCGCCTGCGGGTGTAACAGCGGCGCCGTCGTGAAGGCGGCCAGCGCCACCAGCGGCACCGCCACGATCACGCTCTCTTTACTGAACAGACCGAAGCTCGCCGCCAAAAGCACTGCCTGCGGCATCACGAACAACGGGAGCCGCAGCGCATGCAGCGCCAGCAGCACGCCCAGTCCGCCCAGCACGTCGGCGATGCCCACCACACCGGAGACGGCCTCGGTGAGCACCGCCGCGCTCAAGAACACGGCTCCGGTCAGCCACGCCAGGCGGCGGCGCCCGGACGCCGCGAACACGAAAGCCGCGACCAGCGCCCCGTTGACGGCGTGGCCAATCACGTTGACCCAGTGATGGATGAAGGGCTGGTGACTGACGTGCCACAGCAATCGCCAGACCAGGTTGGGGATCGGCCGGTAGGATCCGATGCTGCGCTCCGGCGGTAGACCCCAGAAGTCGCGCTCGAACGCGCTCAGAAGCGGCAGGTCATTGCCGTTCACGTAGGGATTGGCCAGCAGCGCCTCCTGCTCGTCGAAGATGTAGTTCGAGAGCGGCGAGCGCACGTAGAGCAGGATCGAGACCAAAAGCGCGGGTGCGAAAGCCACCGGGAAGCGTGGGTCCTGATCCTGGAAATAACGGCGCGCGGCCGCGAAGGGGCTACGCAGGGCCGTGCCAATCCGACTCAGTAACGCCAACGCGCTCCGTCTAGCGCTATAACCTGCGGGCAACAATGCCCGAGATGGTCAGCTTCGACGGCTGCGAGATCGTACGCAAGCTCTCCTCAGGGCCTGTCTCCGACCTGTATCGCGCGGTCCAGGAGCCCCTGGGCCGAACCGTGCTGATCAAGGCGCTCGGCCAGAATATCCTGCCCTCCTCGCCCTTCGCCTCCACACTGGAGAGGGAGGCGCGCCTGCTCAGCGAGCTCGACCATCCCTCGATCGTGAAGGTCCACGATTTCGTCAAGCGTGGCGATCGCATGTGGCTGGTGCTGGAGCACGTCGACGGCGTGACGCTCGAAGAGCTGCTGGCAAAAACCAAGAGCCTGGGTGAAGCCGCGGGCGTGGCCATCGGCCTGCGCCTGGCGGAGGCGCTCAGTCACGCGCACGAGCGCAGCGTGGTGCATCGAGACCTGCAACCCAAGAACGTGCTGGTCTCGAGCAAGGGCGAGATCAAGCTGCTCAACTTCGCGCTGGCCGTGGATGAGCGAATGCCCACCGCACCGGAGCTGCTCGACGGCAGCACCGGCTACCTGGGTCCGGTGTACATGTCACCGGAGCAGATTTTGGGCGAGCCGGCGGATCCTCGCTCGGATCTGTTTTCGCTCGGTGTGATGCTGTACGAGATGATCAGCGGCACCCGGCCCTTCGAAGGCCCGACCGATCGCTCCACGTCACTTCGCATCCGGCAGAGCCCGCCACCACCGCTGTCGCAAGGTGGCGTGAAGGTGAGCGGTAAGGTGGAACGGCTGATCGCGCGTTGCTTGGAGAAGCTCACGAACGATCGCGTGAGCAGCGCTGCGGAGCTCGGCGCGAGCTTGCAGGCGAGCCTGACCGAGGTGTGGGACGGTGCCCCCGAACAAGCCATCCTGAGCGCGCTGGCAGCCGCAGGTCTTTCGAAGGCGAAGGTCAGCGTGCCGCCGCGTAACGCTCGAGCCGAACCGAAGCGTAGCTCCCTGGGTCGGGTCGCGCTGGGTTTGATGCTGATCGGGGTGGGCATCGTCGTCAGCGCGGCGGGGCTGCGGCGGGCCTTCGGCACCGCCGAGGCGAGCCGCCGTGCGGCGGCACCCCTCTCGACTCCCGGCGCGGAAGCCGCCGAATTGCGAGTCGTTGCGCACCCCTGGGCACACGTGTTCGTCGATGGGCAGCAGCGCGAAACCACGCCCTTCGCCCGCCCGATTCGACTGAGCCCGGGCACGCACTACGTCAGACTCGAGCACCCACACGCCGTGGAAGAGCGGCGCACCTTGTCCTTGGCGGCGGGTGAAGCGGTGCTCCTCGAGGTGGATATGAAAGTGATCGCCCCGCCGAGCTCCGCACCTGCACCCAAGCCCTCTTCGTCCACCGACACCGTTAGTCCCTAGCTGGGGCAGGGCCCCCACGGAAACTGGCTCTCAGGGAATCTAGTAGACTATGTAGGTCTTCGTGCGGCTCGTGCGGCAAAATTCGAGTGTTGTGGCTCGCTTGCCCTCACGTCTCGTGGCATAATGACCATTGGCACGGCGTGTGATTGCGCTTGCTTGCCAGGACATGTTCAGAGAAAGCATATGGCCGCGGAACTGAAGGCCGGATCGCAGCTCGGCAGGTACGAGCTTTTGATCCGGCTCGGGCGCGGCGGCATGGCAAGTGTCTGGGTGGCGCGTGAGCGCGCGCCAGTCAGCGGCAAGCAACGCCTGGTGGCCGTGAAGGCCATGTTGCCAGAGCTGGCACGGCACTCGGACTTTCGCGCGATGTTTCTCGAAGAGGGACAGATCGTGCGCAGTATCGACCACCCTCACGTGGTCAAGGTGCACGAGGTGTCCGAAGACCGCGGCATCTTGTACATGGCCATGGAGTGGGTCGAGGGTGACTCGCTGCGCACCGTGATCAAGGAGGCACGCCGGCGCCGCGCCATCCCGGCCGAGATTGCGGTCAAGATCATCGCCGACGCCGCCACCGGTCTGCACGCAGCGCACGAGCTACGCGGCTGGGATGGTGAGCTCCGAAACATCGTTCATTGCGATGTCTCGCCGCACAACATCCTGGTCGGGCTCGACGGCCGCGCCAAGCTGGTGGACTTCGGCGTCGCGAACGCCACCGCGCACAGTGACCTGAGCGCAGAAGATAAAATCAAGGGCAAATTCGGGTATATGTCGCCCGAGCAGGCGGGCGCCCAGCAGCTGGATCGGCGCAGTGACGTGTTCGCGCTGGGCATCGTGCTGTTCGAGCTGGTCACGGGCGAGAGGCTGTTCCGCGGCGAGAACGCGGCGCACTCGCTGGAGCTGGTGAAGAAGAGCAAGATCCCCAACCCCGCCGAGCTCAATTCCAGGCTTTCACCCCAGCTCGTCAGCATCGTACAGCGTGCTCTGGAGCGCGATATCCACAAGCGTTTCCAGACCGCACGCCAGCTGAGTGAAGCCCTGGAGCGCTACTTGGTGGAGGATCGCGTGATGGTCTCCCACGCCAGCGTGGGACAGCTGGTCAAGCGCGTGCTCGGCTCGCGCATCGAGACCCAGCGTCAGATGCTGCGCGAAGCGCTCACTGCGGCCGATGGCATCGTCGCGGTGGGTCTGGTGCCGGATCAGCCCGCGGGGCCCGAGCGCTCGCATCCGAGTTTCTCGTCGAGTGGGCGCTTCGCGGGAAGCCCTTCCGAGCCGCCCAGCTCCATTTCATCGAAGTCCAGTACTCCGCATCCGCAGAGCCTGGAAATGCGACCGCGCCTTTCGTCGTCGATCATGCCCGCGCTGGTGGCGATGCTCGGCCTCTCTGCCGCAGCGGGAGCGCTCTGGTACGTCAACAATCAGGCGCCCCCCGCGCTACCGGACTCTGGCGCAAGCGTAGCCGAGAAGGCGGCTGCCACGCCCGGGCAGCCCCTGGCCCACACCCCGGAGCCAGGGCCCGGGGTTCTCGACGTCGACGCCATCCCGGCCGAAGAAGCGGCACAGCGCGGCAAACCGGGGAGGCCCAGCACGCCGCCGAACGACAAGCCCGGCGACAAAGCCAAGGGCAAAGCGGTCGACACCGCGAACCCCTATTATCGCAAGGGCGACACGGAGGCGGCCAAGGTCGAGAAGCCCGCTCCGCAATCGGAGGCCGCGCCCCCCGAACCGGAGCTGGAACCCGCGCCCCTCGAAAGGGCGCCCCCGCCCGATCAGCGTGCGCCGCTCAATCGCGCTTCGGCTCTCACCAGGCTGAGCGCGGCCGCAAACCAGGCGGCGAGCTGCAAGCGTCCAGGCGGCCCCACCGGTTCCGGCTCGGTCAGCGTCACGTTCTCGCCCGAAGGTCCGGTCTCGTCGGTCAACGTCTCCGCGCCGTTCGGCGGCACCCCCGTCGGCAGCTGTGTCCAGACCGTGTTCCGCAATGCTCGCGTAGCGCCATTCAGCGGCAGCGCCGTCACGCTGAGCAAAAGCTTCCGAATACCGGATTGATTCTCTCGTGAGGAGTCGTCGCAATGCGCGCGAGCGCAAAGCGCGAGCTGGAATCAGCTCAACCGACTTTGGCGCTGGCTGATCACGATCCGCGATCGAGAGCAGGCCCGGAACAAACTCGGCGAGGCCGAGCGCCGATCGCGCATCAGATCACGAGGATCGCATCACGCACCATGCGAAGTGCGGAGGAGACCAAGACCCAAATCACACCGTTCGCCACTTGCGGTCGACGTCGAAGATGCGCGAGAGGCGGCGCTGTTCTTGCAAGAGCGCGCCGTAGGTCCGGGGCACGCGCGTGTCTTCCAGGAACCGCACGAAGACGTTGAGCGCGGCCTCCGCGTCGCTCGTGGCGCGGTGAGCCTGCGAGAGCTCGACGCCCAAACGAGCTGCCACTTCGGTGAGCGCGCGGCTCTTCTCCAGCTTGTGCAGCTCACGCGCCCACACCAGCGGGTCGATCCACTCGGCGTTCTTCTGGAACGCCGGTGGCGGTGACGCCGGAGCAGGCAGCCGTCCGAGCTCCGAGAGCAGCTGCTTGCGATCGAACTCGGCGTTGTACGCCAGGGGGATCGCTCCGCTCAGCGCTTCTAGCAGCTCGGGCAGGATGGCTTCGAAGGGCGGCGCGTCCTTCACGTGGTCATCCGAGATGCCGTGCACCTCGAACGCCTCCTGCGGGATCGGACGACCCGGGTTGACCAGCCAGCTCTTCTGCAAGGTGATGCGGCCACCTTCCCAGCGCACACACGCCACCTCCACCACGCGATCACTGGCCGGATCGCGACCTGTGGTTTCGGTGTCGATGGCCACGATCGGCAAGTCGAAAACCAGGTGATCGCCTGCGAAGCCTTCGGCGAGCCCGAGCGCAGCGACGCGCAGCAGGTGCGCGATGCCCGGGTAGTGTCGGCCTGTCGGGAAGCACCCGAGGTCGACGACGATCCTCATGGTGCTTTCGTGCTTGCGCTGCCGGCCGGAGCGGGCGCGCGAACACGAGCCGCAGCGGACGGCGCCGGAGGCGTGGGCGCGGGCGCGGCGGCTGGGGCGAGGGCCTGACCGGACGTCAGCTCCAGCTCGAGCTCGATCCACTCTCCGAGCTCCTCACCGAAGCTCTGCCCCGAGAAGTGCCGACCGTTGACGTAAAGAGTCGGCGTGCTCTGGATATCCAGTCGCTCACCCTGCTTGCGATCCCGGCTGACCGCGTCAGAAGTAGCCTCACTCTCCACGTCTTTCTGGAACCGGGCCATGTCCAGACCCAAGCCTTTGGCCAGCTCCTCCACGACCTGTGGACTGAGCCGCTCCTGATTGTCGAACAGAACTCCGTACATTTCCCAGAACTTGCCCTGCCGCTGTGCAGCACGGGCGCCGCGCGCGGCTTTCTCCGCCTGCGGATGGAAGCTGAGCGGGAAGTGTTTGAACACCAGGCGCGTCTTGCCGTCGTACTTCTTGAGCATCTCCTCGAGGACGGGTCGGGCCTCTCGGCAAGCCGGACACTGAAAGTCGGCAAACTCGACCATCAGCACGGGCGCGCTGGGGTTACCCTTGGAGGGCGAGTCTTCGAGCGCGATGTCCTTGACCTGATCGGCGCCAAACCGCGCCTTGTAGAAGGTCTCGACCTGGGGCCGGGTCCGACCGCGCTGGACCTGCTTTGCCAGGGCCTTCGCCGCCGGCAGGCAGGCGCGACAGGCGCGCGACTCCGAGATGCACTGCGCCACGCTCACCGGCTGATCCGGACAGGGCGAGCGAAGCTCCGATACGAAGCGCGACCACTCTGATTTCTCACGTCCGGTCAGGCTCGAGGTGTCGACACCCGGCAGGTTCACGTCTTTTGTCTCGGAACGGGTCGGGGAGGCGTCTGCGGAGCCTTCCCCCGGCGAGCGACACGTCACGAGCTTCGTGTTCAAGAGGGCAAACAGCGCCAGGGCTGAAGCTGCGCGGAAGCTCAACATTGCGCGGCGAGCGTAGTACGTTCCCCGGCCGATGACGATACCGTCCTCCCCGCCTCCGAGCCTGCCGCCTGGCTCCAGCGGCGGCGCGCCGCTCGGTCCCGGCGGCGCGCCGCCACTAGGGGTCAAGCACGTCATCGCGGTGGGTGGTGGACGGGGTGGCGTGGGCAAGAGCCTGGTGGCCGTCAATCTCGCCGTGTACCTGGCGCAGCTCGGTCGCAAGGTGCTGCTGATCGACACCGACCCGGCCGGCGCAGAGCTACACACGGCCCTGGGGCTCGGCCAACCGGCCCCCTCTCACACCGCGAACGACGCGGAGGAGGAAGACCTCACCGCCATCCCGACACAGGTGCCCTGGCTATCGCTCGTCCCACAGCTGTATCGCCCGGGTTCCACGGTCCCGGTGCGCCCTGGACGCAAGGCGCGCTGGGCACGCGAGCTGAAGAATTTGGACACCGACTACGTGCTGCTCGACTTGGGCGCGGGCACGCAGCCAGCTACGCTGGATCTGTTTCTGACGGCCGACTTCGGCATCTGTGTGAGCACGCCCGAGCCGCCCAGTGTCGAAGCGTCGTACCGCTTCCTGCGCGCTGCCTTCGTACGCGCACTGCGCCGAGCGCTGGTCAAGGATCGCTTCAAACTGCGGCTGGTGGAGCGCGCCGAGTCAGAGCTGGGGGCGCTGCCCGCACCGCCCGATCTGATCCACGCGATCGCGCGCTACGACACCGGTCTCGGCCACTTGGCAGCCGCGGAGCTTGCGCGCATTCGCCCGCGGCTCGTGGTGAATTGCACGCGCCTGCGGCCCGACACGGATCTAGGCCTGGCGATGAGCGATCTGGCGCGCCGTCACCTGGGCATCCAGTTCGACTACGTCGGCCATATCGAACAAGATGACGCGGTCTGGTCCAGCATCGTGCATCAAAGGCCGCTGCTCATCGACAGCCCCACCAGTAAGAGCGCCCGGAATCTGGAGCGCATCGCGCGGCGCATCCTGGCGCTTGCCGCCAGCCGTGATCAGGAGCGCAGCGCAGATCCCATTCCGCTTTCACCGGCTAGCCTCAATCTATACGAGGTGCTGCTCGCGCACCGCGGCGCTACCGACGAGGAGCTGCGCCGCGCCTACAAGCGGCAGCGCGACCTGTACAAGGCCGGCAGTCTGCCGCTGACATCCCTGGTCGGTGAAAGCGAGCGTGGCCGCGAAAGCGCGCGCATCGAGGAAGCCCACGACACCTTGCTGGATCCATTGCGGCGCAAGGCTTACGACGCCTCGATCTTCCCGGAGACCGAAGCGGAGGCTCCGCGCTCGGCCGCCGTGGGTAGCGCTGTGCTGGCGGAGCGAGCGGTGCTGCGTCAGGAGCTGTCCCGCGAAATCAATGCCGAGACCGAATTTACCGGCCGGCTGCTGGCCAAGGTCCGTGAGGCCATGGGCGTCGAGCTTTCCGAAATTGCCAGGGAGACCAAAATCTCGGTCACCCATCTCGCGGCAATCGAGAGCGAAGCATTCGACGACTTGCCGGCGCTCGTGTACACCCGTGGTTTCGTGCAGCAGCTCGCCAAATTCCTGAAGCTGGACCCCACGCAAGTCACCAAGACTTACCTGCGCCGGCTTCGTGAATGGCGCGCCGAAACCGACGGAGAGACCTCGCATTGACCGAGGCGTCCGCGCCGTCGCGTCGGCCGGAGGACGTCACGTTTTCGTGGGCGCTGGGCATGGTGGCACTCTTGCCCCGGCTATTCGTAGCCATCGCCTGGGCCAAGGAGCCCGTCTGGGACGGGCACTACTACCACCTGGGCGCGAGCCGGCTGGCGGCCGGCCTCGGTTATTCCGAGGACGTGCTGATCGGCGGCGTGATGGTGTGGAAACCTTGGGCACACTACCCGGTCGGTTACAGCGGCCTGCTGAGTCTGCTGTATCGCGTGCTGGGCGATCACTTGCTGGTGGCGCCGCTGCTGAGCGCGCTGCTCGGTGCGGCTACGGCGCTCCTGATCCATCGCATCGCGCTGTACCAGCTCGGAACGGTGCGCGCGCGCGTGGCCGGTGGCATCGCGGCGCTGCATCCGGGCCTCATCGCCTACTGTCCGCTGGTCATGACCGAGATCCCCACCGGCTTTCTGCTGGTGCTCTTGGCCTGGGTCTTGATGCACTTTCGGGGGCGCTGGCACGCGCCGATTCTGGGCGGCGTGATCCTGGGCGTCTTGACGCTGACGCGCCCGGCCAGCCTGCTGCTCGTGACGCTGGTGGCGCTGAGCGAGCGTCGTCCGTGGCGGCTGACCGCGCTGAAAACGGCAGCCGCGCTGGGCATCGCGCTGGTCGTGGTGATGCCCTGGACGATCAGGAACTGCGTGAGGATGGACGGCTGCGCGCTGGTTTCCACCAATGGAGGCTGGAACCTGGCGATCGGAGCGCTGACCGAAACCGGGCGCTTCAAGACGCTGCGCGGTAAGGACGGTTGCCCGGTGGTCACGGGTCAGGTGCAGCAAGACGACTGCTGGGCGGACGTAGGCTGGAAGAAGATCAAGGAATCGCCGGGCCGCTGGTTGGCGCTGGCGCCCAAGAAGCTGGCGCAAACCTTCAATCACGAGTCGTTCGCGATCGAGTACATGCGCGAAGCAGATCCCGGAGCTTGGCCGGAGCCTCGGCGCGAGGCGGCGCGCGGTCTGCTCACGCTGGTGCACCTGAGTTTGTTGGGGGCCGCGGCGCTGTCGATCGTCGCACCATCACTCGGCCGTCTGAAACGTGAGGAGCAATACTGGCAGATCGGGCTGCTCGTCCTGCTCAGTGGGCTGATCTTCTACGGCATCGCTGATCAAGAGCATCCCTTCCATTGGCTGGTCATGCTGGCGCCAATCTTGGCGTTTCTACCCTTACCGGGTCGGCCTTACCTGGGTGCCCCGATGCGCATGGCCATGGCGGCGCTAATCATCACTTCGCTCACGCACGTGGTCTTCTTCGGGGAAGATCGCTATCACCTGTTCGTTTCGCCGCTAGTTTGCCTGCTAGCGGCCGCTGCACTGCGCAGCAGTGAACGCGCGGCGAGAGAGCTGGGCATCACGCACAGCTAGCTTGGCTAAATCGCGGCGAAAACTCGACAGTACGCGAGATTCCAGCGCAGTGCACGTCGGCGGCTGGATGTTTCGACCCGCTCTCCGCCGAGCCCTAGGCGCATCGAGTTTCTGACACGGTGCAGCTTGCTGGGATCGGGCTGCCGATCTGCGGCTCGCCTCGCAGGCTGCTGTGGCGTTCGTGGGTGCAGGTGTATTGCTCGTGAGTCGCCCTGGCGTTGCCGCACTACCTGCGCCATAGCGGGAGGCGTCGAAGCTGCTCGGACGAATCAAGCATGGTTCCGCAGATGGACCGAACGACTCGCACGACATAGCGAAACCGGCGCCGGCGAGGGTGTGGTTCCTATCTTTCGGGGCTTCGGCGCGGGCGGGGCCTGGTCAGCCCCGCTGGTTCCGCTCCTTCGCCTCGGGCGC
>DATEDZ010000156.1:0-24848 GCA_035281385.1 Polyangiaceae bacterium
CGACGCGGTGGGGCGCTCGCGCGGCGCCGGGCTCGGCGGCGGGCACGATGAGCGCGAGCAGACGCTCAATCAGCTGCTATCCGAGATGGACGGCTTCACGCGCAACGACTTGACCATCGTGCTAGCGGCCACCAATCGTCCGGATGTGCTCGATTCGGCTCTGTTGCGGCCCGGGCGCTTCGATCGACGCGTCGTGATCGATCGACCGGAGCTGGCCGCGCGCCGGGCGATTCTGGACGTACACACGCGCGGAAAACCGCTCGCTCCCGATGTGAACCTGGACGCGGTCGCCAGCAATACGCCTGGATTTTCTGGCGCGGATCTGGCCAACCTGGTCAACGAAGCGGCCTTGAATGCCACGCGCCGGGGCGCCGACGCGATCGGACACGAGGACTTCACGCAGGCGTACGACAAGATCGTGCTCGGAGATCCGCGCGAGACGAAGCTCGATGCCGAGGAGAAGCGGCGCGTCGCGGTGCACGAGTCGGGGCACGCGGTCGCCGCGCACTTTTCGCAGCACTCGGAGCCGCTGCATCGCGTGTCGATCATTCCGCGGGGCATGGCGCTCGGCGTGACGCAGCAGACGCCGACCTCGGACCGCCACATCATGACGCAGGCGGAGCTACGCTCGCGCTTGTGCGTGCTGATGGGCGGCTACGCGGCCGAGCGGGTGGTGCTGGGCGATGTCTCGTCGGGCGCCGAGAACGACTTGAAGAAGGCGACCGATCTCGCGTTTCGAATGGTCGCACATTTCGGCATGAGTCAGCGTATTGGACCCGTCTTTCACGAGCACCGCACCGAGCATCCATTTCTGGGGCAAACGCTGGCCAGCGACGGTGGGACCAGTGACGCCACCGTGCACGTCATCGAAGAGGAGACGCGCGAGATGCTGAATGCCGCCGTGGCGGACGCTCGGAAATTGGTCGAGCAACACCGCCGCGAGCTCGATAGCCTGGTCAAGGTGTTGCTCGATCAGGAAACCATCGAAGAGCAAGAGCTCTCGCGGATCCTGGGGCCCGCCGTCACCGCACCGCACGCGCTGCCGGTGGACCCGCTCGACGAAAAACCGAGCGCGGCGCAGTAGACGACGGAAGGCTGACGCCGCGCTGCCAGTGGTCGCCAGTCGCCAGTGGCGGCCACCCGAGCGGCGGCGCAACTGCTGAGGATCGCTGCGCGCCTCGCATGGCACGCGGCGTGCTATTCTGCGAGAGCGATGGTGGATATGCGACTGCTGGCACCGGAGGCGACTCGCACGCTGAAGCGGGTGGAGTACGACCAGCTGGTCAAAATGGGGGCCTTCGACGACGAGCGCGTGGAGCTGCTCGAGGGGGTGATCGTTACGATGAGTCCGAACTATCCGGAGCACGCCAGTCCCGTCCAGTTCCTGAACGAGATGTTGCTTCCTGCGCTACTGGGCCGAGCGGTGGTACGGATTCAGTTACCGGTCTACGCGGTGCGGGAGTCGGAGCCGCAGCCGGACGTGGCGATTGTGCCGCTCGGAGACTACCGGCACGCGCACCCGGATCAGGCGCACTGTTTGATCGAGGTAGCGTACTCTTCCCTGAGCAAGGATCGGAACATCAAAGCGCCGCTCTACGCGGCGTCCGGTTTTCTCGAGTATTGGGTCGTGAACGTATCGGAACGGGTGGTCGAGGTGTTTCGCAAGCCGCTGCACAGCGGGTACCGCGAGCGCACGCGGCATGGAGTCGGAGAGACGATCGCGCTGTTAGATTTTCCGGACGTCCGCGTTGAAGTCGCGAAGCTCTTCTGATTCTGCGGCTTGGTCTCGGCGGACGGCGTGCTAGAGTTCGACTTCGTGAACCGCTTTCCTCTACATATGCGCACCCTGAACCGACGTCAGATCAGGAAGAGCAATGCTTGAAGGTGGGTGCTTTTGCGGTGCCGTCCGCTACGAAATTGATGGAGCGCTCGGTCGTGCGAGCGCATGTCACTGTTCGCGCTGTCGTAAAGCATTCAGCGGCGCATCATCGGTCTACGCTGAGATCCCGGACGGTAGCAAGCTCAGCTGGGTCATCGGCGAGAACGAACTAGCCAAATACATTTCTGCGAAAGGCTGGGGGCACGCATTCTGTCGCATCTGTGGTTCTACGCTGTGCGGCATTTTTGACAACAAGGTGCATGGTGTAACACTCGGCACGGTCGACGGTGACCCTGGTGTTCAAATCGAGCTGCACACGTTCGTCGGATCGAAGGCGCCATGGGACCACATCGGTGGAAGCGCTCCTCAGTACAAAGAGGAGTATCCAAACTCAGATGCTTCCGGGGTAGTCCAATGACACCCAACGAATAAGTTGGACAAGCCCTGCGCGTTCCGCGCAAAAATTGCCTTCCTCCGATCTTCCTACCTTCCACCCTTCCTGTTCTCTCGCCCTTGCGGCAGCGCTAGCCGCCGGCCATTTTGGCCACTTCGGTGGCGAAGTCGTCGCCGATGGGCTTCTCGATGCCTTCGCCGCGTTCGAAGCGGACGAAGCGGCTGAAGACCACGTCGGTGCCGAGCTCTTTGGCGACCGCGGCGCGCACTTGATCGACGCTCTTGTCGCCGTCGAGCACGCTCTGCTGATCGAGCAGGCAGATTTCCTTCGCCCACTTGGCCAGCTTGCCGTCGATGATCTTCGGGTGTGCCGCCGCCGGCGGCGACTTGGGATCCTCGGCCAGCTGAGCCTTGAAGATCTCGCCCTGCTTGGTCTTGGCATCCGCCGGGATCTCGCTCGCCGATAGGTAGAGCGGAGCCATGGCGGCAATCTGCATGGCCGAGTCGTCGGCCAGTTTTTCGAAGGCCGGCGATTTGGCGGCGGCGTCGGTCCCGGTCCGCACTGCAAGCAAGACGCCAATCTTGCCGCCCATGTGCACGTACGACTGCACCTTGCCGGCGCCATCGACGCTCAGGCTGTCCCAGCGGCGCACGCTGATGTTCTCACCGAGCTTGCCAACGAGCGCGGCGCGCGTCTCTTCGACCGTGCCGCTGCCACCCGGAAAGGCTTCCTTCCCGAGGTCGCTACTGGGCTTCGCGGCCAGAGCCGCCTTGGCCACGCCGTCGGCAAACGCCAAAAACTCGGCGTTGCGCGCGGCAAAGTCGGTCTGGATGTTCACTTCGACGATGACGCCCCGCCTGCCGTCGGTCGTGACCGCGGTCACGACCACGCCTTCGGCCGCCACGGCGCCGGCGCGTTTGGCGCTCTTGGCCAGGCCCTTCTTGAGGATGATCTCGACGGCCTTCTCCATGTCGCCGCCGGACTCGGTGAGCGCGCTCTTACAGTCGTTGAGCCCCGCCTGGGTGCGGTCACGTAGCTCTTTCACCTGCTGCATGCTGGGACCGGACATCGTTCAATTCTCTCCGCCGGGACGAGCGCCGCGATTGGCATAAATGACCTGCGCTTCGACCCTGCCGCCCGACTGCTGGGGCTGGTCACCGCGCTGGCTCTGGTAGTCGCGCCGGCGCGCTGCGCCGTAGATGCAGGCGTCGGCCACGGCGCCGGTGATCAAACGCACGGAGCGAATCGCGTCGTCGTTGCCCGGGATCACGTAGTCGACCATGTCCGGATCGCAGTTGGTGTCGGTGATGGCCACGATCGGTACGCCCAGGCGCTTGGCCTCGCTGACCGCGATGGTCTCCTGAGCCGGATCGATCACGAAGATGGCTTGCGGCACGGCGCCCATGCCCTTCAGACCCCCGATGTACTTCTCGAGCCGCGCGCGCTCTTTCTCGAGCTGCACGGTCTCCTTCTTCGGCAGCTGTGCGTAGGTGCCGTCTTCTTTCATACGCTCCAGCGTGCGCAGGCGATCCAGACCACCCTTGATGGTGCGGAAGTTGGTCAAGGTGCCGCCGAGCCAGCGATTGGTCACGAAGTACATGCCGGCGCGGCGCGCCTCTTCGCGCACGATCTCTTGCGCCTGGCGCTTGGTGCCGACGAACAGCACGCTGCCGCCGCGCGCGACCGTCTCCGACAGGAAGTCGAAGGCGCGCTTGAACAGGCGCGCGGTCTGGTCGAGATCGACGATGTGGATACCGCTGCGAGCGCCGTAGATGAACGGGCGCATCTTCGGATTCCAGCGCTTGGTCTGGTGCCCGAAGTGAACGCCGGCTTCGAACAGCTCCTTGACGCTCAAGGGCTCTTCGGCGCTTCGGATGGTGCGATTCATTTCCGGGGCCGCCTCGAAGGCGCCCGGATCGGTTGCGTCAGTCATGGTGCGCGATTCCTTTCGGTTAGGCCTCCGTCCCACCGAGCACCAACCCTCGGCAACGTTTGGCTGCGAGGGCACCGGATGCTCTGGATGCGCGTGGGACGTGTGGTGTTTCCCCGCTAGATTGCGAGGGGGCGCGGAACTTACGCGCAAGACCCGGGCTGCGCAAGCCGGCCAGCGGCCTCAGAGACCAGAGCCAGGCATGACCTCTGGGCCGCTCGGCGCGGACTTGGGTGTCGGGCCTGCGGCGCGGGCGCCTGTGGAGGCTGAGCTTGCCGGCGGGACATCAGATTTTCTACTTTGATTTCCAGCAATTACTGACTGTAACCCCGGAGTCGATAGTGGTACGGAGACCGCGCTCGAGCTGGGCGCAGTCCCCACGACAACTGGAGCCGCACGGGGCGGGAAGGCCGAGGCCGTCAGAATGGGGACCGACTCGGCGCCTTCTGACTCCGCCGAGGCAGCTCGGGGAGCTGGCTCGGGCGACGGCGCCGACCAGGGAGTGCGCAGCGCCACGACCACGAGCAGCACCATCAGCGAGATCAACCCGGTTGCGAGAATGCCGAGGCCTTTTCGACGGCCGGCTCGCAGCGGCTGCGGCGACGGGACCGGAACCACCGGCGGCGGAGTCAAATTGGGCGGCTCCCCTAGCGGAACGGCAGTGCGCGTCACACCCGCATCGGGCGCGGCGCTGCCATTCGGTGGGGGGGGCACGACGAGCAGCCTCTCCGTGCGCTCGGGCGCGGGTCCCGGCACCGCCGTGGGCGCACTGGTCGTCCGATCCACCAGCGTGTCTGGACCGTAGAGCGTCGCCGGAGGTGATGGCGCCTCGGGCAAGCGCTGCGTCGCGCCGCGGGTCGACTGCGGCACGGCGGTCGTGGCGATCTCCAGGGACGGCTGCAGTGTCGTCGTGTCATCGCGCGCGGGTGGACGCCCCGCTGCGACGCCATCGGGCCGGGTCGGTGGCGCTGCAGACTGCGAAGCGCGGCGCGGAGCATCGACCCGCGTCGGCGGTTCGGGGGCCGCGGCCGGAGCCGGAGCCGGTGCGACAGAGCGCGTGGGCGCATCGGTCGCGACCGAGCGCTGGTATCTTTGCGCCAGGCTGCGCAGCGCATCGGCGACCTGCCGCGCGTCGCGGGGGCGCTCGCGCGGATCCTTGGCCAGCATGCCGGCAACTAGCGCATCGAGCTCCGGCGCCACCACCGAGATGCTCGAGAGCAGCGGGGCCTTGCGCCCGAGCTGGGCGAGCAGGAGCTCGTTGTGGTCCCGCGCGTCGTCGAAGGGTCCGATGCCGCTCACCATCTCGAAGAGCATCAACCCGGTGGCGTAGACGTCCGAACGTGCGTCGACGTGCGTGCCATTGGCCTGCTCGGGCGACATGTAACGCGGCGTGCCCACGGCCATGCCGCGCGCCGTGATCACGTTACCGGCGTCCTGGATCTTCGCGATGCCGAAGTCCAGCACCTTGACGGTCGTTGGACCGGTCAGAAAGATGTTCGGCGGCTTCACGTCCCGGTGCACCACGCCGATCTGGTGCGCGGCGTGCAGCCCATCCAAAATGCCGGCCGCGATGGCCAGCGCCTGCTGCGGCAAGAGCCGGCGCGCGCGCTGCAGCAACGTCGCAAGCGTCTCACCCTCGAGCCGCTCCATCACGTAGAACGGGACACCGCTGTCGGAGGTGCCGGCGTCGGTGACGTTGACGATATTTGGATGCTGGAGCCGAGCCAGCGCACGCCACTCGTTGCGCAGGCGCGCCACCAAGTCCTCGCGCCGCGCCAGCTCGCGCTGCAGCGCCTTGAGCACGAAGCGCTTGCCGAGCTCGACGTGCTCCACTTCGTACACGCGGCCCATGCCGCCCGCTCCGATCAGGCGAGTCACGCGGTAGCGCGTGCCGGGAACCAGCTGCCCATCCTGGAATTCTCGAAAGTCGGTCACGTGCCCCGAAAAGTGCGAGCCGCCCTTGCGCGCTGGTCGCCGCGGTAGCCTAGCCAGCGCGACATGAGCCGTCGAGTCGAGCTGTTCGGGGGCCAGCGGCGGGGGCTTCGAGCGGGGCACGCGAGTCCATCGGTCAGCCTGGCCCTCAGTTGTCCCGATCTCGAAGCTGCAACGTACGAAATCCACATCGCCTGAACACCTGTGGCGGTGTCGGGGCGGCGTGGGCCGAACCCGTCACGGGGCTGCGGAGAGATAGTAGAAAACACCGAGCGCCGAGATCAGCAGATTGAGCGCCCCGAGCGCGATGCCGACCGCTGCCATGCTCCCGCCACCGATCGCCGTCGGACGCCTTTGGACTTGAGCGCGCGCGACCAGCCCCGCCACGATGGCCGTCAGGCCGGTGACCGGCCCCAGGCACAGCAGAACGCCGCACACGAGCGACAAGACCGCCGCCGGAGTAGCCGGTGGTTTCTCGCCCTTGGGCAAGCCGGTCTTGGGATCGATGGTCATGGCGTGCATCGCCATGGTCTCGGCGGAGCCCGTGATCGGCTTGTGCGCCGCCGCCGCTTGTCCCGCTTGACCCTGCAGGCCGTAGCCGGGATAGCCACCTCGCGGAGGCCCGTAACCGCCGGGCGGTGGTTGCATGGGCCGAGCATACCTGACCATCCAGCAAAATGGGCTACGCTCCGCGCCCCCAACCCTCGACTTGCCATGGCTATCACGCGCGAAAATGTGCTTCACGTTGCCAAGCTTGCCCGGCTCGAGCTCTCGGACGCGGAGATCGATCGCATGCAGCGCGATCTCGACGGCATCCTCGAGTACGTCAATCAGCTGTCAGAGCTGGATACGACCCAGGTGCCGGCAACCGCGCAGGTCGCGGTCGTGGCCGCGCCTTTCCGGCCCGATGAGCCGCGGCCGAGCCTGCCGCACGACGTCGCGCTGAGCCAGGCGCCGCGCTCCGCCTCGGATGGCTTCGCCGTTCCCGCCTTCGTGGATGAATGATGAGCGAGCTTCTGGAGCTTTCGATCTCGGACCTGGCCGAGCGTGTGCGACAGGGTGACGTGAGCGCGCGCAGCGTGACGGAAGCCGCGCTGGCCCGCATCGAGCAGACCCGAGATCTGAACGCATTTTTGTACGTGGCGAAGGCGGCGGCGATCGCGGCTGCGGAGCAGGTAGACGCGAAGCGAACGCGCGGCGACCCGTTGGGCAAGCTGGCTGGCGTGCCCATCGCAATCAAGGACGCCCTCTGCACGATCGATGCCCCGACCACTTGTGGCTCCAAGATCCTCACCCGCGTCGGCGAGGGCGGCACCACCGGGACGGATCCAGAGCACGGCTTTCGGCCGCCCTACGATGCGACCGTCGTCGCGCGCCTGCGCGCCGCGGATGCCATCCTGATCGGCAAGACCAACCTGGACGAATTCGCGATGGGCTCGTCAGGCGAGAACAGCGCCTTCGGCCCGCCGCGCAATCCCTGGGATCGCTTGCGCACCGCAGGCGGCTCTAGCGGCGGAAGCGCGGTCGCGGTAGCCGCAGGGCTCGCGTTGGGCTCGCTGGGCAGTGACACGGGCGGCTCGATCCGCCAGCCCGCCGCGCTGTGCGGCGTGGTGGGCGTGAAGCCAACGTACGGGCGCGTCTCGCGCTGTGGCCTGGTGGCTTTCGCATCGAGCCTGGATCAAGTGGGACCGTTTGCGCGCGACGTACGCGGCGCCGCGCGCTTGCTCGAGGTGATTTCGGGTCGCGATCCGCTCGACTCCACCAGCGCCGAGGTCGCGGTGGGACAGTACGAGGCAGCGTGCGGGCGTGACGTGCGCGGACTGCGCGTCGGCGTTCCGGAGGAGTACTTTGGCGAGGGGCTCGACCCCGCGCTAGCGGCGAGCGTGCGGTCAGCCATCGCCGAGCTCGAGAAAGCGGGCTGCAGCGTCGAGCCGGTGAGCCTGCCGCACACGCGCTACGGCATCGCGACCTACTACATCATCGCGACCGCCGAAGCATCGAGTAACCTGGCGCGCTTCGATGGCGTGCGCTTCGGTTTGCGCATCGAAAGCGCCAAGAGTGATCTGCTCGCGCTCTACGGCAGGACTCGAAACGCCGGTTTCGGCGCCGAGGTGAAGCGACGCATCCTGCTCGGCACCTACGTGCTCAGCGCCGGCTACTACGACGCCTACTACAAGCAGGCGCAGCGCGTGCGCACGCTGATCAAGCGCGACTTCGACCAGGCTTTCGCATCGGTCGACGCCATCGCCGCGCCGACCACGTCCACGCCAGCCTTCCGGTTCGGAGAGAAGGTCGATGACCCGCTGGCCATGTATCTTGCAGACATCTTCACGCTGCCAGCGAGCTTGGCAGGTCTGGCAGGGCTCAGCGTGCCGTGCGCGCCCACTCCCGCCGTAGCAAACCAGCCTGAGCTTCCGGTCGGTCTTCAGCTGCTCGCCCCAGCGTTCGAGGAGGAGCGGCTGTTCTCGCTCGCAGCCGAGCTGGAACGGCGACTGGGCAAGAGCCAGGCCCCGCCGCCAGCATGACCCAGCGCTACCGCTGTCAGCGCGCCGGCTCCGAGCACGCCCAGGGCCTGCTGGCGTTGTTCGAGTCCGCGGGCACCGGTTGTTTCTGCAACTACTGGCATTTCGAAGGCGACAAGAACGCCTGGCTCGAGCGCTGCTACATTCACACCGATCAGAACCGCGCAGCGCTGGTCGAGCGTCTGTCGGGTCCGGAGCTCTGCGGAGTCGTCGCCCTACGCGAACGTCAACCCCACCAGCCCGCAGTCGGTGGGGTTGGGGACCCACAGGCCCCCGAGACAGCCGCTGGTTGGATGAAGCTGGTCCGTGCGTCGAGCATCCCCCGCCTATACGAGCAGAGGGTTTACCGCAACCTGCCCTGCTTCCAGGCCACTGCGGCCGATCGCGCCCACGTCTACGCGGTAGGTTGTTGTTACATTCTGGAAACAGATCGCGGGCGCGGCCTGGGGCGCGGCTTGCTCGAAGCCGCCATCGAAGCCGTAAAGAACGCCGGCGGCAGCGCGCTCGAAGCATTTCCGCGCGCCGCTCCTGATAGCGCGGAGCGGCTTCGCTCCGACGAGATCTGGATGGGTCCCGAGGCACTTTTTCTTCGAGCCGGGTTCGAAAAGGTCTCAGATTTCCGTCCCTACCCCGTGCTTCGCCTACATCTCCGCTGATCTGCCGGGCCTGTGATTGGACAAGCGGCGGTTTCGCGCGATATGTTGACGAGGCTAGCTTGGGTGCGCTTCGGTGCACGGTCACGGATCCCGGTGTCGCAAGCTCTTCGGCTCACACGTCTCGAGGTGGTTCACCAGCTTGCCCAACGTTTGGCGGGTGAATCGGTGGGTGGTTTCTTCGGAGAGTGCCTGGACGCGATCTTGTCCGGCAGCTCGGCCACGGCCGCGGTTGCCTTTGCGATGGACGAGCGGCTCGAGCTGGTCGCTGACCGGCGTCTCGACGCGGTGACGCGCCCGCTTTCCGCGCTGCTGCGCGGCGCCAGCGCGTTCGCAGAGCGCGCTCTTTCCACCCGTAAACCAGCCAAATCCCCGGACCTGCGTCAGGACCGCGACGGCGTCGACGACGCGGGTGAGTTTCTGGCCCTCGGCGCGAGCTGCGTGCTGACGCTGCCGGTGCTCGACATGCGCGCGCCCGTGGGCGCGCTGGTGCTACTATTCAGCGATCCCGCCGACGTCGACGCCGAGACGATGGCCTTTGGCAACACGGTCGCGAATCTGGCTGCCTTGCGAGCTCAACGCGAGCGGCGTTCAGAAGACGAGCTATCGACCGAAGAGCAGGAGCAAGCCGCTCACATGCTGAGCCTGGGGCTGCTCACCGCCACCGTCGCGCATGAGCTACGTGGCCCAGCCGGAGCACTGCTTCTCCAGCAGGAGGAGCTCAAGCGGCTGGTCGAACAGCTGGACATGCTGGACGGCGGAGCCGACACCGCCATCGGAGAAGCAGTCGCGGAGCTCAGCGAGCTATCGACCGATATCGGTACCGCGGTCGGGCGCATACGCGACACCGTGGAACAGCTCAGCATGGTGAGCCGTCGCGAGACCGCTCCCGAGCACGTCGAGCTGGGCGAGGTGATAGACGAGTCGCTGAGCGTGGTAAGGCCGCATCTGGAGCGACGCGGCATCACGCTGAACAGGAGCTACGACCCCGGTTGCTACACCGTTGCGCGGCGCGACAACCTGGCCCAAGTGGTGCTGAACCTGACGCTGAACGCGATGGATGCTTGTGAAGGCTCGGCGCAGCCCGAGATCGTAGTGCGGGTGCTCGAGGCGGGCGATCACGTCGCGCTCGTGGTCGAGGACAACGGGCCCGGTGTGCCGCCCTCCGCCATCCCCCACATCTTCAAGCCCTTCTACACCACCAAGCAGCGTGGGGCCGGTACCGGGCTCGGCCTCAAGATCTGTAGCGACGTGGTGACCGCGCACGGGGGGCACATCGAGGTGCACGAGCGCACAGGCGGCGGAGCGTCGTTTCGAGTGTTGCTGCCGCGCGCGCGCGAAGACAGCGGTGTTCTGGCGCTCGCCGTGCCGGAGCCGGTGCGGATGCCGCTCGCGCCGGTGCGCCGCAAACAGATCTTGGTCGTGGACGACGACCCAGTGTTTGCACGCACCATCCGGCGCTCGCTCAAGCCGCACGAAGTGAGGACCTGCGCGGCGGCCTCGGAGGCGCAGGGCATGCTGCTCGATCCCGCGTACGCGCCCGACCTGGTGCTATGCGACGTGTTCTTGCCTGGCGCCAATGGCAACACCCTGCATGCGCGTGTCGCCAAGCTGCGACCGGAGCTCGCATCACGCTTCGTGTTCGTGACAGGCGGCGCGCTCGGCAAGGATCAAGCCGCCTACCTGCGCTCCTCCGGCTGCGCCACCCTGTTCAAGCCCGTCGAGCTCAAAAGCCTGCTCGAGCTGCTCGAAGATCCGAATCCGGAATCAGCCCGCCCGAGCACCGTCAAAACGCTGCAGCAACCGCCGCCGTCGTCGTCGCAGCGTACGCCGTCTCGACGTTAGCCGTCGATTTCCGGAAACTGGCCGCTATCGCTGGGCTTTTTCTTCTTCTAGGGGATGCCAGCCGCGGAAGGTGGGGTTTGCACAACGTAGCCGTTCACGGGGTCCTTGCGGTGTGGGCGTCGCGTAAGTGATCGATCTCCACTAACCACGAACCACTCCTATGAACCCTGCGTCCACGCCCAGCCCGGTGCATTCAGCAACCCGAGGCTCAAGCCCAGGAAGACGCCCCGCAGCACCTCGCCGGGCTCGGCCATGCCGGCGGCGGCTAGGGAGGCGCCGAGATCGTCCAGGGAGCGCTTGTGTGGCGCTTGCTCGATGGAACGACGCTCACCCTGGTTGAGGCCGAATTCGGCCGGATCACGGCGCAGCGCGGAGCCGCGGTTGAGCGGTAGGCGGCGGATGGGGGCAAGCCAAGCGGCAACCTCGTTCATGCTGAAGCGCTCGCGAACGATACGGCTGACCACCGACAGAATACCGATGCGCTGCATGTGCACCGGGTGCTCCAAGCGCGACGACGTGAAAGTCAGGATGCCGTCGCCGAAGGCGAACAAGCCGCGCAGCTGCGCCTCGGCCGCGTTGCCGTGAGCCGCCACCAGCTTGCCGTCTTCGAATGCCAGCCGCAGCTCACCGTGCGTGCCCTCCACGTGAAGCTCGCCCGTCTCGCCGTTGAGCGCGATCGCGAACACCAACGCGGGCAGCTCCGGCCTGACCAGCGCGCGCCGAAACGGCAGGCCAGGCATGGGAGCCGCTGGAACACTGCGTCTGGTGTTGGGCGGCGGAGCGCCGGTAGTGGGACGCAGCACGGGGCGCGCGCTCTGGCGCGCAGCCGGGGCCGGCTCCAGCTGCCCCGAAAGGCGCGTCACCTCGTGCGTACCACTGCGTGAAGGCAGCACGCCGAGCGCCGAAAGCCAGGGCACGAGCTCCGAGTCGTCGAGCGCGATGTTCGAGGCGTGCGCCAATTTGCGCAATGCGTCGGCAAACTCGCGCGCGCTCCCGAAGCGATCCGCAGGGGCCTTGCCCAGCGCATGACGCAGCAAATCTCGCACGCTGGGCGAGAGATCGGCTCCAAGGCGCTCCAGCGCCGACAGATCCGCCTCGTAAATCTTGGTCAGGATGTCGAACTCGTTCTGTCCAGAGAACAATGGGCGCGCGATCAGCATCTCCGACAGGATGATGCCCACCGTGAAGAGGTCACTGCGCGGATCCACTTCGACGCCCATCACCTGTTCGGGCGACATGTATCCGACCTTGCCCTTGAGCTCTCCAGGATAGGTGCGGCGGTCCACGTAGGCGCTGCGTACGATGCCGAAGTCGGCGAGCTTCACGTCGCCCGCGCGACCGATCAGCACGTTGCCCGGCGACACGTCGCGATGCACGATCGAGAGCGGATTGCCATTCTCGTCGCAAGCCTCGTGCGCGAAGGCCAAGCCGCTCAACACCTCGTGCGCGATGAACAGCGCAGCACCGAGCGGAAAGCGCTCACGCCGACCAGAGACATAGCGGAGCAGCTTGGCGAGCGAGACGCCCTCCACGAACTCCATGGCCATGAACAGCTCGCCCTGACTCTCGCCGAAATCGATGACTTGCACGATGTTCGGGTGACATAGCGGAGCCGAAATGCGCGCCTCGTCACAGAACATGGCGACGAAGCGCGCGTCTTGCGCCAGCTCGGGCAAGATGCGCTTGAGGGCCACCTTCTTGGCAAAGCCATGCGGTCCAGCGCGATAAGCCACGAACACTTCGGCCATGCCGCCGAGGCCCAAGCGCTCGCCCAGCTCGTACGGACCGAGCAGGGTGCGCGCGGGGCGTGGCTTGGCTTGCATCTCCGAGCTCAGGTTAGCGCGGATGGGGCAGGCGTTCTCACAAAAATCAAGAGCATTTGCGACGCGCTTTGGACTACGGTTTCCAAGTGAGCGTGGAGCGCACAGTCACTTACCGCGGGGCTCCGACCCTGTTACCCCATTCGATACCCAAGTCGAACGGCGAAACCGCGGCTGGCGCCCAAACCCCGGGCGAGCTGCTGCGCGTGCCCAGCCGCCGGCGCGTGGTCGCCATCACCGGCGCGGCGACCTTCCTAGGACTCAATTTGATCGGGCTCCTGGAGGACGACCCGCACGTCTCGAAGATCGTCTGTCTCGATACCACATCACCCCCGACAGTGGGAGCCAAGTCCCGCTTCTACGAGCTCGACCTGGTACACGGCAGCGCAGAGGAGCGACTGACCGAGGTGCTTTCTGCCGAGCAGGTCAATACGGTGGTGCACCTGGCGCTGCTCGAATCACCGACACGCGAGACGGCCTACAACCACGAGCTCGAGGGTGTTGGCACCATGCAGGTACTGAATGCCTGCCGTCGCGCTCGGGCTCACAAGCTGGTCGTGCGCAGCTTCACGTGGCTTTACGGAGCGCACGCCACCAATCCCGCTTTCTTGTCGGAAAAGCATCCCTTGCGCGCCAAGGCCAGCGATGTGTTCTTTCAGGACAAGCTGGCCGTGGAAGAGCAGCTGCTGCGCTTTCGACAGCCCGGTCAGGGGCGCGTCGTCACGGTGCTGCGCACGGCACCCATCATCGGCCCGAGCGTCGACAATTTCGTGACGCGCTACCTGCGCTTGGCCCGCGTGCCGACGGTTTTGGGTTTCGATCCGCTGTGGCAGTTCTTGCACGAGGCCGACGCGGTCGCGGCGCTCAAGTGCGCGGTGGACCGCGACGTGCCGGGCGTGTTCAACCTAGCCAGTGAGGGCGTGTTGCCCTTGAGCATGGCGGTGAGGCTGCTGGGGCGGACCCGCTTGCCTCTGCCGCGCGCGTTGCTCCGCCCCACCCTCGGCGCGCTATGGTTGACCAAGGTCGGCGACGCGCCCCCCGCGCTGCTCGAATATCTGCAATACGCCTGCGTGGCGGACGCCGCGCTCGCCAAGAACCGGTTGGGCTTCGTTCCGGTATTCTCCGGCCGCGAGGCGCTCACGGATTTCGCGAGCGCCGAGCAGCTGCGTGAGGCCAAGCTCTTGGCGGAGACACCGGCGTGACCCGCAAGGACAAGCAGAAAAATCGGGCCAAGAAGCAGGAAACGCTGCAGCTTGCCGGCAAGCCCAGTAGGCCTCCGAGTGGCAAGAAGCAGAAGCGCCAGCAAGCGCGCGCCGAGCAGCGGGACAAGCAGCCGGCGCAGAGCGAGCCGCCCCGAGCCAAAGGTCGCAAGAGCAGGTCGAAGAAGCGCCACGAGCAGCGCGCCGAAGCAGCGCCGAAGCTGGCCTCGGTGCCACCGCCGCCCGTCGCGCCGACCCTGGATACCGACGTGCTCCCGCACGTGGGGCTCAGCGACTCGTACGAGCTTACCGCGGACGGCGAAGATTTCGAAGCGCTGTCAGCTGACGCCCCCGAGCTGGGCATCGGCTCGCGCGTGGTCGCGCCGCACGTGCGCTTCGAGGACGATGCGCTCGAGAGCTACCGCCCCGCGCCGGTCGAAGACGGCAACGTGGAAGATCAGATCCGCGCGCTCGAGGCGCGCCTGGACGGTTTGATTCAAGGCGCGGCGCGCACCGACCCCGCGGCGCAAGCCTCGGCCGTCGCGGTGGCGAAAGCGAGCACGCTGGGCGACATCGAGCCCGAAAGCAGCGCCGAGGCCATCGCGGTCGAGAGCGCTGCCGAGCTCGCGGGCAGCCACTATTACGTGCAGAAGTGGGGTCGTAAGGGCCTGCGCAGCCGAGCCGAAGAGGTCGACGAGTTCGGACTGGATCGCAGCTTCGACGCCAAGCTTCGGCCGCTGCTCGACTTCGTGTACCGGCGTTACTTCCGCATCCAGACCGAGGGCATCGTGAACGTACCGGGTGAAGGACGTGCGGTAGTGGTCGGCAATCATTCGGGGTCGATCCCGATCGATGGACTGATGCTGCGCACGGCGCTGCGCGTAGACCATCCGCAAGGCCGAGACCTGCGCTGGCTGGCCGAAGATTTCCTGTTCTACTTGCCGTTTGCCGGTGTGGCCATGAACCGCGCGGGCGCCGTGCGAGCCTGTCAGGAAAACGCGGAGCGGCTGCTCTCCCGGGACAACTTGATCGCGGTGTTTCCGGAAGGCGTACAGGGCATCCGAAAACTGTTTCGCGATCGTTACCGTCTGCAGCGCTTCGGACGGGGCGGCTACATTCGGCTCTGTCTGCGCACGCGCGCGCCCCTCATCCCATGCGCGATCATCGGCGGTGAGGAGTCGAGCCCGCTACTTTATCGCTTCGACGCGCTGGCGGATCTGCTGCGCATACCGTACCTGCCGGTCACACCGACCTTCCCGGCGCTGGGCGCGCTGGGGCTGCTGCCGGCGCCCACCAAGTGGCGCATCAGGTTCGGTGAGCCCATCCCGTTCGACAATTACGGGCCAGAGGCCGCCGACGACGACGTGCTGGTGGGCAGGCTTTCGGATCGCGTGCGAGCTGCGATCCAGAGCATGCTGGATCATGGGCTCCAGAAACGCCGCAGCATTTGGTTCTGACGAGTGCGCGATGCAACGTGCAGCGCTATCGGGCGTGGCCATCGTCGACAAGCCTCGGGGTATGACCAGCCATGCGGTGGTGGCACAGGCGCGCAAGCTCTTTGGGCGCCGCGAGATCGGTCACGCCGGCACGCTCGATCCGATGGCGACCGGCGTGCTCGTGGTGCTGGTCGGACAGGCCTGCAAGCTGTCGAGCTACCTGACCGCCGACCGCAAGCGCTACGCCGCTGAAATTCGCTTCGGCATCGCCACCGACACACTGGATGCCGACGGCCAAATCACGCTCGAAGCCCCGATTCAGCCGCAGCAGCTCGCCCCGGCCGAGGTCGAAGCGGCGCTCGCCGCCGAGCACGCGCGAACACGCCAGGTGCCCCCCGCCGTGAGCGCCATCAAGGTCTCCGGTCAGCGCGCCTACGCGCTGGCGCGTCGCGGCCAGGCCCCTGAGCTTGCCGCGCGCAGCGTGGAGGTGCACGAGCTCAAGCTGGTCCGGCTCGAGCCGCCACTGCTGCGCTGCGAGCTGTTGGTCTCGAAGGGCTATTACGTCCGCGCGCTAGCCCGCGACTTGGGCGAGCGACTGGGCGCGGCGGCGCATCTGTGCTCACTCCGCCGCCTGGCCAGCGGTCCTTTCGGGCTGGACCAAGCGCTCGTCTGGCCGCCCAGAGAGGCTCCAGCCCTCCTGGGTCTGGCCGAGGCGGCGACGGCCGCCCTTCCGGTCGCGCGCTTGACCGCCGACGCGGTCAGTCGGGCGCGGCAGGGCAAGCAGCTCGAGGCAAGGGATTTCGTCGACTTACCCGCTGGACCAGCTCCGACCGCCTGGCTTTCGCCCCACGGTGAGCTCGTGGCGATCGGTACCGCAGAGCCCCCCTTCCAAGTGCTGCGCGGCTTCAATCCCGAAGCTGTCAGCTCACCCTGACCTCGGCACCGTAGCCGCGTGCCTCGAGCCTCTCGCGAAGCCGCTCGGCGAGCCCCGTGTCGACCGCACCTTCCGGCAGCCGAAGCTCCACTGAGACGCGATCCAACTCCGCTACGACGATCAGCTCCGCTCCAGCGTAACGCCCAGCTCCAATCTCGAGCCTGGCAGCCGCGCGGCGCGGGTCGCCGCCCACCGCCAGTCTCCGCACCCAGCGCTCGATGAGCGCCAGCGCTTCTGGCTCGAAGGAGCGGCTGGGTGCGGAGGACGTAACCGGGGCAAGTGGGCTCCCCTCCCCACCGAGTGGGCTTAACGAGAAAAGCCAGGTGGCCGGGTCAGCAGGGGACGGCCCCAGACCCGTCTCTTCGACGGGGGCAAGCCCGCCGAATCCTTCCCCGGTGGCGGCTATTTCCCGCTGGCGTTGGGCATCCTCGAATTTTGACCAGGACGGTATCGGCGGGCCCTCAATCACCTCGAGCTGGCGCCCAATGGGCTGGTGCAAATGGACGCCAAATTCGTCATATTTACCCGCACTTGATACCTGGACGCGGGAGCCGTGCGCGACCCCATCCGGCCGCCCGCTCGGAGGGCCGAAACCCACAGGTTGAACCATGGTTTCCCTTTCGGTCAGCCCGGGCTCGAGTTGCGTCCCCGTGATGCCCTCCGCTAAGAACTTCGAAAGGAGGCTCGGCCCCAGACCGGGCATGGGAATTGGACTCGGCTCCACCAGCGCAGCACGTACTCGGAATCCTCGTCGCCGCCATACCGGCCCTAATCGCCGCGACGTTCGCCGCAGCCAGCTGGTCTGTCGGAGCTCTATCCGACGCCCGACGCCTCGCCCTCAAGGAGGGCGCCAGCGGTAGCGCACGACGGGCGCTAGAACGCTACGAAGCCCACGGCGGGTCCATGGAGGCGCGATGGCTCGTGATCCGAGCCCTCGGCATTTCACTGACGGCCCTGCTCATTGGCCAGCAGCTACCCATGTTCGGGGCCTGGATGCCCGCGGTCGCGGCGCTGGGCGCGCTGGTGGTCTACGCCATCCCGTCCGAGATCGTGCGCCGGCTGGCGACCAAGAACCCCGACCGCGTTGCGCCCTTGCTGCTCCGCATCGTCACCCCGATCGAGCTGCTCTTCTCCCCGATCGCTGCTCCGGTGGTCTGGATCGGCAGGTTGTTCGAGCACCGGGCGGAAAACCGCCCGACGCCTGCTCCTGGTCTGGTCGAGACCGAGGTGCAGATGATCGTCAACGAGGGGGAGATGGCCGGCGCGCTCGGGCACGAGCAGTCGGAGATGATCCGAAATGTGCTCGACTTCAGCGGCATCAGCGCGGGCCAGCTGATGGTGCCGCGCACGCAGGTGCACGCCATCGAGATCGACACGCCGATCGCCAAGGTGCTGAGCACCATCGCTGAGAGCGAGCACTCGCGCTATCCGGTCTACCGAGAAAACCTGGACAACGTCGTGGGCGTGCTGCACTCGAAGGACTTGTTGCCGCACTTGGCGCGCGGTGATCTCGAGCGGGTCGGGCTGGCGACGCTGGTGCGTCAACCCGTGGTCTTCGTGCCCGAGAGTCAGCCTGCCGACAGCGTGCTGCGTGAAATGCGCGCGGGCAAACAACACCTGGCCGTGGTGCTCGACGAGTTCGGCGGCACCAGCGGCATCTTGACGTTGGAGAACTTGCTCGAGCAAATCGTTGGCGACATCCGTGACGAGCACGACGTGGAGGAGCCGCCGATCATCGATCTGGGCGAAGGCAAGCTATTGGTGGACGCCAGCGTCTCGATCGCGGACTTGAGCCGTTACCTCGGCGCCGAGCTGCCCACCGACGGCGACTACCACACGCTGGCCGGTTTCGTGGTGGCGGAGCTCGGGGCGGTTCCAGAGGCTGGCGTGCGACTGAGCGCCTTCGACCTGGATTTCGAAGTGAAAGAAGCCGACGAACGCCGCGTCCTCAAAGTCGAGATCACGCGCCACTCACCGCCGGCGGAAAGCATCCTGCCAAGGTCTAGCTCTCGGATTCCGGTGGCGAGCTAGCCGGTAGCAATTTTCTCCTACCCCGCGATGGTCGCAGGAGTCCGCAGCTTGCCTGCTCGGACACCCACCCAGCAGTCAAGACTTGACTCATCTGTCAAGGAAACCCGTTCTCAAGGAAATCTAGTTGGAGGTGGTGCGTGGAGCCCCAGGTTTCAATTGGACGCAGCAGAAGGTTACGTTTGGCCGAACAAAAGGTTTCAATTGGACGCAGGCAAAGGTTACAATTAGCCGATGCCGGCGGCCTTTTATCCCCGCTATTCCGAGCCACGGCTCGTCGAGGGCCTCGAGGACTCGCCCGTGGTTCTGATACACGGCCCGCGGCAGTGCGGGAAGACGACGCTCGCGCAGAAGGTCGGCCAGCGCCTGGGGTACACCTACTTGACCTTCGACGACGACGTGGCGCGCGCCGCGGCCGAGTCCGATCCCGTTGGCTTCGTGGGTGATTTACCCGAACGCGCCATTCTGGACGAGGTGCAGAGAGTGCCGTCCCTTTTCGCAGCGCTCAAGGCTACCGTCGACCGCCGGCGCGTGGCTGGTCGGTTCATTCTGACCGGGTCGGCCAACGTCTTGCTCATACCACGGCTCGCCGATTCGCTCGCGGGTCGCATGGAGATTCTCAGGCTTCATCCCCTTGCTCAAGCGGAGTTGGCGCGCCGCGTCCCCGGATTCTTGAGCACGCTTTTCGGCGGAGCTTTCAAGGTGCGCGTCAGCGAGCGGTCGGGGGGCGACCTCGCACAGCGGATCGCCGCAGGAGGCTACCCTGCGGCGCTCACGAGGGCCGCGGGACGGCGGCGCAGCATCTGGTACCGAGATTACCTCGAGGCCATCGTTCAGCGCGACGTACGTGACCTCGCCCGCATCAGCACACTCGACGCCCTTCCGCGCTTGCTCGCGCTCGCGGCCGGCCAGACCGCTCGCTTGTTGAATGTGACTGATCTGGCCGCACCTTTCCAGCTCAGTCGTCCAACGATTCGTGACTACGTGACTCTCCTGGAGAGAGTCTTCTTGATCGAGATTCTGCTGCCCTGGCATTCGAACCGCCTCAGCCGACTGGTCAAGTCGCCAAAGCTGCACGTGGGTGACACGGGGCTAGCGTGCGCCCTCTTGGCCACTGACGCCCACGGATTGGCGTCGGATCGCCCCCTGCTGGGCCAGCTTCTCGAGACGTTCGTCTTCCAGGAACTGCGTCGTCAGGCCAGCTGGTTCGATGACACGCTGTCGTTTTTTCACTATCGTGACAAGGACGGTGCGGAAGTGGACATCGTCATCGAGCGTGGCCCTCGTGCCGTGGCCGGCGTCGAGGTCAAGGCGTCCGCCACCGTATCAGCATCGGACTTTCGTGGCCTGCGCAAGTTGGCCGACGCGTGCGGGGAGCGCTTTGCGGGCGGAGTCGTGCTGTACGACGGAGAGACGACGGCCTCATTCGGCGATCGACTCTTCGCCGTTCCGCTGCGAGCTCTTTGGGAAACGCCGGCTCAGCGGCAGTCGCCGCCCTGACCACCTGACCCGACGCGAGCTCCGGCAGAAGTGGTGCGCCTCCGGACGCCGAGCTAGCCGCGAGCTCTAGAGGCAAAAGACGACGGTGGATTGCCGCCGAACCCTAACCTGGTTGCTTACCGATTTCCTTGAGCCTCTTCAGGAGATTCTGACCGGCCTCGAGCAGGCCCGTCTTCTCTTGGCCCGGGGTGGGATCACCGCGCAGCACTTCTTCCATCCCGGTGAGCTCGCGACGGATGCTGAACACCACGTCGTTGGGGCACACCAGGGTCTGGGTGGAGGGGTCGACCGGGATGAAGGTCGGATCCTCGCTGGCGGCGTCACCCTTGAGGTAGCGCTTGATCGAGACCTTCTTGTCCTTGTCCATCAAGTCGAAGGACTCCGGCCAGCTGTGCTGCTTGCCCTGTTCGCCGACCAGTTGAAACGGGGCCGGTATGGGCTGCATCGAAGCGATCGGGCCGAGCGGCGAGCCGCCAACGATCACCGACCACCTGACCACCGGCTTGGTCTGCGACTCCAGGAACTCCTGCACGCCCTTCTTGTTGCGGTTCAGGACGCTCTGGATCTTTTCCTTCTGGTCGTTCGCTTCGGTGGACGCCGACGCGAACTCCACGAGCATGTTCAGCACCTCCGCCTTGAAACGGCCGATGCCCTTGCCGCTCAGGTTGGCGCCGCTGAACGGGATGTTGAGCGCGCCGAGCTTGGAGACCTCTTCGTCGGGGAACGTTGCCTTGCTCAGCTTCTCTTTGGCCGACTTCAGCACGCCCGCCAGCTCGTCGATCTTGGCGTTGGCGGCCTCGACGTCTTTGGCCAGCTCTGCCGCGCCTTGCTTGGCGGCGTCGGTGCCCTTCGCACGCTCGGTGGTACCGCCCAGCGTGAAGCCGACGAAGCCACCGAGCGCTGCCGTGATGATGGCGAGCACCAGTACCTTGGCCTTGCCACGGCCCTGAGCACGAACGACCTCGTCGCTCAGCTCCACCGTAATGGCGGTGGGCTTGACGACCGGCGCCACCGCGGGCTCCATCGCGCCATAGGGGCTCGAGGCGTCCATCACCGGCGCGGGGCGCGAGGCCGCGCCCCCGCCCTGGAAGGGCGGCGTAGGGATGCCACCGACACCAGGGGGCCTGGGAATTCCAGCTGGGGGAGGAATCGAGCCGCCCGGACCCGCCGCCGGAGCGCCTACCGTTTTCTTACCGAGCCGGGCCTTGAGATCGATCTTGGGCTTCTTGTCCTCAGCCATCATGGTGTCTCGCCGGTCTTGGATCAGCGCCTAAAGTGGCAGCTGGCCAGGTGGGCGACGGGCCGGGACAGTACAGGTAGCGTACCGCCCGAGCAAGGTTGAAATTCCGCTTCCAGTGTGAGCGCGCCTGGAAGCGGTCAACCGGTCGTTTGGTCAATCGCCTTGGCAATCCGCTTGGACGCAGGCCGCCGCCCCGCCTTTGACCAGGACGCGGCGGGGTGCGAGCCTGCGCGGCGGATGTCCAAGTCCGGCCGTCCTCGCGTCCTGGTGGTCGATAACTACGACTCGTTCACCTTCAACTTGGTTCAGTGCCTGCGAGCATTCGGCGCCGACTGCCAGGTGCGCGAAAACGATCGAATCGACGTCCGGGACATGCTGGCCGCGCCGCCCGACGGCGTGCTCATCTCCCCGGGGCCCGGGACGCCCGTAGAAGCCGGCGTCAGCTTGGAGCTGATCCGGACCCTCCGGGGCGCGTGCCCGATCCTCGGAGTGTGCCTGGGTCATCAGGCGCTCGCGCTGGCCTTCGGGGCACGCCTCGAGCGTGCTGCACTGCCGGTCCACGGCAAGACCTCGCGCATCGACCACGACGGTCGCGGGCTATTTCGGGGTGTCCCCAGCGGCTTCGAAGCAACCCGCTACCACTCGCTGCTGGTCGCGACGGAGACTGTTCCGGGCGAGCTCGAAATCAGCGCCCGCAGCGCGGGCGGCGAAGTGATGGGACTCCGGCACCGCAGCTTGCCGCTGGAAGGCCTGCAATTCCACCCGGAGTCGATCCTAACTGAGCACGGGCCCCAGCTCGTGCAAAACTGGCTCGGCTGCCTATGACGACCGAGTCCCCCGCCCCCAAGTTCAACGACGTGTACGCGGAGATCTCGAGCGCGCGCGGCCTGAGCGAGGCCACGACGCGTGCGGTGTTCGACGCCATCTTCGCCGGCAACTGGTCCCCGGCTCAGATCGGGGGATTTTTGGTGGCGCTGCGTTCGTGCGAGACGCCCGAGATCATCGCGGCGGCAGCAGCGGCCATGCGCGCCGCCATGCTGCCGGTAGTGCACGACTTTCCAAAACTGCTCGACACCTGCGGCACCGGAGGCGACGGCTCGGGAAGCCTCAACCTGTCAACCGGCGCGGCGGTGCTGGCCGCCGCTTGCGGCGCGCGCGTCGCCAAGCACGGCAACCGTGCCGCGACGAGCCGCTCGGGCAGCGCCGACGTCCTGGAATCGCTAGGCATTCCGCTCGATGTTCCCGCGGCCGCGCAGGGCGAGGTGCTGGCGGAGGCCGGCATCGCGTTCCTGTTCGCCCAAGCGCACCATCCGGCCATGCGTCACGCCATGCCGGCGCGGCGTGAGCTGGGCATTCGCACGCTGTTCAACGTGCTCGGCCCGCTTTCGAATCCGGCTCGCGTCACTCACCAGCTGCTGGGCGCGCCCGACGACGCCACACGCAAGCTGCTGGCTGAGGCGCTGCTGCGGCTGGGCGTGGAGCGGGCCTGGGTGGTGCGCAGCACCGACGGTCTCGACGAGGTGAGCCCCTTCGCGGAGACGCGCGTCACGGAGGTGCATCTCGGCAAGCTGCGCGAGCACCGCATCGCACCCGAAAGCTTCGGCTTCGAGCCCAGCCCAGCGGGAGCCATCGCGGGCGGCGAACCTGCCGACAACGCCCGCGCCTTGAGCGCGATTCTCGGCGGCGAGCGCCATCCCGCGGCGGACGCGGTCGCGCTCAACGCCGCCGCGGCGCTGGTCGTGTTCGAGGGGCTGAGCGAACGTGACGCCGGCGCGCGCGCGCGCGAAGTTTTGGCCAGCGGCAAGGCGCGGGGCACCTTGAAAACTTGGATCGCGGCGGCAAGCAGGCGCCGGCCCAAGGGAACCTGAGCGCCGTGAGCCTGCTGGCGGAGATTCTAGCTCGGAAGCACAGCGAGCTTGCGGCGCTGCGGACGCGCGAGCTGCCGTCACCCCCCGAGCGAAGGCGCGTCGCCCTCGCACGCGTGGACAACGCCGGGCGTCTCAGCCTGATCGCCGAAATCAAGCGGCGCTCTCCCTCTGCAGGCGCGCTGTCGACTGTGCTGAGCGTGGCCGAGCGTGCGGCAGCCTACGAGCGCGCTGGCGCGTCGATGCTCAGCGTGCTGTGCGACGCGCATTTTTTCGACGGCGCCTACGAGCACCTGCAGCAGGCGCGAGCAGCATCGAGCCTACCTCTGCTCTGCAAGGAGTTCGTGATCGACGAGGCACAGCTCGACGCCGCGCGGGCCTTCGGTGCCGACGCGGTGCTGCTGATCGTGCGCTGCCTGTCGGCCGAGCGCACCAGCGAGCTCATCGCCCGCGCGAAGGAACGCGAGCTGATACCGTTCGTGGAAATCGCGACCGAGCAGGAGCTCGACGTGGCGCTCGACGGCGGGGCCGAGCTGATCGGCGTCAACGCGCGCGATCTCGACACACTGGCCATGGACGCCGACCGAGCAGCGCGCGTGCTTTCGGCCATCCCGGACGGCTGCGTGCGGGTGCACCTGTCGGGCTTGTCCCGTCCCGAGGATGTCGCCCGCGTCCGGGAGACCAAGGCCGACGCCGCCCTGCTGGGTGAGGCCCTGATGCGCGCGGACGATCCCGAGCCCCTGCTGCGCGGCCTGGTCCGGGCGGCACGCGCCTAACTTGGCGCCTTTCAGGGGCTGACGTAAGTTTCAGGCACCGTGCGTCTGGACGCTGCCCTCGACTTTTACCTGCAGCATCTGCGGGTCGAGCGAGCCCTATCCCAGAACACGGTGCTGGCCTACGGGCGCGACCTCGGTAGGCTCCTGGGCTTTGCCGAAGAGGCGGGGCTCAGCGAGATCGAGCAGCTCGACTTGGGGCAAGTCTCAGCCTGGATTCGCGCCATTTCCAAGGCCGGGCTGGGGCCGCGCAGCACCGCGCGTCACCTGTCCTCGGCCAGGGGGCTCTGCAAGTTCCTGATGCGCGAAGGCGTGCTGCGCGCGGATCCGACCGAGCTCTGCGCTAGGCCGCGCTTCGGCCGCAAGTTGCCGCGGGCCCTCGGAGAGTCGGAAATGCTGACGCTGATCGAGGCGCCCGATCCGGAGTCGCTGCGCGGGCTGCGCGATCGCGCCATGCTGAGCATGATGTACGCGGCCGGACTGCGCGTGAGCGAGCTCGTCGCGCTGACTGTCGGAGACGTCGACCGGGCACGTGGCATCATCTCCGCCCTCGGCAAAGGCAAGAAGCGCCGACTAGTCCCGCTGGGAGAAGTGGCGCTCGATCATCTCGCCGCCTACCTCGACGCTCGCGAAGCCGAGCTCGAGGCGCGGGCCAAACGCATGGACGCGGGGTCGCGCAAGGTTTCGGCGCTTTTGTTCCCGTCACCACGCGGCGGCAAGCTCACACGTCAGGCGTTCTGGAAGATCGTGGGGCGTACGGCGCGCGGCGCGGGCCTGCGCGGCCACGTGCACCCGCATCAGCTGCGGCACTCCTTCGCCACGCATCTGCTTTCGGGCGGGGCGGACCTGCGCAGCGTCCAGACCCTGCTCGGCCACTCCAACATCGCCACCACCGAGA
>DATEDZ010000157.1:0-8785 GCA_035281385.1 Polyangiaceae bacterium
CCCGGCGCTGATGCATCTGCCTTGCCTGGGGCTCACGCTGTGGGCTTGGTACCAATGCTTGCTGCGCAGCTCGGGTCAGCGCATCGCCGAGCTTGGCACGCTGGCGCTCGCTTGCTCGCCGATGCTGGCGTTCACGAGCGCTACCGGCCTCTCCCACGCCGGTGCATTGATGTGGATCACGCTGATGGGCTTGGGGGTCGAGCTGGTGCGCGCAGGACGGCCGCTGCGGGGCGCGGCCCTGGCCGCGGGCAGCTTGGGCATGGGTTTTCTCACCCGACCGCAGGCGCTGCTGCCGGCGGGCGCGGTGCTCGGAGTGGCCTTGCTGTGGGCACTGTGGAGGGCGCGCTCGGCGCGCGGTCTGCTGCTGGCGCTCGGGATGGGCGGGGTGGCAGGCGCCGCGCTGCTCGGCTACAATCACGCGCTGAGCGGCTCGCCGTGGCGTTTGCCCTGGTTCTTGCAGTGTAGCGCCGAACACTACGGCTTCGGCCGGGTCTGGGCCGCCAGCACCTACGAGCACACGCCGCTGCGCGCGCTCGAGAACCTGGCTGTGGTTGCCCTGCGGCTCAATTCTTGGTGGCTCGGGTTGCCGCTGTCGCTGGGCGTGCTGGTGGCGTGGCTCACCTGGGGGCGGCGCAGGGCGGGGGCGGGACTGTGGTTGGGCGTGGGCGCTGCGATCTTGGCGTTCCAGTTTCTGTACTACTCGCCGGGCGTGTCCGAGACCGGCGCCGTGTATCACTATGAGCTCTTGCTGCCGGGCTCGGTCATGGCAGCCGTTGTCGCCGACGCGCTGCTTTCGCGCTTCAGCTTCGGACCTCTGCTGATCGCGGTCGGTCTGGTGCTGGGGACCGGTAGCTGGGTCGTCGAGCAGGGGCTGCGCCTGCATCGCCTCGTCACGACGATCCATCGCACGAGCGATGAGACACTCGCGCGCATTTCGGCTCCAGCCCTGTTGATCCACGAGCGTCTGGGCAGCGAGTCGATTTCACGCGGCTGGATCGGCGACAGCTTCCCACGCCGCTTCCGCGGCACGCGCGACCCGATCGTCACCTTGCCGCGCATGAGCGCGGACATCGTAGCCCGAGCCGAGCGCGCCTACCCGGGCCGCAGCTGCTGGTACGTTCGCTACCTTCCCGGCACCGACAAGAGTGAGCTGCGCCGTTGTGAGCAAACCAGGGCGCTACTCGAGCGCCCGCCGATCGATCCACCCGAGGCCAAGCGCTTCGTGCAGCAATCGACCGCGTATCGCAAGACGAGTTACAACCCGGCTCCGGCTGTTGCCGCCGCCGTGGTGCTGGGAAAGGACGGCAAACCGCGCTTGCCATGTTGCAGCGTGCGGGCCACCGAAGCTCTGGGCTTGAGTGTGAAGCCCCAGGTCAAGGGCGACTGCATCGAGACGGGCGAGCCCTGAGCTGGCACGACCCCGCGTCGCTTTTGGCACGGGTTTTCTTCACGCCCCGACTGGGAGGCAGTAGCGTTCATGCCAATGCCCCCCTCCGCGCCGCGTGTAGCCATCATCGGTGCCGGACCTGCGGGCCTCACGGGCTCTTGCGCAAGTCGTTTCCGCCACCGCGAGCACCATCGTGAGCTTGGCTGAGGTCCGTGGAACCAGGCTGGCCGCGCTCGCGTTGGGGCTGGCGCTGATGCTGGGCTACGCAGCGTGGCAGTGGCAGGAGCCACACGGCGCGCACGAGTTCGCGTATGCACCGTTCAGCGTCGAGCCCATGCCGTACAGCGCCGTCCGCGGCTTCACCTACGAACAATTCTGGGGTCATTGGCGTCGCGTCGCTCTCTTGGGAGCCGGTCTGGCGCTGTTTACCTGGGGCCTTGCTGGCTGGCTGCGTCTTGCGCCGCCGCGTGACTTGACGCGCCTATGTTGGCTCAGCTCCTGTGTCAGTCTGATGGTGACCGCCATCTTGATGCTGGGCGTGCTGCGGGGCCGGGCGATCAGCGACGACGAGCTGGCCTACGCCATGCAGGGCGTTTTCATGAGCGAGGGTCGCGTGACGGGGCTCGACTTGGGGCTAACGCCGGTCGAGCCGTTTTCGGTTCCGACGCTGCGCGGGTACACCGGAAAATACCTGCCTGGCGAGGGCTTCATGCAGATCCCAGGCGTTCTGCTGGGCGTTCCGGCGCTCAGTCACTTGGCCATGCTGGCGCTGACGCTCGGGGCATTTCACCGTTGCCTCGTTTACTCGTCGGGCTCCCGAATTGCTGCGCTCGGCACGATGGCGCTCGGTGTTTCGCCGATGCTGATGTTCACGAGCGCAACGGGGCTTTCGCAGGCCAGCGCGCTGATGTGGGTCGTGCTCATGGGGTTGGGGCTCGAGCGCGCGCGCGCCGGAATGGCCGTGTCGGGCTGTTTACTGGCTGGCTCGTGCTTTGGCGCCGGCCTGCTGACGCGCCCGCAAGCGATGGCACCGGTCGGAGCGGCTCTCGGCGTGCTCTTGCTGGTCGAGGTCTTGCGCAAACGCCAATGGCTGGCGCTGGTCGTGCTGGCGGTCACCACCAGCATCGGTTGCGGTTGCTTGCTCGGCTATAGCTGGCTGCTGAGCGGAGACCCCTGGCGCCTGCCGTGGTTCCTCGAGTGCGGAGCGGAGCACTTCGGTTTCGGTAGAGTTTGGGTGACAAGCAACTACGAGCACACACCCTGGAAGGCACTGCAGAATCTCGGCGCCACGGCGTTGCGGCTGAATTCCTGGTGGCTCGGGTTGCCGGTCTCGCTCGGGGTGCTGGCCGCGTGGCTGGCGCTCGGGCGGCGGACGGCTCGGGCCAGCTGCTGGTTCTGGGCGGGCGCGGCAGTCCTGGCATTTCAATTCTTCTACTACTCACCGGGCGCGTCGGATGTCGGTGCCATCTATCACTACGAGCTGCTACTGCCGGGCTCGGTGATGGCGGCAGTCGTTGCCGACGCGCTGCTAGCTCGTTTTGCGACGGCGGCACCGGTCATGCTCCTTTGCGCGCTCGTGCTCGGCACCGGCAGCTGGCTGGTCGAACAAGGACTGCGGCTACATCGCTTGGTGACCTTTATCCATCGTGATAGTGACCAAGTGCTCGCCAGCATCACCGAGCCGGCCTTGATCATCCACGAGGTCGCGGCGGACGAATCGGTGGTGCGGGGCTGGCTGTTCAACAGGTTTCCTCGACGCTTTCGCGGCCAGCGTGACGCGGTAGTGACGTTCCCGCGCACCACGCCCGACATGCTCGAGCGCGTCAATCGTCTCTACCCGGGACGTTCTTGCTGGTATTTTCGCTACTTGCCCGGGACAGATCGGCCGGAGCTGCGGCGTTGCGAAGCCGCTCGGGAGCTCATGGCGCGCTCGGTCGTGGACGCGGCAGCGGGTCGAAGCTTCTGGTATCCGCCAACCGCCTACAAGCTGACGAGCTACGACCCGTTCGCGTCCTGGCGCGCCTCGGTGCGGCGCGGTGCCGGCGGCGCGCCGCTCGCCACTTGCTGCCACGTCCGCTGGCTGTTGTCCCTGGGGGCTCCGGTATCGGTCGAGAAGCGCACCAGCTGTGTCGAGACGGGTGAGCCATCGCGCCAGCTTGAGAAAGAATAGTTTTGCAGGCGAGGATCGGCTGCTACGCTATCCTGGTCGGATGGACGCTATTCGCCGTCGTCGTCACCACGCAGATCAGGCTGGCTTTACGCTGGTCGAGCTGATGGTGGTGGTCGTCATCACCGGCATCTTGGCCACCATCGGTATCATGCTCGTCAGGGGTCACCTGAACGCGGCGAAGGTGAATCGCGCGCTGGCCGGCGTCCAAGCCATTCGCGTCGCGCAGGAGCAATATCGGGCGCAGGGCGGGCAGTACCTCAGTTGCTCCTCGTTCGTGGATCCCAGGTGGTACCCGATGGAGGTGCCCGATCAGCTCGTCCACGACTGGAGAAACTTCACCCGCGCTGGTGACGGGGCCTGCTGGAAGCAGCTGGGGGTTCTCCAGGATGGTAGTGGCACCCAGTACGGCTACTTGGTGCACGCGGGTCTGCCCGGCGCGGGCTACCCGACCCTCGAGCTCGCAGACGCTCCAGCGTTGCCCGCGTCAGCTCAGCTCTGGTATGTCATCCAGGTCAAGGGCGACATCGACGGGGACGGCTCCTTCATGCAGGGCGTGGCCACCAGCTACAGCGGCGAAGTTTACCTGGAGAACGAAGGCGAGTAGACGCGCTCGGCGTTGCTGGCGGAAACACCGTCGCGCTCAGTCCGTGGTGCGGAGCCGCACGTCGTCTCGAAAGCTCGTGGCACATTCGGTCGGCCTGTCTTTGCCGGCCATGCCCGCACAGGCAGATGGGTCGAAGCGCGGGCCCAGCACGGAAAAGGCGGCGCGCGAAAGGAACGGCAGCTCGGCTCGCCAGATCCCCTCGAAGGCGCGGGCCCGTTCGCTAGCGCGCCGGCTCGCGTCAGCGCCATCGAGTTGGGAAAGCTTCCACCGCGCCAGTGTCTGCAGCTCAGGATCATCGGTCATGAGCAGAAACCGCTCCAGGAAGGAGCGCTCGGCCTCGCGTTTGCCGGCGTCGCCAAACAGTCTGGCGGCGGTGACGCAATGATGCGGGATGTTCTCGTTCGAGCCGATCAGCTCGCAAGCTCGGGCGAGGAAGCGAGCGCCCTCGAGGCGCCAGGCGGCGCGCTCTTCAGCGGTCTCGAGCCGCGAGGGGGCCAGGTAGGCCAGAAATTGGCCAGCCGAGGACCACAGCTCCTGGTCGTTCGGTAGCTCGCGTACGCCACGCTCGAGCACCGCTCGAGCGCGGTGGTACATGTCGACCGGTACCTCTACGGCCTGGAGCGTGATGATGGCGTCCGCGAAGCGATAGCCCTCGCGAAATTTCGGATCGAGCGCATTGATGGTGTCCAGGTAGTCGGGCGCAAATTCGAAGAGCCGCTTCTCTAGCAGATGCCTGCCGGCCGCCACCATGACGTGACCCAGCAGCAGATCCGCCAGGGCGGCGCGGTAGCCCAGGCTCAGGATCACCATCTGCTCCGGCGGCGTCAGGGCAAAGACGTCGGGGCCGCTGCTGACCTTCCGGTGGCTTTCGTTCAGCGGCGCGCGCAACTGGCTTATCAGCAGCAGACCGAGCGCGGCGATCAAGGCGCTGGGCCAGGCGCTACTCCACCTCACGCGAGACCTCCAGCACGCCGCGTTCGGGCGGCTGAGCAGGTCGAACGGTGCCGCTGATTTGGAACGTGCTCAGCACGCCGTCGCCGTCCAGGTCGCCGTGCGCGGTCGCGGTGAAGCGTGAGACCTCGGGGCCGTTCTCGGCATCGAAGCGGAAGGAATAGGCATGAGGTACCTCCAGGCCGAAGCCGAGCAGGCGCCAGGTGGGGTGATTCCAGGTCCCGGGCGGATCGCTGACCAGCGTGGCGCGCGGCACGCTTTCGGGCGTCAGCGGTGCGCTCGCGGGATAGGCGCTGGTTTGCGGCGCCCCGTCGGCCAGGCTCACTGCTCGCGCGCTGATCCGTTCCAGTCCCACGAGCGCTTCGCTCATCTTGGAGGCGTGCAAGTTGCGTAAGAACGCCGGAATGGTCAGCGCGAGCAGCGAGCCAACCAGGCTGAACGCCAGGGCTGCTTCGACAGGGGCCAGCGGGCGCATCCCGACGTGATAACCAGCTTGACGGCTGCTGCCAACCTGAAACCACAAAAGGCCGACGCCCCCTGCAGCGAGGCTGCGGGAGGCGTCGGGTTGTCTGATGAGTGCCGTGAAGGCGGTCAGCTCATTCCTCTGGATTTGCTTCGAAGATGGTGGGGGCCAGGCGGACGGCCCCGTCAGCGACCGCGCCATCGATGCTGAAGGTCGACAGGGTGGCGTCGCCGTCAAGATCACCCTCCGCCGTAGCCTTGAACGTGCCCGTATTCGTCGTCGGATTTTCAGCAGCATAGCCGTACATGTAGTACTGCGGCTCGCTCATCGAGAACTTGAGGCACTGCCAACCAGCGGTAGGACTACCAGCATCCCATTCCGCAGCGGTCGACTGGTATTTCTTGCCCGCGATCTCAGTTTGGGCGGCTGGAACTTTTGCAGCCGCGTCATCACAAATTTGATTGCTAAGCGCGGTCGTTGCACCCCCGGTGAGCACGGTCGCCTGCATCGTCTCCTTGTTGTACGCGGCTGAAGCATCCTTGCCAATCTGACCGAGCGAGTTGCGCGCTTCGGCGGTCTTGGCGTTGGCCATGTACTTGCGCACGCCGTAGATGGCGAGCGCGGCCAAGATGCCGACGATGGCGACCACGATCATCAGCTCCACCAGTGTGAAGCCTCGGTTCTGACGGATTTTGCGACGGATGTTACGGATCATATTTCTCTCCAGTTGTTATCGAGTGAAGCAGGCGCAGATTAGCGTCGGACCACTCGTTCCGAACGCCAGCGGTTGAAGTTGGGTGGCTGGCCAGCCCATCACTCACCCTCCTTGTCGACTAAAATTTGCCCCAGGAAGCTCGCGCTCACGATGTAACAAAGCGTCTCGTCGCCGTCGAGATCGCCCGCCGCTCGGACGACGTACCAGGGGCGATCCCAGGCGCCGCTCGGCCAGCCCGTGATGGTCAGCGCAGTGCCATGCGGGCCGGGCGTCGCGCCCGCGGCGCCCGCGGTGGTGGCGTAGCCAAACCTCACCGGAGCGTCTGCCGTGACGCCCAACGTGCGGAAGCCTTTGCCTGCGTCCGAGGACACGTCGCCCCAGCCGTGCGCCCGAGCGTCGGGCGCCGCCGGGTAGTAGTCATCGAGCGAGCTGCTGACGTTCAGGTAGTTGAACGTCTCCGCCTTGTAGGACTCTTGCGCCGCCTTGATGGTGGCGATCATTTGGATGGCTTCGCTGGTCTTGGAAGACCGGATATATTTGCCGACCCCATACACCGCCAGTGTCGCGAGAATCCCCACGACCGCGACGACGACCATGAGCTCGACGAGCGTGAAGCCTCGAGCTTGTCGGCGATGCGTTCCTTGGAGCACGGTCGGTCAGGAAAGCAACGACCGCGCCACCTCACTCAATAGGGCGAGGTCGGGAAAACGTGAGAAAAGCCGGGCGGAGACGCGGCAGCAGCCTGCAGTTGGTGACGAAAATGGGCACTTTGAAGGCTGCATCCGCCGAGAATTGTTCGCCGACATGTGTGCTGGCAGGTGCTGGTGTGGACGGTCATCGGCGCGTGCGTCGGGGCGAAGGCGCACCAGCAAGCGGCTCTGGACACGTCGCCTGGGCATGGAACAGTCTCGCCGCCGTGAGCGATTCGGAAACGCAGCGGCTCCCGCCCTGGCTCGTCCTGTGCCCTGCGCTGCTCGTCGTGGCGGGCGTGTATGTCGATGTGCTCGCTGCACCCTTCTTGTGGGACGACCACCGGCTACTGGCGACGCTGCCCGCGCCGCTCGACCCGCGCGCGCTCCTTCAGCCGTTCTGGCTCGGCGAGCCGGGCGAGGCAGCGCAGCCGGCGTACTTCCGGCCGCTGACCACGCTGTCGTTCGTGATCGATCGCTCGCTCCACGCGGGCAATCCTGCGGGCTATCACCTGACGAACGTCGCGCTGCACTTGCTGTCGACGGGCCTCTTGTTCGGGCTGCTGTGGCGCCGACGGGTTGCGCCGAGATGGGCAGCCCTGGCTAGCCTGCTGTGGGCGCTTCTACCACGCCTGACCGAAGCGGTGGCTTGGGTCTCTGGTCGCGGCGACGTGCTGGCCGGCGCGCTTTCGCTACTGGCTCTGCACGTGTACCGCCCAGCATGGACGCGTCGCGTGCTCGCCAGCGGCATCGCGCTGCTGGCGCTGCTTGCCAAGGAGTCGGCAGCGGGCGTGGTCGCGGCTTTGCTAGTCCTCGAGCTACCCCGCCCACTTGCTATGCCTCGAGCTGCCCTGGCTTCGAGACTCGCGCCGCTGGCCGGCGCGCTCAGTGTCTACCTGCTGCTGCGCTTTTCGGCTGGAGCGTTAGGCTCGGGTGGCGCCGCCGTCGCTCCCTGGACAGCGCGCCTCCTCACCGCAGGTGAAGCGCTCGGGCGCTACGTGTGGGCGCTACTCGACCCGCTCCAGCCGCGCACCTTCATGGGTAGCGTCGGCGCACCGAGCTTCGCCTACCTGGCGCTCGGAGCCGCGGCGCTGGTGGCGGGCGCATTACTGTTACGTCGCGCGCGCAGCGCCAGCGCAGAATCGCTGGCGTATCTAGCGCTCGGTCTCGTGCCGCTCGTCTTGGTTCTGCACCTGTTTCCACTGCCGGTCAGCGTGGTCGCGGCCGATCGCCACTTGTATCTGCCCAGCTTGGGGTTGTTCTTGGCAGGGGCGCCTGTCGCATGGCAGGCCCTCGGCGCACTGCGGCAGCCTGTCGCGAGCGCGCTGGCGCTCGTGGCGGCCCTGGCCTGTGGCGTGCGCTTGCACCAGCGAGTCGCCGATTACGGGGATGAAGCCCGCTTCTGGATCAGCGCCGCTCGCGACGCGCCCACCGAGGCCACGGCGCTGGTCGAGCTCGGCTCGGTGGCGCTCCGCGCCGGTTGTCTGCCGGAGGCGCATCAGCAGTACGTGCGCGCTATCGACCTGGGCGGACCGGCCTCGGCGCGAGCGCTCTCCAACGCTGCGCTGGTCAGCGCGATGTTGGGCAAGCGTGAGCAGGCGGCCAGCTACGCCGACGCGCTCTTGCGACAGCATCCCCACAGCGCGGCCTACCAGCTGCGCCGCGCTTCGGTCGCGCTGAACGCCCTCGACTTCGAAACAGCCGCCCGTCACGCCGAGCGCGCGCTCGAGCTCGACGCCTCGCTCGCGGCTGCGCGGTCGTTGTCGACGATCGTGCGTGAGGTCGAAGACGCCTGGGCGGAAGCGC
>DATEDZ010000158.1:0-20621 GCA_035281385.1 Polyangiaceae bacterium
TTCGTTTCGTGGAGATGCGTAGCGTGCGCGCCGTCCGGACAGGCGGTGAGGTTGATGACCAGCTTGGTCATCATGGCTCCTTGAGTGAAGGTCGCTGTGCCGGTCACGCCCCCGCCCAGGATGGCCGTGATGTTTGCCACCGCCGTCGGCATCCCCGTACCGCCACTGCCGCCCGAGCCAGCGCTGCCGCCTGCGTTGCCACCAGAGCCACCGCTGCCGCCGGCGCCGCCGCCCATGCCGCCGCTGGCCGCGCCGCCCCCACCGGTTCCAGCGCTCATCGAGCCAGCTGCTCCGCCGCTCGTGCCGCCGGCGCCGCCGGCGCCGCCCTGGACTCCGCTGCCAGCGCTGGTGCCACCGGGCGAATTGCCAGCATTTCCGCCGCCCGCCGGCTCCTCGCCGCTGCAACCCAAAAACGCGCTACTGGAGAGCCCCGCCAGCAGGAACCAGCGTGCTTGACCTTGAAACATGATGCGTGTCCTTCCTTTCGACCATTCATGACGCCAGAAGCCTCGGAGCGTCCCGATGATTGGCTGTGCGATCTTTATTAAGTGCTTTCGGCGGCGTCACTAGGGTCGCCTATTATCGCACATGGCGACAGTTTTTCTCGAGCGGACGCGATTCGGAAAAATCCAGTCCAGGTGCGGGGGCTACGCCACCAAATTTCGGCGCCCGCCTCGAGCACGAAGCGCCCGCGCCACGGCCAGCCCCAGCGCGAGCAGCCCAGACGGCCAGCCTCCGTAGCCGCCGCGGACAGCTGCACACGAAGATTCCAGCTCCTCCTCGTCGGATTCCGGCTCGTCGTCGTAGGTGCAGGGGTCGGGGTCGGCGCAGGGAGCCCAGGTTGGCGGCGCCTGGTCGGCGGCGTTGGCCAGCCGAATGGCTTCCGACCTCAGCCACGCGGCGCGCGTGGCGACGTCGCCGAACACCGGCTCGACGCATGGATCCTGACCGCGTGAGACCACGCCGATCACGCGCCCCTTGGCGTCGAGCGCCGGCCCGCCCGAATCCCCACTGCACGGGCCGCCCGAGCCGACCCACTCATTGTCGCGAACGTCGCCTTCGTCGCACTCGTCACCGAAACACTTCACCATGAGGTCGTCCAGGCGCTTGCGCACGCCTGACGGATTGTCCTGCTCGGCGCGATCCACGCCGTAGCCCACCGCGGAGTAGGGCTCGCCCGCCATCACCGGCTGATCGAGACGCGGCTCGAGCGGCGTGACGTCCGGCAGCGGCTGCTCGAGCACCAGCAAGACGACGTCGGTGCCGCACAAGTCCTGATCCACGCCTTCGGGGATCAGGATCGCCGAGAGCGCGCGGTAGTCGTCCGGGTCATCGGTGATCTCGGGACCATGCACCACGAACACGGCGCCCGCGCTATCCGGATCGGTGAAATCGGTCTCTCCGCACACCACGCGCGTGTCCTCGGTGGCGGTGTCGGCCACGCAGTGCCGTGCGGTGAGCACGAGCCGCGGCGCGATCACCGAGCCCGAACACTGGCCGCCTGCGAAATTGACGACCGCCACCACCGCCGTGTCGTCGGGTGCGGGCGCGCCGCCGAAGATGGCCGCCTGCGTCGTCGCGGTGCTTTCGCCCCCGCAAGCGGACGAGCCCAGCGTCAGAAGCCCGCTCAGGAGCAGGAGCCGCTGCCCGGCGCCGGCCGCGCTCATGGCAGCGGCGCGACGCGCAGCCGGTAGCGTCCCGGGGTGGTGCCCGAGGTACCAGTCGGGGTGCTGTAATAGTCGAGGATCGCCACCTTGTAGAGCGTGCCGTCGGCGCCTTGAGTCAGGTAAACCGCGTCGGCGGGGGCCAGCACGTGCGTGGCCTCGTCGTACTCGCTCCAGCCGGAGAAGGTCGTGATCACGTCACCCGTGGCGGCGTCGATCGTGAGGCTACAATCCTCGTCGAACCAGTCCTCGACCGCAACTCGACGCGTGCCGAGCGTGCTGGCGTCGACATCGTCCCAGCTCAGCATCACCCGAATCGCGCCGCCTTGACCGGGGCCGCTGTCACCGCTGTTGGTGCGGATCACGAAGCGCTTGAGCGCCAGGTCCCAGTCCAGCGACATGAGCGCGTCGAGATCACCGACCGGAACGGCCGCACCGCTTGCGAGCGAGATGTAGACCCAAGGATTTTGATCTTGTCCGTCGATGCCGCCCGCCGTCGCATCGACGTACACCACGAGCTCCGAGCCGTTCTGGCTCAACACGGAAACGCTGGCGGTCGACACCTCGTCGACCAGGCTGAGCTCCTGCTTGAGCGCGCCGCTGCACGGGTTGGCAGCGGGCGCACCGCCGTTGCCCTTGCCGGCGCCGCCGGCGGAACCGCCCGAGCCCGCGGCCCCCATGCCCTCGTCGGCATCGATCGGCTCGGAAGCGCAGGCACTCATCGAGAGCGCGATCATGACCAGGGAGCCCAACCGAAAGCGCATCGCTCACGTCTCCTTTCGCAGTCTGGAGCGGCGAGCCAGACCCAGCAAGCTAACCACGATCTCGAGCACAGCGCCCAGGCCTCGCGGCCTCGAAGGCGCCGCCGGGCCCATGCTGCAACCCGACTCCCCCAGATCATCGTCGCTCACCTGCTGGGGGGGCTCGGGCGGCTTGGCGGTGCCGGCACCGAGGGTGAAGGGAGCGTCGGTTCGGGACAGGCTCTGTCCCGCCACCACCACGATGCCCTCGCCTTCGAGGATCGCGGGCAGGGTCGTTGCTTCGCTGAGCAGGGCCTGGCCGTCGCTCAGCGGCAGTAGCAGCGCCGCCACGCGCTCGGGAGCGGCGGTCAGGCTCAGCTCGAGCGGGCTCGAGCTCTGGACCGAATAGTAGAAGGCGCCCAGGCCCGAGGCGATCTCGTCCAAGGTTGCCCCCGGGGAGACCGCGAAGGGCGTGAGCTCGACGAGCGGATAGTCCGCAGCCGCGCGGTAGCCGGCGCCCGGCTGCGCGCGCTCGCCGGTGGCCGCATTGTACGCGGCAAACTGCAAGAACTCCTGAGCCAGGCTCGTGCCGCGCTCTTGCAGGATCAGGTTGGTGGTTTCGAGCACGCTGCTGCCGTCGCCCGTGAAGCCTTCGTAGATCTCGCGCACGAGCGCGGCATCGTGCCGTTCGTGCAGGAACACTGGCCAAATCGCGGTGGCGTAGAGGAAGCTGGTGATGATGCCCGACGGTGGCACGTTGAGCGGCCGCCACGGATTGTCGAAGTACCCGGGCAGGAAGCGCTCCAGGTCGCGTAGCTCTGGATAAACCTGGTTGGCGGCCCATTGCGCGCTGCCCTCCGCCCACCAGCGCTCGACCTCTGCGTCATAGCCGTCCTGCACCAAGTGGAACAGCTCGTGGGGTACCACGGTGCGCATCCCCTCTTCGGTGTCGGCGTAGCCGCCTGGGAAGTTGTTTTCCACGAGCACGAAGCCGGCGCAGCGGACGGGGGGCCCCGCTTCGCAATGGTCGTGCACGGCCTGCCCGTCGGCCGCGGAGAAGTTGACGACGTAGATGTCGACCGCGTCGCTGTCACCGTTCGAGGCGCAAGGCGAGTCGGCGTCTCCCAGCGGGAGCTGGAAGCCGAGCTCGGCGTATTTGTCGAAGGCGGCGTCGGCGGCTTGGGCCGCGACCACAATCGCGTCGGGTACGTCAGCCTCCCGCGTGCTGCTTTCCGGCGGAGCATGCACGCCCGACAGCGCATAATGCACGCGCGCCAGACCCGAAGCGCTGTCGTAGAACGCCACCTCGGCGCTGCCATACGAGAGCCCGGCCGCGCCAGCCGCGTCGGTGGGTCGCGCGCTTTCACAGGCCTGTGCGCCGGCACGCGGCGCCAGCAGCAGGGCCGCGAGCACGCACGACAGCCGCAGCAGCCACGGGTCCATGACCCACACGCGACGGCTGTGGCCGTCGGGCGTCAAGACGACGCCCGGAAGCGCCTTATCTTCCACCTTTCTACTTGAGGGCCGCCCGCATCTCCGGACATGCTTACAGCCATGAAGCTGAGTGTCCGAGGCGGCTCATGGGTACTGCCCCTGCTGGCGGCGGCCCTTGGCTGCAGCAGCGAGCGCGTCGGACAGGACGACCCGAGCGGCGCGGCAGGCGGCTCTGCTCAGAGTGAGGCGGGAGTGGTCGAGCTCAGCGTGAGCCCAGACGCCCGTACCTTCGTGGAGCTATCGGAGCCCTCGCGGGTCGAGCTCGACGGGGACGGCAGCAAGTCGCTGGCCTGGGATCTGGCCTTGCAAGGCCGGGACGTCTTCAGCAACGGCGGCATTTCCGGTCCCGGGAATACCAGCGCGTTCGGACCACTCGCTCCCCCGACCTTCCTCTCCGATACCGCGCCCGAAGTGCCGATCCTGCTCAAGGATCGCGCGGGCGGCGCGCTGCTCGACTGGTACGACTATGGCGGTGAGACGCACCAGCTCTTCAGTCGCTACCACGTGTATGGGCTGCGTGATGGGGCGCGTCTGTTCAAGCTGCAGATCCTGAGCTACTACGGCGAGCAGCTCGGTGCGCCGGTGGCTGCGCTCTACCGCATCCGCTGGGCCGAGGTGAGCGATGCCGCGGTCGGTGAAACGCAGGAGCTCATCGAGATCGACGCCACCGCCGGCGGCGACTCGACCGACGATCGGCAGTCTTCCGCCTGCGTCGACCTGGTGAGCGGCAACGTGACGCCGCTGACGCCCGATGAAGCTGCGCTGAGCGACGCCTGGCACGTCTGCTTCCGGCGTGAGTCCGTCGCGGTCAACGGCGGCTTGTCCGGCTCGCGCGGCGTGGAAGCGGTGGATCTCGACGCGGACCTGACTGCGAGCGAGACCGAGGACGAGATCCAGGCGCGCACCGAGGATTCGGAGCTGCCGCGCTTCGCCGGCGCCGACTACGAAGCGCTCACCGCCGACACCTTGAGCTGGGCCACCGATGGCGTGGCGACGGCCTTCGCCCGCCGCTGGCTCGAGCCCGGGACCGACCCGATCGAGCTGAGCGACAGCGTCTGGCTGGTGCTGGCGGCTGACGGCGCCAGCAAATACCTGTTGAAATTCGAGTCCTTGAATGGGAATTTGGGGAGCGATACGGCGACCTTGAGCTTGCGCGCCAAGGCCGTCCGGTGACCGCCTGGCGATGACCGCGCTAACGCAGGCTTGGACGGAGCTTTCGCGATCCGCCAAGGCTCGTGTGCTGCTCGCCTCACTGGTGGTGCTGTTGCTCATCACGTTCGTCGTCGCGCTGGCGAGCGGTGTCGTCCCGGTACCGCTTGGCGCGCTCTTTCGCATCGTCTCGGCGCTGCTATCTGGCGCCAGCCTCGAGGGCGTGCCCGAACGCGTCTTCGTGGCAATCCGGTTGCCGCGCGCGCTGCTGGCGGTCCTGACCGGCGCCGGGCTCGGCGCGGCGGGCGCTGCCATGCAGGGCTTGTTTCGCAATCCGCTGGCGGATCCCGGGCTGATGGGCGTGACCGCCGGCGCCTCGCTGGCCACCGCGCTGATGATCGTGGTGGTGGGTGGGGCGGCGCAGGTGAGTAGTACGCTCGGCCTGCTCCTGTTGCCCTGCGCGGCTTTCACGGGCGCCCTCGGCGCGACCTTCTTGATCTGGAGCTTCGCGCAGCGGGCCGGCGCGGTCAGGCTCACCACGCTGCTGCTCGCGGGCATCGCGGTCAACGCCGTGGCCTTCGCGGGCGTGGGATTTCTCACCTTCATCGCCAGCGACGCGCAGCTGCGCGAGCTCACGTCCTGGAACCTCGGCAGCCTGAACGGCGCGACCTGGCGCGGAGTCGCAGTCAGCGCCCCGTTCGTGCTGCTGTCCGTGCTGGGTCTGCCGCGGCTGGCGCGAGCTCTGAACGCGCTGGCACTGGGCGAAGAAGACGCCAGCTATCTCGGCATCGACGTCGAACGCACCAAGCGCGTCGTGCTCGTGCTGGTTTCGCTTGGCACCGGCGCTACCGTCGCGTTCACGGGCGCGATCGGCTTCGTCGGCTTGGTGGTGCCGCACCTGGTCAGGCTCGCGATTGGACCGGATCACCGCACGCTCTTGCCGGGGTCGGCGCTGCTCGGCGCGATCGTGCTGACGCTGGCCGACACCGTGGGGCGCGTGGTGGCAGCACCATCCGAGCTGCCGGTAGGCGTGGTCACGGCGCTCTTGGGTGCTCCGTTTTTCTTGTGGCTGCTGCGAGCCGCGCGGCGGATGGGCGCATGATCGAGCTGCACGAATTGGGCGTCAGGATTGGTCAGGCGCAGCTGCTCGCAGGCGTGCAGCTGCGGCTCGCAGCCGGCGAGCTGGTCTGCGTCGCGGGCCCCAACGGCGCCGGTAAATCCACCTTGGTGCGCGTCGCGGCGGGGGCGCGCCTACCGACCCAGGGCCGCGTGGAATTTTGGGGGCGCCCCCTGGCCGAGCTCGGTCGCACGAAATTGGCGCGGCGACGCGCGGTGGTTAGCCAGCGCGGCGAGGTCGCTTTTGGCTTCACCAGCCTGGAGGTGGTGCTGCTGGGGCGCCACCCGCATAGCGAGCTGCCCGAGGGCAAACGCGACCTCGATGCCGCCAGGCAGGCCCTGGAGCGGGTCGAGGTCAGTCATCTGGCCGAGCGCGATGTGACTACGCTTTCGGGCGGTGAGCGCCAACGCGTCGAGATCGCGCGTGCCCTGGCGCAGCTGATCAGTGACGTGCCGCCGAGCGAGACAGCACTCCTGCTCGACGAGCCGACGTCGAATCTGGATTTGGCCCACCAGCACACGGTGCTTGGGCTGGCGCGCACCACCAGCCGGGAGGGACGGCTGGTGCTGGCGGTGCTGCACGACTTGAATCTCGCTGCGCAATACGCTGATCGACTGATCCTGCTGGATCGCGGGCGCGTTGCGGCAGATGGTTCTCCGCGTGACGTCCTGAACAGCGAGCTGATCTGGCAGGTTTTCAAGACCCGTGCGCTGGTCATTCCCCACCCGGAGCTCGACTGTCCGTTGGTCGTCAGCGCCGCGCCCCGATGACCAGGCTGCTTCGCGCCTCGCTTGGCTCGATGCTCGGCGCGCTGCTGGCGCGTCCTGCGCTAGCCGAGGAGTGCAAGGCCGACGCCAAGAATCCTGACGCGTGCAAGCCGGTGGAGGTCGTGGTCACCGGTACCCGCACCCCCGAAAGCTCGCAGCGAGCCACGGTGCGCACCGATTACGTCACGCGCCAGGAGGCGGAGCGGCGCGGCGCGACCAATGTGGCCGAAGCCCTGCAGGCCGAGCCGACGCTGCAGATCAACCCTGAAAGCTACGGCTATCTGGGCCGCCCCGCCGGCGCTCAGATGCAGGGGCTCGATGCCGAGCGCGTGCTGGTGCTCGAAGATGGCGAGCGGGTGATCGGCGACGTCAATGGTGTGATCGATCTCTCCGAGCTGCCGCTGGTCGACGTCGAGCGCATCGAATACGTCACCGGTCCGACCAGCTCGCTCTATGGCACGAACGCGCTTGGCGGCGTGATCAACGTGGTGCAGGCACGTCCGCAAACGCTCGGCCCCAGCCTGCGCTACCGTGCCGAAGGCCGGCACACCGGGGAGGCGCTCGGCCAGCTATCGGGCGCTTACCGACATGACGACGAGTGGCTCGCGCTCGATACCTCGCTGCACTACCGCCCGGGTGTCCGCATCGAGCAGAGCCGTCCGGATTTTCTGGCACCGCCCTGGCGTTCGATACTGGTGGGGCTGCGAGCCGGGACCAAACCGCGTCGTGATCTCGAGCTGCGGCTCAAGGCGCGCTGGGTGCGTGACCACTCCGACGGCCTGACGTCCGAGCGGGCGCCGGGGCTCAGCCGCCTCTATCTCTTGGACTTGCCACAAGTCACCGATCGCCTCACGCTGCGGGCCCAGGAGACGCTCGAGCTCGGTGCCGGAAAGCGGCTGGATTTCAGCCTTTCGCGCAGCTGGTTCTTGGACGACTCGCGCCGCGACCGGCGCAGCTCTCCACTCGACGAGGTGCGCGAACGCTACTTGGAAAACCAAGGCCTGGAGGCGATCCTGACGGTGCCGGAAGGTCGGGCTCGCACCTGGGTGCTCGGCATTCGCAGCGATGCCGAGCGCTTCGAACAAACGCTGGATCGAACGCTGCCGGACCTTTCGCACGAGCGCCTGACCGAGATCGAGCCGACGCTGCTCGCGAGCGGCGCGATCTACGGCCAGCTGGGCTGGAAGGTCACCGAGCGCCTCACGTTGATGCCCGGCGCGCGCGCGGAGCTGCATGATTCCTACGGCGAGGTGGTGGCGCCGCGCCTGGCCAGCGCTTACCAGATCACCAACTGGCTCAGCGTGCGCGCCGCGCTCGGGCGCGGCTTCCGAGCTCCGACGGCCAAGGAGTTCGGCTTCCTGTTCGACCACTCGGCGCTCGGCTATCGCGTGATCGGCAATCGCGATCTCCATCCCGAGACCTCCTGGGGACTCACGGGCGACGTGACTGCGCGAAGCGACCGGGTCCGCGTGAGAGTCGGGGGTTTCGGCAATCAAATCCACGATTTGATCATCATCGATCTCGCGCCCGAGCAGCCCATCGCTGGCGTCACCGACTACGCCTACGTCAACGTCGAACAGGCCCGCACGGCCGGCGCGGATGCCAGCGTGCGCGTCGAGGCGCTCGAGCAGCTGTCGCTGGACGCGGGCTACGCCTTCGTCTGGACCCGCAATGAAGGTACGGGTCAGGCCCTGCCGAACCGTCCACCGCATACGCTCACGCTGGCCGCTTTCGGTGAGGTCGGCAAGCTCAACGCCGGCGTACGCTTCCGCTGGGTCGCCGAAGCTTTTGCCGGCACGGTCGAAGACGAGCCGCTCGACAGCCCGAGCTTTGCAACCCTGGACGCGCGCCTGGCCTACCAGCTCTGGTCCGCGCTCGAGCTGTACCTAGGCGCGCTCAACCTGAGCGACACCAAGCGCGATCCGCTCGTGCCCACCGACAACCGTCCCGCCCTCGGCAGGCAGTTCTACGCGGGGCTGCGGGGTGAGCTGCCGGCCAACTGACGTCGCCCTCAGCGGGTCAGGCCAATTGCGAGTCGTCCAGGACTGGGACGAGAGAGGGCTCTTTCGTTGCGTAATGTCCCGCCGGCCGAGTGACGCGAATCAATCCTGCTCGAACGGCTTGGCCTGGCCAGGGCCATGGCGCACGCTTAGCTCATACCCAAGCAAAGCGGGTGCGAGATGACGACTCGCGAGACCGAGGTTCTGGTCGTTGACGACGAAGAGCAGCTCAGAAGGCTGGCGCAACGCGCCCTGAGCCGTGCGGGTCTGCGCGTTCAAACCGCCGCCAGCGGCGAGGAAGCCATGGCCATCTTGAACCAGGGCAAGCGCTTCGACACCATCGTCTCGGATCTGATGATGCCAGGCATGGGTGGGATGGAGCTTTTGCGCGAGGTGCGCAGCGTGGACCTCGACGTCCCGCTGATTTTCCTGACCGGCAAGCCTTCCCTCGAGACCGCAATGGCGGCGATGGAGCACGGTGGCTACCGTTATCTGTCCAAGCCGATCGAGCACGAACGGCTGGTCGCGACCGTCAAGGACGCCGCCGCCCACCATCGCTTGAACCTGCTCAAGCGCAAGGCGCTGGAAGTCTGCGAGGCGGGTGGCTGGCTGATCGAGGACCTCGAGGATCTCGAGGGACGCTTCGAGCGCGCGCTCGACAAGCTGTGGGTGGCCTATCAACCGATCGTGCTGTGGCCCGAGCGTCGAATCTTCGGCTACGAGGCGCTGCTGCGCTCCTCCGACGAGGATCTGTCGTCGCCTGGCAAGTTGCTCGATGCCGCTGAACGCTTGGGTCGCGTGCAGGAGCTCGGCAAGCACGTGCGCGACGCCATCGCGCTGAGCGCGGTGACGGCTCCACCCAGCGCGCTGGTGTTCGCCAATTTGCACGCGCTGGATCTGACCAGCGACGACCTGTACTCGCTGCATTCACCGCTGGCCGCGCTGGCAGAGCGCGTGGTGTTGGAAGTCACCGAGCGCGCCGCCCTGCATCGGGTGGAGCACCTGCGCGAACGCATCGAGCGGCTGCGCGACATCGGTTTCCGCATTGCGGTGGACGACCTTGGTGCCAGCCACGCGGGGCTTTCGAGCTTTGCCCAACTCGGTCCCGACATCGTCAAGCTGGATATGTCGCTGGTGCGCGACGTGGACTCGTCGGCATCCAAGGCGAACCTAATCAAATCGATGATCGCGCTCTGCACGCAGGAGCTCGGCATGCGCGTGGTGTGCGAGGGCGTGGAGAGCGAGGCGGAGCGCGATACGCTCTTGAGCGTCGGCGCAGACCTGTTACAGGGCTACCTGTTCGGCATGCCGTCGCGTGGCTTTCGCCGCGAGAGCGAGCTCCCTCAGGCGCTCGCGCATGCCTAGCCCCAGCTCGCTCAGACGCTCTTGAGCATGCACTGGTGAACGGTGCCGTTGGTCGTGTCGGGGAAGCTCCGAGCCAGCTCGTCCGGAATGCCGAGCGCCTTCATGACGGTGAGCCACAGGTCCGCGCCGGGGGTGCGCTTGCTGGGGTCACCCCAGCTGGTGATCGGGTCGCCGGTCGGCACGCCGGTCACCGGGTCCGGCTTGACGAAGCCGTACTCGTGCCCATTGGTCATATCCTTGGTGATCCGGATGTCGCCGTAGTAGCCGCCCTTGATCATGCCGCCAGCGAGGATCATCGTCCCCTTGCCGTCGTTGCCGTAGGAATTGGCGGCGGGGCGGCGGCTGCCGTCCAGCGTGTAGACCGCGATCAGCGTGCGGTGCCAGACCCCGAGGTCCTTCATGTACTTGATCATACGTGCCAGGGGTTTGCTGGCCTGCTGCGCCTGGACCTGGAGCACCGACTCGGGGCGAGCGCCGTCGCCGTGCAAATCCATGAAGTCGAACTCGATGGCGGCGCTGCGGGTGACGCCCGAGCCCAGAATCTTCGCCGCGTAGGCGAACTGCTCCCAGACCTGCGCCTTGACGAAGCCATCGGCGCTCGGATCCCCGTTCGTGCCGCAATCGACGACCTTGGTATCGCCTTGGGTGCACTTCTGCGTCGGGACACCTTCGCCCCAGAGCATCTCTTCGGCCATCGTGAGCGGCACGTCGACCACCTTCGGATTTGCCACGTGGAGGAGATTGCGCGTCTCGTTGAGCTGAGCGAGGTGATTGTTCAGCTTCTCGGGAGCGTAGCGACGGGTGAAGAGCCGCGTATCGACTCCCTTCACCATCTTGAGCAGCAGGTCGGCGTGAGCCGGACTGGGCACCAGGCTGGCGTCGGTCGCCACCTTCGGGAAGGCCGAGAACAACGAGTCCTTGTCCTTGTAGCGGTCGAGCTCCGAGCCCGGCAGATCCGCGCCGTAGTGGTAGCAGGAGTGCTTGAAACGGCTGATGCCCTTGAAGGCGAAACCGTTCTTCAGCGTCGCGTCGGTCTGCTTCTGGTGGTAGTTGTGCAGCGTCGCGGGGGTCGGCGTGGACGTGTAGAGCTTCTCGCTGCCCGCGCCGTTGGCGCCGTCGTTGGGCGCGTCGATCATGTACATCGGCTGCTTGCCGGAAGCGCTGCCCATCACGCGGCCGGGCGAACGGATGGCGCTGCCTGCCTCGTGGCCGTGCACGTTACCGATCGTGGCCTCGCTGGTGTCGATGATCGCGATGTCATCGACGTAGTCCAACAGCTCCATCGAGTCGGGTGTTAGGTAGTGGTTCGTGTTGGGGGCCTTCCTGATGTTCGCCACCTGATGGAACATCGAGATGGCTTCACCATTCACGCCGGGCTTGAGGCTCGGGTGGGTCGCGATGCCCGGCGGTACGAAGACATGCATCAGGTCGACCTGGTCCCGGTAGTTGAACTCCAGGAAGATCGTGCCCTCGGAAGCCGCTTGAGCGTGCGCGTACTTCACGCCGCCAGCCACCTCGTTGAAGGCGAAGCGCAATGCTGCTGGTATGGTCGGGGCCGCCAGGCACGCGCCCATGAGCTTGAGGAACCGACGCCGCTGCGTCGGGCTCATCTCTGCCATTTCGTTTCTGATGTTCGTGAGGTTCATGGTCGTCTCCGTGACCTGCTTAACGCTTCAAACCGTTGAGGGTGGCGGCCACCACGCGCATGTCCGAGTACGCGGCGATGGCCAATGCCTGAATCGTGGGATCGGGCGAGACGGCCTTCACGCCGTCGGCGATTTCCTTGAGGAAGGCGCGACTCACCTTGAGGCCCTTGATGTCCTCCTCGGCACCGTTGTCGAAGGCAGCATCTAGCCCCACGCCCAGCTCGAGCAGCTGCTGCACGGCGCATTCCCGGAAGGCGTCCGTCCTGGCCATCGCGGCTGCGCCTTCAGCCAGATTGTTGACCTCGACGCCGAACCACTGGGCCTTCTCCGAAGCCGCCTCCGCCGCGTTTTCGAAGTGGGAGGCCATCGTCTCGTTGTCCGACTCGCCGAGCTGAGCAGTCATGCTCTGAAGTCCGGTTGCGGTCGCCAGGTACTCGCCGTTGTTCTTGAACTTGACGAACGGCTGAGCGTGGTTGCTGAACTGGCCGTGGCAAGAGAAACACGCCAGGCCATTGCCGAAGCCGCCCGCGACCTCCGCCACCTGTTGCTCCATCGGGTTCGAGGCACGGAACATCAGTTTCAGCCGCGGTTTGTCGATGTAGGGCTGCAGCGTCTCCTCGTGCGGGTAGTCGCGGCACATGAAGCTCACCAGCATGGCGCGCGCGCGGCCCAGGTTGAAGCGCCCCTCGTTGCCGACCAAAAAGCCCTTGGTCGTCAGGACTCCAGCCGCGTAGGGGGCACCGGTGTCGCACGGGATCGCGTTGCCCGTCGCGTCGTAGCAAGTGGGGCTGGTCACGACCGTTGACCACGGCAGCTGATTCTTGACGACGTGGCGCACGATGTTGCCAGGCAGGTTGAAGTCGGCGGTGCCGCGTATGCCGTTCGAGCCGATCTGCGTTTCCAGCATGGTGCGGATGGCCTCGGCAAAGCCCGGCTCGAGCACCCAGGTCTCCATCAACGGCTTGATGGCAGCGCCTGCCTCGGTGCCAATGCGCGTCTCTTCTGCGTCGGTCAGCACGCGACCAAGCAGCGACGGTCCGACGTAGCGCATGTAGTCCAGCGCCTGCACCGCCGTCGGCACGAACTTCTCGGTCACCGGGATCTGCACCGGGTTGCCGTTCGGATCCGTCATTTGGCCAGGGTTCGGATCCGTCGTCATCTCCGTGCCCGGCGGCGTGGTCGAAGCACTCGAGCACGCCCAAGCAGCGCCCGCGAGCGCCGCGGCGAGTGCGAGCTTGTGTGAGGCGATCATCGGTACACGAACTCCGCCGACGAGAAGACGGCAATGCAGGTGGATTGGTAGACCGTGGCGGCGTCGAGAGCAGACTCCGCGATCGCGGCCGTGTATTCCGCGGTGTCCTCAGCGGCCGGGAGGTGACCCCAGGCAGCCCGCGCCAGCTGCGGCAGGTTCTCAGGCAGCGCCGGGAACTTCGCTTTCATCTCCGCCGAGTCACAGATCGGCTTGAGCGCGGTCATCCAAGTAGCGATGCGGTTGGCGTTCCAGCTGAAGTCGGGCTGCGCGCCGTTCGCGTAATCGTAGTCGCCGAGCTTGAGGTTGTTCTTGTACATCTCGGCGAACATCGGGTGGCCGACGTCCACACCCAGCGCGCTGGCGATACGCCGCAGACGCATCTGGAACGAGATGAGCTCCGGTTCCTTGTTCTTCACCAGGAAGGGCGCGCCGGCTGGCGTCGTCATCGGCGTTTGGGAGGTGGTGCCCGCCGTGCCCATGTTCACGGGCATGTCGACCGGCGGCGTCTGGCCACCCTGATCCTGACCGTCGACAACGCCGGTGCAAGAGACGGTCAGGAGAGCACAAATGGGAACTAGGTACTTCATCAGGGACCTCACTTCACACGGTCACTGGCATCGGGGGTTTCGCAAGCTCCGCAGCGATTGAGCTTGCCCCACCAGAGAAAAGGTAGCTTCCAAAGACTGATTCGTAAAGCTTGCGGCAACAAAGCAGCGAAGAAAGCTGTCTCGTTACCAGTGCGCCGATGGCAGCCGCGATCAGGTGTATCGAACGCAATGACGCAGCGCTTTGCGTTTGGCGACGCGCTACATCCTGCCTGGTCAACGGGGCACGCACACTCTCGCAGGTGATACGGATGTGCGCAATGTAGTTGCGGCGCGCCACGTCACACTGCCTCACGCCACACGCGACGCGAGTAGTTGTCGAGTGAGAGTGGCGCATGCAGTCCACCTTTACTTAGTGCCGCGAGACCCCGATCTGGACCGACACTTGGGGTGGAATTTGCCAGAAAGTTGTTAGGTTACAACCGTAAAAACTGCAGGCAGAAACCCTATCTGCCCGGGAAAAGCCGTAAGAACAGCTGGTCCTCACCGGGCGCCCACCGAGGCTCACCATAATTGGCCGCGCGTGCAGCTATCTCAAAAAATTTCGAACATGGTATGACCCCTTGAAGGCTGGCTGCTTGAGGAGATGTTTGGCAGGAATCGCCATATCAGGATTCTCCGAGCAGGGAATCGTCGAACCTGGAAATCCACGGCGCCACGACGGGCGCTTGCGCCAGAATCGTGTTCAGCACGCCTCGGTGCTTCCGTCTGATGCGCAAGACCATCGCCGCCGACGCCGTCGAGCGCTGCGTCAAAAGGCCGTCCAATCCACGGCTGGTTCGGCCTTCTTCCGCAAGAGAACCCGCTCGAGCGGCTGTCGCGCGACATTCAGGCGGTGCACTTCCATCCACTCTCGGAGAAGAAACAGCTCCTCTTCTCCGGGCGCATTGCGATGGGCCTACCACCGCTCTGAGCTCACGACGCGCTAGCCGTCGCCTTCCGCAACTTGGCTTCGAGGGCGCGCGTCTCGGGCGTCAGGTTCTCGCCGAAGTCCTCGGCTTCGAACACCGGCCGAATCTCGACGTCGTTGGCCTCGGTGTCGCCGTCCTCGCAAGGCATACGCTTGACCCACTCGACGGCCTCGTCGAGCGACTTGACCTGCCACAGCCAGAAGCCTGCAACCAGCTCCTTGGTCTCGGTGAAAGGCCCGTCAATCACCGTGCGCTTGGCTCCCTCGAAGCGCACGCGCTTGCCCTTGGCGCTGGGCTGCAGGCCCTCGCCCGCCAGCATCACGCCCGCCTTCACCAGCTCCTCGTTGTACTTCATCATGTTCGTCAGCAGCTTCTCGCTCGGGAGCTTGCCGGCATCAGAATCCTTGTTCGCTTTGATGATCACCATGACTCGCATTTGACTTCTCCTATTGAGAGGCGGCTTGCGGACCAGCGCGGTCAGCTTTTTCGAGCAACCTCTACTGCCGCGACGAACACCCCGCCCCCCGATCGACAAACACGGTCGCTTTTTTCGCCCCTCGCTCCGAAAACTCACTAACCCCAGCAAATTCCATCAGTTGCGGATGCGAGAAACGGGCCAAAACCGTCCCAGCCCGCGCTCATCCAAAAACCCGTGCCCTCCGCGGCGGGCCCCCCAGCCTCGGCATGCCCCTGTCCGCCCCGTCCGCTCCGCGTCCGCGTCCCACCCCGTGACACAGCACGCCCAGCGCCGCGACGGCGTGCTCGGACCGACTTCAAGAAAGCCGACACAGCTCGGAGACGCTCTCCTTGGTTCGACTTGGGGTCTTGGTTCAACTTGGGGTCTGCAGTTTCGCACCCGATGGCTCGACTCATTCGGCAAAGACTGGACGATGTAACGATTTTCGCGATGAGGCGTCCGGATTGGGATCGACAGTCTGCTCCTCATCGCCCTCGGCCCCTCCCTCAACCGCAACGTGCGGCTCGCCATAGCAGGCGTTCGCGCTGACGCTCGTTTTGAGTCAGCTCGGCTGCGCGCTCGTATTCGGCCCGCGCTTCGGCCAGCCGCCCGAGCCGCTCCAGCAAATCCGCGCGGGCACTCGGCAGCAAGTGATAGTTTTTGAGCGCGGGTTCCGCGAGCAAGGCCTCGACCAGCTTCAGCCCTGCAGCCGGCCCTTCCGTCATCGACACCGCCAGGGCTCGGTTCAGCTCCACCACCGGTGAGGGCAAGAGCGCCCCCAGCTCAGCGTAGAGCGCCGCGATGCGCGACCAGTCGGTTTCTGCGGCGACGCGGGCGCGCGCGTGGCACGCGACGATCGACGCCTGCAGCAGGTAAGGTCCAGGCCGTGCGCCGAGCGCTTCGGCGCGCGCCAAGGCCGAGAGTCCACGGCTGATCAGCAGCTGATCCCAGCGGCCTCGATCCTGCTCGAGCAGCAGCACCGGTTCACCGGAAGCGCTGGTGCGCGCGGCATTGCGGGAGGCGTTGATCTCCATGAGCGCCACCAGGCCGTGCACCTCCGGCTCGTTCGGGGCGAGCCCCGCCAAGATGCGACCCAGCCGCAGGGCCTCGTCACAGAGCGCGGGCCGCAGCAGATCATCCCCGGCAGTGGCCGAGTAACCCTCGTTGAAGATCAGGTAAACGACCTCCAGCACCGAGGCCAAGCGCTGGCTGAGCTCTTCACCGCGCGGCACCTCGTAGGGCACCTGCTTCTCGCTCAGGGTACGCTTGGCGCGCACGATGCGCTGGGCGACGGTGGGCTCGGGCACCAGGAAGGCGCGCGCGATCTCGTCGGTGGTAAGTCCGCCTAAAAGCCGCAGCGTCAGGGCCACGCGCGCCTCGGTCGGTAGCACCGGGTGGCACGAAGTGAAGATCAACCGCAGCAAGTCGTCGCCGACGTCGTCGTCCATTGCTGCCTCGAGCTGACCGATCAGCTCCTCGGCATCGCCCTGTTCGTCGAGCTGCTGGCCGAGCTCGGTGTGTTTGCGCGCCAGCATCTTGCCGCGCCGCAGCTGGTTCAGCGCGCGGTGCTTGGCGCTGGCCATCAGCCAGGCAGCGGGGTTGTCCGGAATGCCCGCTTCGGGCCATTGCTCGAGCGCCGCGAGCAGCGCGTCTTGAGCCAGCTCCTCTGCCAGCCCCACGTCGCGCACGATGCGGGCCAGGCTCGCGATGACGCGAGCCGACTCGATCTGCCAAACCGCGTGGATGGCGCGATGGGTTTCGGAGGCCAAGGCCGCCGATCACAGCACGATCGGCGGCCGCTGCAAGGCCGGGCGTCAGGCGCCCGGAGGACCGCCGTCCGCCGCGTCGAACACTTGCAGCACCTCACCTTCGCCCTCGCCGGCGATGCTCATGAACTGCTGCGCCAGCGCGATGGCTTCCTGCATCGAGTTGGCGCGGATCAGCGCGAACCCATCGATCAGCTCCTTGGATTCGGGGAAGGGACCATCGGTCACGCTGTGCTTGCCTCCGGCGTACTTCAGCCGCGTGCCGTTATTGGGGCGCACCAAGCCGCCGGTCATGAGCAGCACTCCCTTCTCGGTCATCTCGTACCCAAACTTGCCGATTTTAGCCATGGTTTCGGGCGACGGGTTCCGATCGTTACCCTGATAGGTCATGAGAAACTTCATGGCTTTCCTTCAGGGGCTGACGTTGGCTGCAGACGGGCTGGCTTTGGCGGCCGCTTCGGCTTCGTTCTTCATCGAGGCCAGGCCCTTCTCGAAGTCGGGGCCGACCATCTTTTCCATGTTCATGAACAGGCTCATCGCCTTGCCGGCGAAGTTGTTCTCGCCCTCCATGGCCCAAGTCGTCTTGTTGCCTTCCGCGGTCTTGGCGAAGGTAAAGATGGTGGTGTTCTTGGCTTCGAAGGGCTTGAAGAACTCCAGCTTGATCTGGATTTCGCTCGGAGCGTTGCTCTTCTCGATGGTCATGCGGCCTTCGCCCACGTCCTCGTTACCGACCCAGGCGTACTTGGCGCCGGCCCCCGAGCTCGGCCCTTCGTAGCTGCGCTTCAAGTTCGGATCGAGCTTCTCCCACGGTGACCACTTGACCCAAGCGTGGAAGTCGTTGACCTGCGCGAAGGCTGCGTCGGGCGGCGCGGCCATGGTGATCGAGCGCTCGATCCGGAACTTGGCAGGTTGCAGCAGGATGACGATGACCAGCAGCGCGATGGCAGCGCCGAGACCGATGAGGATTTTCTTCAGCATGACGATGGACCTTTCAGTTTCCTTCCGACCCTGCGCGCCGGATGAACGAATCAGCGGCGTACGAGATCTTGGGGTCTGAAGTCACGTCAAACGAAGCGGGGGCGGATCGACACGCCGATGGGTCTTTTGGTCTAGCGACCGCCAAATGGCGGAAATGACTAAGGTTGCATGAGAGTCACCCGACTGAAAACGCAGACCCGGCAGGTCATCCGCCTCTAGCTGCCCGCGTCGCGGCTGAGCTAGAAGGCCCCGGTGGAAAGCACTCTGGCCGAGTCGCGCGCCGCTCGGCTGTCGATGCTGACAGCGGCCCTCGCGATCGGTCATCAGGTGGCGGGTAAGTCGCTCCGTGAAGGTCTGTTCCTTTCGACCTACTCGGTCTCCGATCTGCCCAAGGCCATGCTCGGCTCGGCCCTGGCCGCAATACCGATCGCGCTCTTGGTGGCCCGGCTGATGACGCGCTTCGGCCCCGCGCGGCTTGCGCCGCTGCTCTTCGTATCGAGCGCGCTGCTGTCGCTTTTGGAGTGGGGGCTATTGACGCGCTTTCCGCGGCCGATCGCGTTGCTCGTCTACCTGCACGTGTCGATCGGTGGCGCGCTGCTGATGAGCGCGTTTTGGTCGATCATCAACGAGCGCTTCGATCCGCACACGCTCAAGCGCCTGGTGGGGCGAATCGCCGCCAGCGCCACGCTGGGGGGGTTGGTCGGAGGTCTGGCGATGGAGCGCGTCGCCGACTTGCTCAACGCGCGGAGCACCTTGCCGCTGGTGGCGGGCATGTGCCTGGTTGCGGCGGTGGGGACCCAGCGCCTGGGCGCGACCGTGAGTCCGTCGGGAGTGACGCTCAATGAGGCGGCCCGCCCGCCACGCTTTACGGGTTATTTGTGGACCCTGGCCCTGCTCGTCGCGAGCAGCGCCGCCGCTTCGGCCTTCGCCGACTTCGGCTTGAAGCAGGCCGCGGCCGAGCGCTTCGACAGCGCGGAACAACTGGTGCGCTTTTTCGCCGTGCTCTACACGGGCGCTTCGCTGGTGAGCTTCGTGCTCCAAGCCTTCGTGGCTCGGCTACTGTTTGGCAGCCTCGGCCTGGGCGGCACGCTGGCGGTATCGCCGATGCTCGGAGTTGGTCTGGGCGCGCTGGCCAGCCTTTCGCCCTCATTCGCGACGATTGGGGCGCTGCGCGGCGCGGATCTGATTCTCGGGCCATCGCTGTTCCGCAGCGCTTTCGAGCCGCTGTTTACACCGCTGCCGGCCAGCACCAAGCGCGGCACCAAAGCTCTCATCGACGTCGTGTTCGACAAAGGTGGAGATGCGACGGCCAGCCTGCTCGTGCTGCTGATCGCGATGGGCGGTCCGCTGCTCGTCGAACGCGGCCCGTCGCTGTTCGCCACGTTCGCGTTTGCGTTGGCGCTGCTGCTTTCGCTCCGGGCGCGCCAGGGCTACGTCGCCGAGCTCGAGACCAGCTTGCGCGCCGGTACCGTGAGCGTGGAGAACGTCGAGGCCGAGGATCCGGCGGCGCGGCTCACGCTGTCGGCCACCACTCTCGGTATCGATCGCCAGAAGCTGCTCGAACAGATCGCGCGCATGCGGCAGGAGGGCTCCAGTGCGACCGCTGCGCCGGCTCCGGACAACAGCGGCGTGTTGAACGACGTACGCGTGCTGCTCGGCAACGACGTGGCTGCGATTCGGGAGCTGCTCGCTCGTTCCGAGCTGGACCAGCGACTGGCCGCGTTCGTGGTGCCGCACCTGGCCAATGATCAGCTTGCCAAGCTCGCGCTGAGTGCGCTTCGTGCCATGGGTCCAGACGTCGTGGGGCTGCTCGCAGACGTGATGCTCAGCAGCTCGCAGCTGCTGCCGGTACGACGTCGCGTACCGCACGTGCTACGCGCGCTGCGCGGTCCTCGCGTGGCCAGCGCTCTGACCAGGGCGCTGTCGGCCGACGCGCTGGAGGTGCGCTACCGCGCCGCGCTCGCGCTCATGGAGGTGGCGCGGGAAGAGCGCGAGCATCTGCCCGAGAGCAAGGATGTGTACACGCTGGCGCTGGCGGAGCTCGAGCGCGGTCCACTCACGCAGGAGGTCAGCGATCACGTCTTTGCGCTGCTGTCGCTGTGCACCAGCGGCGGTTCGCTGGAGCTCGTACGCCAGGGCCTCAAGACCCAAGACCACAAGCTGCGCGGCACCGCGCTGGAGTATCTGGAGAGTCTACTGCCGGACCCGGTTTGTGCGCCGATCGTGCAAGCTCTGGCGCAGCGCGTCGAGCCGCGTGCCGCCCCCACGCGCACCGAGCTGCAGCTACTCGACGAGCTGAAGCGTTCGATACGCGCGGACATCAGCCCGCTAACGCTACCAGGCGACCCAGACTAGCCTCGAGTTGGGCGGTCTTGGAAGGAAAGATCACGATCGTCGGGGAAGGCGCGAGCCGCGAGAATACCGGCGAGGCGGCGCGGCGGTAAAAGCCGGCGGAAGGTAGCAGGTGAGCAGAAATGAGTAGACACCGACAGTTCAAGCGAGTCCTGCCCCGGGAGGAGTCCACCCCTGGGAAGGTCAGCCCTTGCGGGGCGGCGGGCGACCGTCGTCACGAAGCGTAGGGGACCGAGTGAGCGGGCCGGGCGATAGAGCCCCGAAAAGTTTTGCACGGAGGGAGCCGACGTCGTGTCTCGCGGCGGAAGGCCAAGGCGATGCTCCGACAAGAGTGGGCGTGGAGCCATTGCAACCTCCG
>DATEDZ010000159.1:0-5033 GCA_035281385.1 Polyangiaceae bacterium
CGGCACCGTGGCCACGGGTCGAATCGAGCGCGGCATCGTGAAGATCAACGACGAGGTCGAGATCATCGGCTTCGACAAGCTGACCAAGACGACGGTGACGGGCGTCGAGATGTTCCGCAAGCAGATGGACGAAGGTCAGGCGGGCGACAACGTCGGCTGCCTGCTGCGCGGCATCGAGAAAGAAGGCATCGAGCGCGGCCAGGTGCTGAGCAAGCCGGGCACGATCAAGCCGCACAAGAAGTTCACGGGCGAGGTCTACGTGCTGAAGAAGGAAGAAGGCGGCCGTCACACGCCGTTCTTCACCAACTATCGCCCGCAGTTCTACATCCGCACCACCGACGTGACTGGCTCGGTGCAGCTACCCGAAGGCATCAAGATGGTGATGCCGGGCGACAACATCACGGTCGAGGTGGAGCTCATCACCACCGTCGCCCTCGAGGAGCAGATGCGTTTCGCCATCCGTGAGGGTGGTAAGACCGTCGGCGCCGGTGTCGTAACCAAGATTATCGAATAATTTCAAAGTGTTGGTTGCCGGGTGGCACGGTGCTGCCCGGCCGGTCACACTTCGGGCCCTTCGAAACGCCCCGTGACCGATACCAAGCGCATCCCGATCGCCCTCTGCTGCAGCGTCTGCAGCGCCCGCAACTACAAGAAGACGAAAGCTCGCAGAGACGGCGGGCGTCCCCTCCAGCTCAAGAAGTTCTGCAACACCTGCAACGCGCACACGGTTCACATCGAAGGCAAGTAACCACAGGGGCGTAGCTCAGTTGGTAGAGCAGCGGATTCCAAATCCGCTGGTCGGGAGTTCGAGTCTCTCCGCCCCTGCCAGAGTTCCCGCAAGAATCCACGAAGAACGAAAATGGCCAGCGCTGACGACAACGACGAGAAGAAGACCGACGCCGAAGAGGGCGAAGGCGAAGACTCGTCCAGCGAGGCCATCGTCAAAGCGTCGGACGACGAAGCAGTGGCCGCCGAAGGCGAAGGCGCCGAAGGTGCGCCCGCCGAGCTCGCGGCACCGGGCGAAGGTGACGACGCAGTCGAAGCCGCCGCCTTCGGTTCGGAGAAGTACGTCCACGCGGCCTTCTTCGCCGCCGGCATTCTGGCCGCCTACCTGGCGAGCAAGCTGCTCGTCGCCGGTTGGAACAACCTGGCGGCCTGGTCCACCGCAGTCCGTTCGGTGCCCCAGCTCGTCAGCTACGCCGAAGAGCAGCGCGACAGCATCACGCTGGTGGCGGGCGCAGCGGTCGGCACCATCACGATTATTCAGTCCTACCGCAAGGAATCGGTGCGTACCTGGGCCAATGAGGTCGCGGCCGAGCTGTCGAAAGTCACCTGGCCGACGCGCGAAGCGGTGCTCAACGGCACCGTGGTGGTCGTCGTGGCGAGCGCCCTCGCCACCGTCTACGTCGCCGTTTTGGACAAGATTTGGGGGTTCTTGACGACCCTCGTGTACGGAGCTTGAGTCATGGAAGAAGCGGCCCCCTCGACTCCCAGCAAGAAGTGGTACGTCGTCACGACCTACTCGGGCTACGAGAACAAGGTCAAAGGGGCGCTGCAGGAGCGCATCCGGCAGTTCCACCTCGAGGACAAGTTCGGCGAAATCCTGATCCCCAGCGAGCAGGTCACCGACACCCTCAAGGACGGCCGCCAGCGGGTGAAGAGCAAGACCAGCTTCCCCGGCTACGTGTTCGTCGAGATGGAGATGAGCGAGCACGCCTGGCACATCGTCAAGGACACGCCCAAGGTCACCGGATTCATCGGCAATCAGCGCCCTCAGGAAGTGAAGCCCCCGCATATCGAGGACCTGCGGAAGGGCATCGTCGAGGGCGCCGTGAAGCCGAAGCCCCGCCACCAGTTCAATGAAGGCGATGAAGTGCGCGTCGTGGTGGGCGCGTTCGCCAACTTCTCGGGCACCGTTCAGGAAGTGAAGCCCGACAAGCAGAAACTGAAGGTCATGGTCAGCATCTTCGGGCGCCCCACGCCCGTCGAGCTCGACTTTTCACACGTGGAGAAGCGCTAAGCCTGCCCGTCTAGGCAGGTGACAAAGCTTCGCAAGGACACACCGTCATGAGCGCCAAGAAGAAGATCAACGCCTACATCAAACTGCAGCTGCCGGCTGGCAAAGCCAACCCGTCGCCGCCCGTGGGTCCCGCCCTCGGTCAGCACGGCGTCAACATCATGCAGTTCTGCAAGGACTTCAACGCCAGAAGCGCGCCGCTCGGCGACACGATCTTGCCGGTCGTGATCACGGTCTACGCGGACCGCAGCTTCAGCTTCATCATGAAGCAGCCGCCGGCCAGCGTGCTGGTGAAGAAGGCGCTCGGCCTACCCACGCAGAAGAAGCCGGGCAGCGGCTCGAAGGAGCCGAATAAGACCAAGGTGGGCAAGCTGACCTGGGAACAGGTCCGCGCCATCGCCAAAGAGAAGATGAAGGACATGAACACGACCGATCTCGAAGCCGCCGCGCGCAGCATCGCCGGCACGGCCAAGAGTCTGGGCGTGGACGTGGAAGCGCCCTGAAAAGTTACTGGTCCGGCGGCTCACCCCCACGGGGTGATGTTTCCGACCGGCTCCAGGAGTCGAAAGACGAACCCAAATGGCAGTGAAAGAAACCAAAAATCGGAAAGCGGCGGTAGCCCAGCTCGACCGATCCAAGCGCGTCACGGTGGATGAAGCCGTCGCCCTGGTGAAGAAGATGGCTTACGCCAAGTTCGACGAAAGCGTCGACGTCGCGGTGCGCCTCGGGGTCAACCCGAAGCACGCCGATCAAATGGTGCGCGGTGCCATCGTGCTACCGCACGGCACCGGCAAAACAGTGCGCGTCCTCGTGTTCGCGCGCGGCGAAAAAGAGAAAGAGGCCCTGGAGGCTGGAGCAGACGTCGCCGGTGGCGACGAGCTGGTCGCAAAGGTCCAGGAAGGCTTTCTCGACTTCGACCGAGTCATCGCCACGCCCGACTTGATGGGCGCGGTCGGTAAGCTCGGTCGCGTGCTCGGTCCGCGCGGCCTGATGCCGAACCCCAAGGTCGGCACGGTCACCTTCGACGTCAAGAACGCCGTCAGGGAGGCCAAGGCCGGCAAGGTCGAGTACCGCGTCGACAAGGCGGGCGTCGTGCACTGCCGCATCGGCCGCAAGTCCTTCGACGAGAAGCGCCTGAGCGAAAACGCGATGGCGCTCATCACCGAGCTTCTGAACAAGAAGCCGTCCACCGCCAAGGGCATCTACATGCGCAGCATCACGCTGAGCAGCACGATGAGCCCGGGCGTTCGCGTCGACACCAGCACGGTGGTGTCGGCGAGTGAGGAGGACTGATGGAACGCACTCAGAAAGCCGAAGCGATCAAGGACATCCGCGCTCGCTTCGACAAGATGAGCTCGGCGGTCTTCCTGGACTTCACCGGGATGACGGTCGAAGAGGTCAGCAAGCTCCGCGACAGGTTCCGCGAAAAGGGCATCGACTACAAGGTGCTCAAGAACAAGCTCGTGGAGAAGGCGCTCGCCGATCAGCCGTGGGTTTCGGGCCTCAAGCCCGTGCTCCGTGGCATGACCGGTGTGGCCTGGAGCTTCGAGGAGCCCAGCGCTGCCGCTCGCGTCGTCAAGGACTTCGTCAAGGAAAACGAGAAGCTCAAGGTGAAAGCCGGGCTGCTCGAGGGCCAGCTGCTCGACGCCAAACAGGTCGAGAACCAGCTCGCCACCTTGCCGAGCAAGGACGAGGCGCGCGCGATGCTGCTCGCCACGATGATCGCTGCACCCCAACGCTTCGTCATGCTGCTCAACGCGCCGGCCCGCAATTTCGTGGGCGTCTTGGCCGCGAAACAACGAAAGGACGGCGGCTAGCGCCTTGTCCTTTCGCAGAGTTTCTTCTGTCCCGCGGGGGCTCAGCCCCCGCGCCCGCCGAAGTGAATTCGGCGGGGCCCCACCCCCGGTTTCGGGGCCCCGACCCCGAAACACAGCAACCAGTAAGATTTAAAGATTTGTGAGTTCGTAGGAGTACTAAAATGGCTGAAATTACTCGTGACCAGGTCGTCGATTACCTCTCCAACCTCCCGGTGATCCAAATCGCCGAGCTCGTGAAAGAGCTCGAGACGAAGTGGGGCGTCAGCGCGGCTCCGGTCGCCATCGCGGGTGGCGGCGGCGGTGCTGCTGCTCCGGCAGCGGCGGCGGAAGAGAAGACGGAGTTCACCGTCATCCTCGCCGACGGTGGCGCCAACAAGATCAACGTCATCAAGGCGGTCCGCGAGATCACCGCTCTGGGTCTCAAGGAAGCCAAGGACCTGGTCGAAGGTGCTCCCAAGCCGATCAAGGAGAACATCGGCAAGGAAGAGGCCGACGACATCAAGAAGAAGCTCGAAGCCGCAGGCGCCAAGGTCGAGGTCAAGTAAGACCCCCTTGATCCAGCCCGCAGTTCTCAGCTTCAGCCACACCCGCCGGCCACCGGCTTCTGGGTGTGTCAGCCGTGTTGTTTCCCGGCCTCACGGTCGGGTGTATTCGGAGCGCGTGGTCAGATAGGCGCATCGCGGGTCGGCGGAAGTGTCCGCCGTTCCCGCTCTGCGCGTTTTGGAGGATTCGCATATGGCGTCCAAGGTCCAGTCGAACTTTCGACATCGCACGAACCTCGGTCGAGTTGACTCGATTGTCGAGATCCCGAACCTGATCGACATTCAGAAGAGCAGCTACGACAAGTTCCTGCAGACGGACGTGTCTCCGCGAGAGCGGAAGGAAATGGGCCTCGAAGAGGTCTTTCGGAGCGTCTTCCCGATCAAGGATTTCGATGGGACGAGCGAGCTCGTCTACGTGTCCTACAATCTGGAGAAGCCGAAGTACGACGTGGACGAGTGCCGCCAGCGCGGCATGACGTTCGCCGCTCCGATCAAGGTGACCACGCAGTTGATGGTCTACGACACCCGCGAGGGTGGCGAGCGCATCGTGCGCGACATCAAGGAGCAGGAGGTCTACTTCGGCGAGATTCCGCTGATGACGGAGACCGGCACCTTCATCATCAACGGCACCGAGCGCGTCGTCGTCAGCCAGCTGCA
>DATEDZ010000160.1:0-9494 GCA_035281385.1 Polyangiaceae bacterium
GCCGCCATTCTCCGGCATCATCACCACCTCGGTCACACCGCACGCCCTGAGGCAGGCAAGCACTCTGAGCACGATATTCGCCCGATCGGTGATCTGCAGGCTCGTCGCATTGGCGATCACGCGACGGATGTCGCGCGCCGATACCGGATTGGCGATGATGCCCACGATCGGAACCAAGCGGGGGATCCTCCTCGCGGCACGATGCCTCGCAGGGTCTATTTTCACAAGCGGCAAGGCCGCCTCCCCTAGCGGCATTGGACCATCGTCGTATGCCGAGAAAATTATGCTACCTCGGTCGGGTCCGCCACAGCCGGCGCTTTTTCAATTATTTCCAGGGCTTCCCCTTGACGGCCGGAACGGCGTGGCTTATCTCACCCGCTAACTGCTGGCACTCCTAAGTAGAGAGTGCTAACAGGCGCCGGAACGGGGTTGGGAGGCCTCGCTCTCCCAGCACCAGGCTCCGGCATCCCCAAAATCGAACAATGCGACTAACGAAGGAGACATCGCATGAAGTTCCGTCCTCTGCACGACCGCGTGGTTGTGCGCCGAGTTGAGGAAGACACCAAGACCAAGGGTGGCATCATCATCCCGGACTCCGCCAAGGAGAAGCCGGTCGAGGGTGAAGTCATCGCGGTGGGCAACGGCAAGGTCCAAGAGGACGGCACCGTGCGCAAGCTCGACGTGAAGGCCGGCGACCGCATCCTGTTCGGCAAGTACGCCGGCACGGAAGTGAAGCTGGACGGTGAGGAGCACCTCATCCTGCGTGAGGACGACATCCTGGGCGTTATCGAGAAGTGATCTGAGGAAAGAACAGAACCATGGCCGCTAAAGAAATTGTTTACGAAGAGTCCGCTCGCAACCTGATCCTCAACGGCGTCAACGCCCTCGCCAACGCCGTCAAGGTCACGCTCGGTCCCAAGGGCCGCAACGTCGTGATCGAGAAGAGCTTCGGCGCCCCCACCGTCACCAAGGACGGCGTCACCGTCGCCAAGGAGATCGAGCTCGACAACAAGTTCGAGAACATGGGCGCCCAGATGGTGCGCGAAGTTGCCTCGAAGACCAGCGACATCGCGGGCGACGGCACCACCACCGCCACCGTGCTCGCTCAGGCGATCTTCCGCGAGGGCAGCAAGCTCGTCGCCGCCGGTCACAACCCGATGGAGATCAAGCGCGGCATCGACAAGGCCGTCGTCGCCATCACCGAGGAGCTGAAGAAGAACGCCAAGTCGACCAAGGATCCGAACGAGATCGCCCAGGTCGGCACCGTTTCGGCCAACGGCGACACCACCATCGGCAAGCTGCTCAGCGAGGCCATGGAGAAGGTCGGCAAGGAAGGCGTCATCACCGTCGAAGAGGCGAAGAGCGCGGACACCTCGCTCGACGTCGTCGAAGGTATGCAGTTCGACCGCGGCTACCTCTCGCCCTACTTCGTGACCGACCCCGAGCGCATGGAAGTGTCGCTCGAGGACGTGTACATCCTGCTCAGCGAGAAGAAGATCGCCAACATGAAGGACCTGCTCCCGGTCCTCGAGGCGATTGCCCGCTCGCAGAAGCCGCTGCTCATCATCGCCGAGGACATCGAGGGCGAAGCCCTGGCGACCCTCGTCGTGAACAAGCTGCGCGGCACCCTCAACTGCGCCGCGGTCAAGGCTCCCGGCTTCGGCGATCGCCGCAAGGAGATGCTGAAGGACATCGCGATCCTGACCGGCGGTCAGGTCATCGCCGAGGAGCTCGGCATCAAGCTCGAGAACGTGACCATCACGGATCTCGGCCAGGCCAAGCGCATCAAGATCGACAAGGACAACACCACCATCGTCGACGGCGCTGGTCAGAAGGACAAGATCAAGGGCCGCCAGGCGGAAATCCGTACCCAGATCGAGAACACCACCAGCGACTACGACCGCGAGAAGCTCCAAGAGCGCCTCGCCAAGCTCGTCGGCGGTGTTGCGGTGATCAAGGTCGGCGCGGCCAGCGAAGTCGAGATGAAAGAGAAGAAGGCGCGCGTCGAAGACGCCCTCCACGCCACCCGTGCGGCGGTCGAGGAAGGCATCGTCCCCGGCGGCGGCGTCGCGCTCATCCGCGCGCAGAAGTCGCTCGACGCGGTCAAGGTGGACGCTGACCAAGAGGTCGGCATCCGCATCATCCGCCGCGCGATCGAGGAGCCGCTCCGCCAGATCGTCGCCAACGCTGGCGAAGAGGGCTCGATCATCGTGCAAAAGGTCAAGGAAGGAACCGGCAACTTCGGTTTCAACGCCCAGACCAGCAAGTACGGCGACCTCGTCGCCGAAGGCGTCATCGACCCCGTCAAGGTCGTGCGCTCCGCTCTGCAGAATGCGGCGTCGGTCGCGAGCCTCATGCTCACCACCGAGGCGCTGATCGCAGAGAAGCCGAAGGAGGAGAAGCCGGCAGCGGGCGGCGGGCACTCCCACGGCGGCATGGGCGGCGGCGACTTCTGAGATTCGGAAGTAGCTAACCGCTAAACGACGAGCGGCGCTTTCCCGGAGACGGGAGGCGCCGTTCGGCTTTTTGTGGGCTGCAGAGGCGCGGCTTACGGCCGTCGTGGCCGAGTCGAGCCGCGCTGGTGCCCACGACAATGGGCGGCTTAGCAGGGACAACATGGGTTCCGGGACCTCCACTAGCTTTCCCGCGATTGCGCAGGGGATCGGGAAGGTGCTATGGCTTTTTGCACCAGGCTCGCGGGAGAGCTTCGGCGAGGGCTACATGTTGCAAAAAAGGCCTCAGATGTTGGCGACGCTCAGTCTGGTGTTCTGGCTTTGGGCGTGCGCCGGGCAGGTGGTGGCGATCAAGCTGCCCAAGCAAGACGCGAATCCGAATGGCTACTACGTCTGCACGCCCTCGGCGGGTGGCGCAACCTTCGACTGCAGGAGTGAGCGAGCCTTTCACAACTACGATCGCGAGCTCTTGGCTGGCAAGGAGTGCGAGTACGGCGTGGCCAACGTGTACGTCGAGACCGACTGGCGCGGGAACGTGACTCGCATTCAGTACGTTTGCACCACGCCTCCGGTCGGCGGCTTCCCGAACGAAGAGCCTGGCGCGAGCCCGCCCGCGCCTGCCCCGCCGGAGAAGCCCTGATGCCTGCGAGTCATCCCGCTTTGAAGAAGCACGAAAGCGCGCAGTGGCGTGACGTGCATTTCGCCAATTCAGAGGTGCGCTGCACCCGTTACGAGGTGGTGCCGAAAGCCAGTACCGCTACCGCTCAGCTGGCCGAAGTGGGCGGCGCGGTTCAGGCCGTGGTGCAAGGAGCCTTCGACGACAATCAGCCGCTGCGCGTCCCGGGCGGGCGCTGGTCGCTATCCACGATCGGCAAGCCCAAGAGCACGCTGCTGGATCTCAGCAACTATCGTCGTCTTGGCGCGGTGCCGGGCACGTGGCTCACCGAGCAATACGCGGCCGCGGCCGCAGAGCGCGGTGTGTCGCCGATGCTGATCGCCGCCGGCATGACCATCAACGCCGTCAATCGCGAGCTCGCTAGCAAGAAGCTCGCACTCCAGACCTCGGGCGCCAGCGACGGGCAAACGTTTGCCGGTGCCATCGCGACCGGCACTCACGGTGCCGACATGAAAGTCGGCGCGCTGCACGACACCGTGCTGGCCCTGCACCTGGTGGTGTCGCCGACGCGCTCGGTGTTGGTTCAGGCAACCTCCGGCGGTCTGAACGCCAAGTCGGCTGAGACCTTGGCCAAATGGTTCGGCATTCCCTGTGACTTGCTCAGCGACGATCAGCTGCTGCGCGCCGCGCGCGTGCACTTGGGCTCACTGGGCGTGGTGCTCAACGTCATCGTCGAAGCGGTCCCACTCTACTATTTGATGCGGCAAAGGACGCCGCATCGAGAGGGGGCCAGCTGGCGCGCCGTGCTCAAGAGCCGGCGGCCCAAAAATGCGAGCGGCCTACACCCGGAAGACCCCGATTGTCTCGGCATCATCCTTCACCCCTACGTCCCGCATCCGGAAACGGATCCCAAAGCCTGGATCATCTCCATGCGCAAGCTGGCCTATACCGGGCAAGCCGATGTGACCAAGCAGCCGAGCGACGTGAGCTTGAAGTCCGACCTGGCCGACTTCCTGCCCGGGTTGGTGTCGCTTTTCGAGAGCCACATCGAGCTGCCCATCAACCCAATCCTGCGCGCCGTCACCTCCTCGCAGCTCAAGTCCATCTACGGTGCCCAGCCCGCCGAGAGCTCCGCCTTGCCCGGTGCCATGTTCGGTCCCCCCGACTTCCTGGGCATCGATTTCGACCCACTTCGCGGCGCCAGCGCCGAATACGTCTTCAACGCCACTTCGGCACGCGGCGCCGTCGAAACCATTCTCGACACGCTCGCGGCCCAGATCGGCGCCGGCAATCAATACCTAGGTGGGATTGGCGTCCGCTTCGTGAAGGGCTCCGACGCCTGGCTTGCGCCCAACGCGAAGCAGACCAACTGTTTCGTCGAGCTGCAGAGCCTCTATACTAGCGAGCTGCCCGCCATTCATACGGCCATCGGCCGCGCGCTCGGCAAGGCCGGCATTCCCTACTGCGGCCACTGGGGCCAGTGGGCGATGAACACGCCGGCAGTGGTCAAGAGCTGGTGGGGTGAAAGCGCCACGCAAGCCTGGAAAGCCGCGCGCGCCGACCTGCTGCCCACGGCCAAGGCGCGCAGGATTTTTGCCAGCCCGATTCTGGCCGGCGCCGGGCTCGAATAGAGCGCCTGCGCTGAGATGCCACAATGGGGCGAGGTAGCGCGACGCCATGCACGCGACATGACAGCTGGCCTCGGGGGTGAAGCCCGCGGACTCACTTGAGAATTTGCCAAGGTCTGGTCGGTCCGGATCCTGCAGTGAGCCCCGGCGCGGCCATGTCAGCTAGGATCTCACGCCTGCTGGGTTTCGAATATTTCGTGCGAAATCTCGAACGCAGCTGCGGCTTCAACAGCCAGGCAATGGGATTCACCGAGGTGGGTCGGAGCCGCCCCGAACACGAGCGGGAAAGTGGGCAGTGCTCGCGGTTGTTCCGTGCAGGCGATAACTTCATCACCTGTTCGGCGCCCCTCGACGCTGGAGGACGTGCGGGTCGCTACTTGTCCAGGCACCCCGATGGAGTCGGAGCGTTGGTGTTCGAGGTTGCCGACGCGCGAGAGGCACTGGCCGCGCTCGAGCGGGAGGGCGCAACGCCCACTGGCGAGCTCCGGACCTTCTCGGACGACCGCGGAAGCAACGCAACGTTTTCGATCGCGACACCGCTCGGCGACGTGCAGTTCGACTTCGTCGAGCGTCGCGGCCCTTCGCAACTGGTTTCGGGGATCGAGGTCTACGACATTCAACGTGCTCCGCTGGATGACCCTGGCTTTGCCAAGATCGATCACGTGACCGCGAATTTTCGGACGATGAGGCCCGCTCTGCTCTGGCTGGAGCATGTCATGGGCTGGCAGCCCTTCTGGGGCGTCGAATTTCATACCTCGGGCCTGGGCCAGGAAAACCCCGCGGGTTCCGGGCTGCGCTCGCAAGTGATGTGGGACCCGGCGACGGGCATCAAGCTGGCGTGCAACGAACCGCTACGGCCGTCGTTCGAGAAGTCACAGATCAGTCTGTTCTGCGACGACAATCGCGGCGACGGGATCCAGCACGTAGCACTCGGCGTGCGCAGCATTTTACACGCGGTGCGTGGTTTGCGCGGGCGGGGCGTGCAGCCGATGCCCGCGCCGGCGCTCTACCATCGACACCTGCCAGAGCACCTCCGCCGGCTCGGAATCGAGCACATCGACGAAGAGCTCGGCGCGCTCGAAGAGCTCGATATCTTGGTGGACGGCTCGGGTCGTGACGCCTACCTGCTACAAGTTTTTCTCGAGGAGGCGGCGCGCGTCTTCGGCGAGCCGGCCGCGGGACCGTTCTTCTTCGAGCTGATCGAGCGCAAGGGCGACGCGGGCTTCGGTGCGGGCAATTTCAAGGCGCTCTTCGACAGCGTCGAAGGGCAGCAGTTGGCGCGGACCGCGTGATGGCGCTCGTTCACGAGCAGTTCGAGCGGCACGCAGCCAGGGCGCCCGGCGCCACGGCTCTGCGCTTCGGCGCTGCGCGGCTCAGCTATGCCGAGCTCAACGTGAAGGCCAACCAGCTGGCCCGCTTCATGGCAAAAAGAGGCGTCGAGCGTGAAGAGCGCGTGGTGGTTTGCGTCGAGCCCGGCTTCGAGATCGCCATCGCGCTCTTGGCCATCTTGAAAGCCGGCGCGGTGTACGTGCCCATCGACCCGAGCTATCCGGCGGCGCGCATCCAGATCATGCTCGAAGACACCGCGCCTGCGCTGCTACTCACTCACAGCGACCTGGCCGGAAAGCTGGAGCTCGGAAATCTCGAGGTGGTCCAGCTCGACCGCCAGCAGGCGGAGCTCGACGGCCTCGCCGGGCAAAATCTCGACGCTTACTGCGAGCTCGAGCAGGCCGCGTACGTCTATTACACCTCGGGCACGACCGGCGTACCGAAAGGCGTGATGGCGAGTCACGCGAATCTGGCCAGCTATATCGGGTCAGCGCAGAAGCGTTACGGCTTCACCAGCTCGGACATCGGTCCTGCCTTGGCGCGCTTCAGCTTCAGCATCAGCTTGTTCGAGCTGCTGTCGCCGCTAGTGGCGGGCGGCACGCTGATACTTCTCGAGCGCGCGCACGTCCTCGACTTCGTGCGCTTGAGTCGGACCCTGGCGGAGGTCACGTTCTTTCATGCCGGCCCGAGCTTGCTGCGTGGCCTGCTCAAATACATCCAGCGCCACCACGGCGATTTTTCAGCGTTCGCGGCGGTGCGGCACGCGTCCTCGGGTGGTGACATGGTGCCGGTGGAGGTGCTCGAAGGCTTGCGCGACGTGTTCTTCAACGCCGAGGTGTTCGTGATCTACGGCTGCAGCGAAATCAGTTGCATGGGCTGCACGTATCCGGTGCCTCGCGACGTACCGCTTCACAAGACCTACGTGGGTAAGCCGTTCGACGGCATGGTGGTGCGGGTCGTGGACGACGAGCTCGGCGAAGTCGCTCCGGGCATGGTCGGCGAGGTGCTGTTCGCCGGACCGGGGGTGGTCAAAGGCTACCTGGATCGCCCCGAGCTGACGGCTGAGAAGTTCATCGGGCTCGACGGGATGCGCTTCTATCGAACCGGCGATCGAGGACGCTTCAGCGACGAGGGTCTGCTCGAGCTTTTGGGACGCAGCGACTTCCAGGTCAAGCTCGGCGGAATACGCATCGAGCTGGGCGAGGTGGAGCATCATTTGCGCCGCGCTCCCGGCGTCGACAACGGCGTCGTGATCGCCAAGGAAGTCGGCGGTGGCGAGAAGATGCTGGTCGCCTACGTGGTGCCCGGCGAAGGCGCGGATCCCGATAGCGCCATCCGCTCCAACCTGGTGCGGCGCTATTTGATGGCGCAATTGCCCGACTACATGGTCCCGTCGATCTACGTGGAGCTCGCGGCATTGCCGCTGAATCACAACATGAAGATCGACCGAAAGGCCTTGCCGGATCCGGCTCAGGGTAGCCTGCATGCCGCCGCCGCGCCGGCGCAGCGACAGCCGCAGAGCCCGAGCGAGCAAAGCATGGCTGCCTTGTGGCGACGGACACTCGGCGTGGAGCGAGTCGGCCTCGACGACAATTTTTTCGACCTGGGCGGCACGTCGCTGCTCGCCTTGCAGCTACTCGTGGCGATCGATGCCGAGCTGGGTGTCACGCTGACCGGGATCGAAATATTGCGTGAGCCCCTCGAGATGCTGGCCGAGCTTTGTGATCGGCGTTCTGGCAACGCCAACGGTCGCCACACGCGCGTTCCGAGCCCGGACGTCGACACGCTCGAGCTGTTTCATTTTGGTCCCCAACAAAGCCTCTACGGAGCGCTACATACCGCGCCCGGCGCTGCTCCACGCCACGCCGTGCTGATTTGCGCCCCGCTGGGTCATGAGTATGTCCGCTCGCATTTCATCCTGCAGCGCCTGGCTCGAACGCTCGCCGCCCAGGGGACTCCGGTGCTTCGCTTCGACTACTACGGCTGCCAGGATTCGCTGGGACACGCAACCGAGGCCGGGCCCGGTCGCTGGCGGCGCGATATCATCGACGCGTACCAGGGGCTCGAACGCCGCGCCCAGGTCCGATGCATCAGCGCGCTCGGCGTGCGCCTGGGGGCGACGCTGCTGGCCGAGGTCGCCGAGCAGCTCGACCTCGAACGCGTCGTGTTGTGGGATCCGATCGAACATGGCGCCGCGTACCATGCCGAGCTTCGCTCCGCGCATCGCCGCTACTTGCGCCAACATGCGCACGTGTCCATCGAGCTGCCCGCGTGGCGAGGGAATGGTCACTGTGAGCTGCTCGGGACGACCTACACGACCGCGGCGCTACGCGAGCTTCGTGCGCTGGCATTGCAGCCGCTTACCTCGACGCCCTGTCGCGTCTCGAGGTTCAAATCGGACTGCGATTGGCTCGATCTCGTCCACCTCGAGGACATGCTACCGGACCGTGGCATTTCGAAAGCATTGACTACCATGCTGGAACCGTCGTGAAAGAGTCGTGCTGTCAGTTCGGACCGCGGCAAAAGCTCGCAGGCATCCTCACCGAGCCGGCGGGCGCAACCGAGCGCGCCTGCGTCGTGCTCGTGAGCGCGGGTTTGACGCCGAAATTCGGTCCGTTTCGGCTGTACACCGAGCTGGCAAGGCGTCTGGCACAGCGCGGCTTTCGCAGCCTGCGCTTCGACCTCGGCGGGATCGGCGACAGCGGCCAAGAGTACGACGGGCGGCTGCTCCAGGAGCGCACGCAGCTCCAGATCGGCGCGGCCCTAGACCATCTAGACCAGCGTTTCGAGCTCGGCGGTTTCGTGCTGGCGGGTCTCTGCTCGGGCGCGGACGATTCCTTCCGCTACGCCGAGCACGATGGCCGCGTTACACGAGTCGTCATGGTGGATCCCTTCGCCTACCGCACGAACGGCTTCTCGTGGCGGCATTGGGGCTACCGCGCCAAAAGGCGCCTGCTGCGCATGGTCGGGTTGTACAGACCCCTGGGCGGTGCCCGCGCGAGCGATCAGGCGCTCATCGACTACGAGCACCTGCCACACGACGAGTCGAGCCGCATTCTGCAAGCCTTGTTGAACCGCAGAGTGCTCTTGCACTTCTTGTACACCGCGGGCAGGCGTGAATCCTTCAATCACCAAGGACAGCTGCGCGCGATGTTCCCCCACATCGACTTTGGCGATCGCGTCCTACTCGACTACCTGCCACGTGTGGACCACACGCAGTTTCGCGAGGCCGACCGCCGCACCCTGATCGCCGCCATCGTCGAGCGCCTCGCTGGCTGATGCTTAGGTGAGTTAGCAAGCTTAAACTTTCCCAGGGGCCCCCTTCGCCTAGCACTACTGCCGCAGACTTTGGCGAGAGCAGATCACGATCGGCGTGAGTGGGAACGAGCCACGAGACAAAACTGGCGAGGCCAGCGCGGTTTCGTCGTTGGCTGGAAGAGTCGCTGGGCCCGGCGGAGCGCCCGCTCG
>DATEDZ010000161.1:0-49652 GCA_035281385.1 Polyangiaceae bacterium
TGGTGCGCCAGACGCAATCCGAAATCAACAATCGGAACGACAGCCGACTGACCCGAGTTGCCCTCCGGGTAGGCAACCATCCATTCGGCTCCGAAGCGTCCGACCACGCCGAACGGCTGGTCCGGATTGAGCGGTGCACCAAGCCCGATGGTCGCCTGAAAGTCCATGAACAGCACTTGGCGCTCGCCGCTGGCGACGCGAAACGCTTCACGGCCACCGAGCATCAAGGGACCGACGCTCGTCGCAAAGTCGAAGGCCGGCCCGATCGCAAAACCGATCGACGGCGATGGAATTTCGGTTTCGACGCCTACCGCAATGCCGCCTCCACGCGCGTCCGATGCGCGTGATGCCACGGGATCGGCGCGGGTCACACTGGCCGGAGCTGCGGGCGCGGAGCCGGCTCCGCGCTCGAGCATGGGCTGGCCCGCCGCGACTGCCGAGTCTTCGACGCGGCGCGGATCGGCTTCCGCCTGGCGCTCCGCATCGTGCAGCTCCGCTTCGACGATGTCGACGACCTCGTCCTCGATGGTGCCGCGCCCCAAGATCGGATAGCGGCGGCCCTCCCACTCGAGCCAGGAGGCCTCGTCGGTGCAAACCACAGCCGGCAGGGGACGCGGCCCGCCGGCGCTGCGGAGCAGCAACTGAACGCGCGCGTCCAGCTCCTCGTAGCGGGCCTCGAACAGGCGCGGGCAGCGGTTCTCGACGTGAGCCGTGGTGGCCCCTGCGGTCGCCGCTGCCCCGAGCACGGCGGCCAAACCAGCCCAAACCGCTGCTTTCAACAGCGCAATTGTGCCAGAGCGGGAGGGCTTTCCCGCATAGAAAAATCGACTACCAAGACCGCTCGGCTTGCGGGGGTCAGACGACTAACGTATCAACGGAATCTGCGGAATCTGCTCGGGGATGGACCAATCCTTTTTACCCACCGCTGCCCTCGAGCTGACCGGGCCCGGCCAGTCGCTCGAGAACACTCTGGCGCTCGAGCAACCCGACGAGCTGCTCTCGCTGCTCTACCGTCAGATGCGGGCGCTCGCCGGCCCGCGCCAGGACTTGGACGACCTGGTTCAAGCTGCAGCGGAACGAGCGCTGAAGGCGCTCACCCGCTTCGAGGGGCGTTCATCCCTCGCCACCTTCACCTACGGCATCGTGTACCGCACCTTGATCGACCACCAGCGCTGGTACCGGCGCTTTCAGCGGGGCTTCACGCTCGACTCGCACGAGGATGGCTCCGCCGCCGAGATCACCTTCTCGCGCTCCTCCGAGACGGACATGCGCGAGCTCGAGCGAGCGCGACGCCTGTACGCGGCGCTCGACACTCTACCGCACGAGAAGCGCGCCGCGCTGATCCTGCATGATCTCGAAGGGCTGGATGTCGCCCAGGTGGCCAGCATTTCCGGTGCCAATGAGCTCACGGTGCGCTCGCGCCTGCGCGACGCGCACAAGAAGCTCGCCCAGATCCTGCGCGAGGATCCGCTGTTCGATCCGGAGGTGCCGGCATGAACGCGGCAGATCTGGCACGCCTCGAGCTCGCCAAGCGCGCCTACCGCAGCGTGGAGCCGAGCGCGGCCGAGGTGCAGCGCGGTGTGCGCAAGGCGCGCCTTGCCCTGCGCCGCCCGCGGCAGCGCCGCGCTTGGTTCACCAAGACGCTCGTGGCGGTGGTGCTGGCCATGGGCGGTCTGGCCTTCGCCAAGCCGCAAGCGCTCGGGGAATGGGTCGAGACCGCGCTTCGCAGCGGCGCCAGCGCCTCTCCGAAGCGAGCGGGGGGTGCGGGCTCAGCCGCGGAGGCGGCGCTCACGCCTCGACTGCTCGCGGACGGCCCTTCGGCGCTCACAGCTGGCGTGCCGTTGGCGCCGGCAGCGCAGCCGCAGCCCGCGCCCGCCGACCCGCAACCAGCCAAGCCTGCCGCAGGCCCGCTCCAGGGGCCGAAGAGCAGCCTGGCGTCGGCGCCGGCGCTGAGCCTTCCGCAACGCGACCAGGCCGGGAAGCTCGACAAAGCAGGCACGGCGCCCGCTGTGGTGGCCAGCAATGCTCAGCCCGAAGGTGCCGAAGCAGGCATCTCCTCCGAGTGGGGTCGCGTCGGTGAGGCGCTGGCCCGCGGCGACGAGCCCCGCGCCATGGCCGCGCTGAAAGAGCTTTCACACAGTGAAGATCCGCGCACTCGCGACAAAGCCGATCTGGGTCGCGCCCAGCTACTGATGGGCAATGGCAATCGTGATCAGGCGTGCGCGATGGCGCGCAGCCTGACCAACCGACGCGCCGGCGGCCGCATCGAGCGCCAAGCTCAGGTGCTGCTCAAGAGCTGTAAGCCGAAGAGCCGTTAGGAGGCTGGTGTGAAACACCAGCTGTCCAAATCGGCGGAGCCGCCGTGTAGAGGGGAGGCTCAAAAAGCTTTGCTTTTTGAGGGGAGGAGGCGCGTGCCTCCTCCCCCAGCACAGGGATCTAGGAGGCTGGGTTTGAAAAACACCAGCCTCCTAGAGCGGTCAGAAAAGCCGTTCGTGCACGAAGATGCGGTCGCCCGCCTGCAGCGGGATGTCGGCCGAGCGCCCTTCCATGATCGTGCCGATCGAGATCACGACCGTGCGTGAGCCGCCGTCCACCCGTCGTGTCAGGTTCACCTTGTCCAGATTCGCGATGCCGGTGGGCCCTCCGGCCTGCGACAGCGCCTGAATCAAGGTCAGCCCGGTGGTGTACGGGAAGGTTCCAGGCTTGGCCACCTGACCCATGATGGTCACGCGCCTGCTGTTGTACTCCTTGACCTGCACCACGACGCTCGGATCGCTCAAGATCTGCTTCTCAATCAGCAGCTTGCGCACCAGGCGCGCGATTTCCTGGGGTTCGAGCCCCGCCACATGCACGGTCTGCACGAAGGGCAAGTCGACGGTGCCATCCGAAGCAACCTGGTACTCGCGCGGCAGCTCCTTCTCGCCGACCACTTCCATGACGAACACGTCGCCGACGCCGACCGTCGATTTCTCGGTCGGCGCTGGCAGGTTGAGGCGCAGGTTGTCGTTCGAGCCGCCACAGGCCGGGAGCAGCGCGAACAACAACCCCAACAGCATTCGCCGTTTCATGCCTGGCGCCGCACGCTCAAACATGACGCGCCGTCACATGAACCAACGCACGCCGATGTAAGCTTGAAAGCGATCGTAGTCCAGATCCTCAGCGGCGATCTCCTCGCTGTTGACCTTGTCGTACATCAGGGTCGCGTTGGTCGCGAGCGTGTCGGTGAAGCGGTACTCGGCGAACAAGCGCCCGTCGATGCGGAGCTCCGAGAACGAAGCCTCCGGGGGCACCTCGGGATAAGCGACGCGCGAAACGCCAAACTCGAGCCCACCGGCCACGGCACCCAGCAAGAACATGCTGAACTGCAGGTAGCCACGATCACGCTGAAAGAACGCGCCGTAGTAGCTGTTGCTGAAGGATCGGGTGTAGCCGAGCGCGATCGAGGAAAGCCCGGAGGTGATGGTCGCCTGCTCGAGATCGGGACGCGGCTGTAGAAACCAGCGCACTTCCGCATTGCCGACGAGCGAGTCGAACTGGCGCGGCGCAGCGCCGGTACGCGGCTCGTAGAAGCTCGAGCCCCAACCGACCATGCCCAAGAGCGCCAGGTGGTAGGTCACCAGGCCATGGAAACCGATGCGCGCGCGAACCGCGTCACCGTCGGGCTGCGTCGCGGCGCCTTCGGCATACCTGACGAAGGTGTAGCTCGAATCGAACATCAGCGCCGAACGCGGCAGAAAGCGCCAGCGACCGCGCGTGTTGATCTCGTGCTGTAGATTGGCGAGCGGGTCGTACAGCTCGTTTTCGAAGTAGTGGTACGTGATGCTATAGCCACCGCGCCACTCGAACAAGCCGCCGCCGGGGCGCCAGGTGAGCCCGGCGCCACCACGCAGGCTGCCCCGGTTGAAACCTTCCCCTGCCAGATCGTCGCTGCTGCCATCGGTATCGATGGTGCGCAGGTAGTTCGCAAGCAGGTCGAAGCCGACTTTTCCTGCGGGAAATACGTTCAGCTTGGCGTCCGCGCCGACGCCGACGTTGCGTCGCTCGCGAACGTCGTCCTCGGAGGAGTCGAGCGGAAAGTACTCGTTGTAGGAAGCGTAGGCCCCACCGTTGAACGTGAAGCTCGGCGGCGTCGCAGCGTTACGCCGCTGCTGCCCCAACGTGCTCAAGGTCAGCGAAGGAGTGATGCGGAGCTTGAGAACATCGACCTCGGATTCACCGGGGCCGCTGCCAGACGCACGGTACAAGTTGGAGTCGTAACCGAGCTCACCACCAATGCTGGGATGAAGCTCGAGATTGCCCGTGCGAATGCCGATGCCTTCCGAGAAATCTGGATTGGATACCCAGGCTTGGGCCGACGCTCGGAGCGGCACCAGGACCACGGCAGCAGCCGCTATCAGCGGTAAACAAGCTTTCATCGCTACTTGGTAAGGAATCGATCTCGCGGTTTGGGGCCGAGACTACTCCGTCTTCAGCGAATTACTACAACGTTGGGCTGCTGAGCACGGGGGGTTCACTCACCAAGGGATCGTCCGGAAACTCCGAGGGATCCGTATCGGGAACGGCGGGATCGATCTCCACGGTCACGTCGGATTCACCGATGAAGCCGGTCTCCTCACCGATGCACTGCTGCGCCTCCGTCACCAACGTTTGCACGCGCTCGCGAAGCACCTGAATCACCGTGAACTCATGCTTCGAACGATCCGGATCGTTCTGGCTGACAGCCGACGTCAGATCGACCACGCGATCCTTCGCGGTGTCGGTGGCAAGCTTCATCTGCTTGACCTTGTCGTCGAGGCACAGGGCCTTGACCACGTCCTTCTTCTTCTTGGCGTCGGCCAGCTGCTCGGCGACCGTGGCCCGCAGCTTCTCCATTTCCGGGATCATGTTTTTGACCTTCTCCAGCATCTGCTGCGGAGTCAGGTTCACGTCCTGGCCGCCACTCACCTCCTTGGTCGGCGCCGCCGGCGGGGCACCGTCCTGAGCCACGGCCAGCCCCACGCCGGTCAAGGTGGCGGCGGTCAAACAGGCAATTGCCCAAGGCTTGATCATGAGACGCATGCGCACGAAGCCCTCCAAAAAGCCAGCGAAGTATAGGAGGCGGTTTCGCAGCGTGTCAATGCACTAGCCTCGGCGGAAACGTGGCTACTTTCCACAGCTTCCGGGCCCTTTGCATGGGCAGTTACGCTGATTCCGTCGGCACGCGAAGACATTCCGGCTCCGAGCATGTTTCGATGCGCGGCTCCCGGAGTCGATTCAGCGGCGATCGAGAAAGGCCCTGCGGCCGGCTGCGTCCTACTGTTTGACGAAGGTGACCGGAACCGCGATGACGGCGGCGCCGCCTTCGGGCGGATCGAACTGGGCCGCCTGAGCGCGGGACTGAACGCAAGACACGACCGAAGCCGGCAAGCTACCCGACGGAGTTGCCGTCACGCCCGCGACCTCACCACCTGCTCCGACTCGGATGGTCAAACGGATGTTGCCCGCCGCGTCCGGATTCTCGGCCAGGCCGCGCTGGTAGCAGCTGCGGAAACCGGCCCGCATGCCAGCAACGACGCGAGCCGCGTTGTTGACGGTACCGCCGCTGACGGCGGGGCCACCGACCGAGGCGTTGCCCTTCGGGCCTTCCACCTTGGCGGCCACACCAGTGCCGCCTTCCGTACCGCGGCCAGTTGCGCCGATGCCGGCCAGACCACCACCCGCAGCGCCGGGTCGAATCGCGCCGCCACCGCCCTTGAGGTTGAGGTCACCGCCACCCGCACCGACGGCAGCCGCGCTGGCCGCCGCCTGATCGAGTGAACCAGTCGGCACCTCGCCGCTCTTGAGCACGCCAGCCGTCGCCGGACCGGTGCCCGCGAACGCCAGCACTGCCATATCGATCTTGTCGAGCTCGTTCGAAAGCGCCGCGGTCTCCTTGGCGCTCATCGGAGCCGCAGGTCCCTTGGGACCGGCTGCTGGTGCGGCGGCGGCCTTGGGCGTTTCGGCTTTGACGTCCTTGGCCGCCTCGTCTGGCTTCTCTGCGGGCTTCTCTTCCACCGGCGGCGGCGGCGGCAACGCCTTGAGCGAATCGATGAGCCCGGCCACGCTGACCTCGTCGTCGATCACCGGATCCAGCCAATCCGAGTAAATCGCCCCGAGCGCCATGAAGTGACAGAGGAAGGACAGCGCCGCGATGATCGTGGTGTTCCAGTCGATCGAGCTGGCACCGCGCAGCACCGCAACCGGCAGCTGCGGCTTCGGCTGCACCGGGGGCGGCGCCACGAACTGAAACAGGAACGTGGTGTCCCCAATCACGATCTTGCCGCGTGAATCCTCGGTCAGCCGAACTTGATAGGCACCTTGGGCGCTGCGCTTGGCCTGGCCCTTGAGCATGCTCAGGTCGGAGATGCCCGTGGGCAGTGCAATGCGCCCGCTCATGCCATCGAGAAAATTCAGGTGGTAGTCGTTGCCCACGAGCTCGAACACTCGGAAGGCCGCCGGCAGATTCTGCGTCGACACCACGAACATGTTCTTTTCACTGGCGCCGACCGTGACGTGCGTACGCTGCTTGATGATGCGCTCTTCGGCCACTCTGCCGGCCTGCACCACACCAATGCGCAAGACCTTGGGACCGGCGTTGGCGGCCACCGCCCGCATCACTGCGGTCATCTGACCAGGGCGCTGTGAGACTCCGGGCTGTTGGTGGGGCTGCTGGGTCATCTATACGTCCTCTGTCATCTCTCGTCCGCCAAGAAGCCGGACTTTCTCTGCTTACGCACCGGGCCCACGTTCGCTCTAAGCAACGCCGACACCCGGCCTCCGCCAAAGTTCCACAAGGCTACCGAGTCCCCGAAGTCGGGTCCACTCCTTGTCGTTTCAGCTCCCGGTTCTTCTTCTCACGCCAAGATTCGGCCAGCAAGCCGATCCGACGATGCAGCTCGCGACACCCACCCCACCCCACCAGGCCGAGGCCGAAGGCCCGAAAGAGCGCAGCGGGGTGCGTCGAGAGCACGCCGCTCGCCGCCGCCCAAACCGCCAGCCCCGTACCTCCAAAGAGCGCCGCGCGACCGAGGGCCTTGACGGTGCGAAGTGACAGATTGAGCTCCAGGTTCCAGGCGCGTTCGGCGAGGCGAAGCTCCAGCGGATCATCCTCGCTTACGACCAGGCCGTCGTGGATCGTGCGGCAACGTCGGTACGCGCGCCACGAGAACCAGAGACACAGCGCAGACAGAACGCCTGCTAGCACACGACCTCAGAACGGGTCGTGATAAACGGCCTTCTCGATGCGATCGAGAAACGGCTGCCGCAGCTCTGCCAGCGTGAGCTTGGGCTGGATGCGGCTCACATCGACCGCGGCGATTGGCTTCTGCACGCGGCCGACGATCGTGACCTCGCTGATGGTGACGACGCGGGGCTTCTTCTGCGCCGAGGCGACGCCCGGTAAGAGCAGCAAGACCGCGCCGAGCAGGAGGGGCGAGAGGCGAGAGGCGAGAGGCGAGAGCGACATGGATGACCTCGTTACTTCTTGGGAGCGGCGGCGGGCGCGGCCGCCGGAGCAGCAGCGGGCGCGGCTGCCGGAGCAGCCGGTGGCGGAGCAGCGGCGTTCGATTCGGCGAGCGCCTTCTGCGTCTTGGCGCGCGTGATGAGCTCATCGGTGTCGTCGGGCGCGCCCCCGGCGCTGCGCGGCTTGAGCTTCTTGTACTGTTCCAGCTCGCTGATCGCCCTGTCAGCGGCCTGCGCGGGCGTCATGCCGGGGACGCTGGCCGAAAACAGATAGAGTAGGCCCAGGTTGTAGTGCGCCTGTGCGACGCTCGGGTCGATCTTGACGACCCAATCGAGCTCCCGTTGAGCTTCCGCCGTCTTGCCGAGCAGTCGGTAGGCGTCGCCGAGGTTGAGGCGCGCCAAAACGTTGAGCGAATCGTAACGCAGCGCCGTCTCCAGCATACCCGCGGCCTCGGTCGCGTTGCCCGACTCGAGCAAGTAGTTGGCGAGGTGCACGCGCGGCTCGACCATATCGGGGCGGAGCTCGATGGCCTTTTGCAGCTCGGGGATCGCGGCCGCCTTCAGGCCCTGCTCCTTGAAGATCAGGCCGCGTAGCAGACGCGCTTCAGCGTTGTTCTTGTCACGCGGCGGGTTCTCGTCGCCGTAGCCGTCGAGGATGCCCTTGAGCGCGTACAGGGCGAGGTCCAGCCGGCGCGAGCGGTAGTGGTCGCGAGCCAGCGTGATCATGGCGGGGCGGTAATCGGGATTCTTCTTGAGCGCTTCCTGCGCCAGCCGCTGCGCAGCGCCGGAGTCGCCCTGGATCGACTTGACCTCGGCCATGGCGGCAGTGACGGCCGCGCTCTTGGGCATCTGCGCCTGCCGCGCGTTCAGAAAGTCGTTGGCCTCGTCCGGTTTGCCGGTGCGCGCCAAGAGCACCGAGTAAGCCACGATGGCCGGCTCGTAGTCGGACACGATGGTCGTGGCCTGGCGGTAAGCCTGAAGCGCGCCGGAGGTCTCGTTGACGCGCTCGCGCACCACGCCCAGCGAGTAGTAAGCCTGAAAGGCCTTGGGATCAGCCTGGGTCGCGGCGACGAACTGATTTTTCGCGCCCTGCAGATCACCGGCCTTGAAGGCCTGCATGCCGGCGTTGTAGGCGGTGAGCGCGCTGGCGTTCATGGCCGGGCGCTGCGCCGCCTCACCACTGGTCGGCGCATCGCTCACCGCGAATTGCTGACCGCCGGGCGTCGCCGCCACACCCGTCCCCGGGTTGATGGCGGCCTGCTCTTGCGCCGGCGTCTTGGGCCCCGCGCCTTGTGCGGACTCACCACCGCACGCCATCGAGAGCAGAAGCGGAGCCAGGGAAACGAAACCGAAACTTCTAAAGCACGCGATCATGACCGGCTCCTTCATTGCACGAACGCGGGGAGCGGCGCAGGCGTCCCGCTACCGGGAGGCGCCGACGAGATGCCGGGGCGCATGCGCGGGAACATACCTTCGGTGTAGTTGAGCTCCTTCACGCCTAGCGTGTACTGCTTCATCTTGGCCTCACCAACCACGTCGGTCAGGAAGGCCAGACGGCGGATCGCGCGAATCACCTGAGGATTGGCGACGTTGTAGCGCTTGGCCAGCACCACCGCGTTGGCGTAGCGCTCGACCGCGATCGAGTCAGCGCTGTTCAGCTCTTGCTCGCGCTTGTCCTTCCACGCTTTCTGCGCGCCGACGCGCGCCGCGTCCGCCTTTTCCTGCAAGTCCGGATTGTCGCTGTTCTCGGCACGCTTGATGATGGCCTCGGTCTTGGCGTCGAAGATCTTCAGCTCGGGGGCGCGCGTGTTGTAGAGACCCGTACGCATGGAATCGTAGAGCGAGCCCTGGCGCGCGATCGACGCCGTGGTCCACTCCGGCGACACGTAGGCGTCGACGATGTGCTGCAGTTTGTCGAACCACCTCTTGGCTTCGACCGCGTCCTTTTGGTACTGGTTGATCACCTCCACCATCGTGCCCTTGTAGCGATGGTGGCCGGATTCGTAATCGAACGCGCGGCTGATCTCCTCGTCGCGCATCGTGAAGTCGGCCTCGGCAGCCATGTTGGCTTCCTTCGAGCCGAGCGCGCTGTTCTTGCCTCCCTCGGCGGGAGCGACCCGCTTCCATTTCTCGAAGGCGTCGATGGTGGTGTTCCACCACTTGTTGGTGTCACCGGCCAGGACCGCCTTGCGCGTCTTGGCCGCCCAGTAAGCCGCCTGCACCACGTACTGCGCCGCGGCTTCCTTGTTCTTGTTGACGGTGTAGTAATCTTCCATCGCGCGCTGAGCGCTGCGACGCGCTGCGCCGTTGGCACCCTCGTCGGGGCTGTACTGATCCCAACGTTTCAGCTCTGCGCTCGCCACGATGAAGTCGGCTTCGGCGATCTCTTTGGGGGACGCACCGAGCTGCTGGAAGCGCTCGCGCGCGCGGGTCATGCCCCCGCGATCACCGAGGCTGCCGTACAGCGAAAGGCCCTGGCGCGCCGACTCGCGCCGACTCTTCTCCGCAAAATGCTGGTTGGTGCTGATCTTGTCGTAGGTCTCGGCCGCGCGCGGGTAGTTGAAGAACAGCACGTAGGCGCCCGCCAGGGCGTCGTAGGCGCCTTGTAGGTACTTGACCCGCTCTTCGTACTTCTTGGGATTGGCCGGGACGGGCGGCTTGGCCTTGGCGTCGCCGTTCTTGAGGCCGGACAGCGTCTTCTCGTTGCCGTAACGCGAGATGAATAGCTCGTACATCTCGATGGCCTTGTCGTATTCGCCGACCTGCTTGTAGGCGAAAGCGCCGTTCATCGCCGCTTCCGGCGCCTCGTCGCGATCCGGCGCCGAGTCGAGCGCGACCTTGTAGGCGGCCGCGGCTTCGCGCCACTTTTTGTGGCGCTCCGGGCCATCCGGCATCTTCTCCGCCTCGTCGTACAGTTTACGCGCGTCGAGGTAGGCCACGCCCTGCTTGACCGGCTTGCGGATACCTTCTTCCGCCTTCTGGGTTTCGGCGTCGTAGGCGCAGCTCTTGCCCTCCGCGAGCTTGCGGCTCTCGGCAGCGTTGCCCTCGAAGTTGCTCATGCTGATGAGCTTCTCCCAGGACTTGTAGCCCCACTCGTTGACGCCGCAGTACTGTTCGTAGAGCGGCTTGAAACGCTTCTTGGCGCTGTCGAAATCGCCGTACACGAAGAACAGATCCGCCGACTGGAACGCGTAGAGCAGACCATTTTTCTGCGGGTCACGATCGATCGCAATGCGGTCGTTGTACTCGTCGCGCGCCTTGACGGCGTCGAGCACTTGCTGCGGGATCGGATCCTTGACCGGCTTGCGCGCGTCACCCTCACCGGTGAATTTCAGCTCGTCGCGCTTCTCGATGCCTTGCTGGCCGCTGGTCTCCTGGTGAACGCGGTATTGATCCTCGAGCACTTTCTCCGCGATCGTCACTACGTAGTAGGCCGCGGGCTGCAGGTACTTGTCGTCCTCGTTCGAGTCACGCACCGTGGCCGCCGAGTCGCGCGCGGCCTTGACCTCCGCCGGCTGCGGCGTGCGATTGATGCCCGCCTGCAACACCACGACCCAGAAGCGCGAGTCCGCCAGCCAGAACCGGGTTTCGTAGGCGTCCATGGCCTGCGGATCCTGCTCCAGGTAGGCGTTCCAGCCCGTCTCGGCCAGGCGGTACTCGGCGATGGCCTTTTCGACCAGCGCGCGTTGCTCACCCGGATCGTTCAGCTCGAGCGCCTTGTCCTTGTAGGCGCGCGCGAAGTTCGTGTGGTCCGCAGCCGCGCGCTTCAGGCCGCCCTTGACCAGTTGTTCGGCGGTGCTCAGGGCTTCTGGGTCGTCGCGGTTCGCGTCGACCCAGGGCGTGGTACCTACATAAGAAGCCAGCTTGGTGCGGGCCTCGAGCGCTTTGCTGCCGTATTCGGCGCGCGCGGCGGAACCATCGGGCGCCAGGCGTGACAGCTGGTCGTAGAGCTCTGCAACCTTGTTCTGCATCACCGGCGCGTCGCGATCCATCGGGAACTTCTTGAGCGTGAGCTCGAGGGTGGCGACCGCGTTCCTGTTCTGCGTGATCTCGATGAACTCCTGCGCCAGCGCCTTGTAGATCTCCACCGTCCACTTCTTGTCCTGCGGAATCAGGATCGGATCCTGAACGCGAGTGATGGCAATGGCCATCTTCTGCTCGGCGATCAGCGGATCCTGCTCGGTGTCGAGCACGTCGCTGCGCGGGATGTAGGGATGCTCGGGCGGTGGGCCGTCGAAGTCCACGTAGGTGAGTGAGCCGGCGATGTACGTGTAGGCTTCCTGGCGGAAGTCGGCGCCCGGATCGCCAGTCTTCGCCTCTTGCTCGTCTGCGTAGCCCAGCAGCTTGACGAAGTTGTCGACCGCGATGTGATAGCGCTGCTGCTTGAAGAAGGTCCAGGCCAGCTTGTACAGCGAGACGCCGTAGATCGGCGGCTTGGTGTACTGCATGGAGCTCTGGTAGGCGACGACCGCGCGGTTCAAGTTGTAGGGGCCGCCGCGCGGATCGATTTGATCGAAGTGGAAGTTACCGAGCTGCCACCAGATTTCCGCAAGGTAGCGCGGGTCTTCGCCCGGCTCGAGCTTTTGAGGCAGGGGCTTACAGCCGTCGTAGGGGTCGGCGAACGTCAGCTCCTCGGTGTCGACCAGCTGGCTTACGCCGCGCTTGAGCGCGACGCGCTTGCCCTTGGCCTGATCGAGCGGGACGGGGTTCTTGTTGTACCACTCGTTCCAGAACTTATCGTCGTGGTCCTGCGGCATGGGCTGCAGCAGGATCTTGCCGGCGTCCTTGGGGTCATCCTGCACCGAGTAACGCGACGCGCACGCCAGGGTGCGCCAGGCCTGCTGGCCTTCCTCGATGCGGCCCGCATCAGTAAAGGAGTGACCCAGGTAGTAATGCACCGCCGCCAGCTCCTCGTACTGCGGGAACTCGCGGATGATGCGCCGATACATGCCGATGGCTGGTTCCAGGCCGGTCGACAAGTCCGAGTCGGTTTTGGCGCGTGCCCTCTCCTCATAGAGGGCGCCCAGGCGAAACATGGCATCCGGCGTGGCGCGCGGATCCGCATTCGAGCCCGAGTAGCGCGCCACGAACTCTTCGAGCCGGGCGATCGCCTCGTCGCGTGACTCGTCCAGCCCGCGCTTCTCAACTGCCAGCTCGCGATCGAGCGCCGAGAGCACGCGCTTTCGGCGCTGCTCGTAGTGGTGGCGCACGATCATCGTCATGTTGCGCCGGAAATCCTTGGTGCCCTTCTCGTACTCGGCGGCCTCCTGCTGCAACATGGCGAAGACCCGGAGCTGCGCGGGAGTTGGCGGTGGCGAGGGCGGCGCGCCTTTCTTGACCCTGGGTGGCGTCGCGCTGGGTCCAGCCGGCGTCGCTGCCGCAGCAGCGGCCGGAGCAGCCGCCGGCGTGGGGGTAGCGGCGGCGGGAGCAGCCGGCGCAGGCGCGGCACCGGTCGCAGCCGCCGGCTTGGCGAAAGCGGCGGGTTTGGCCGCGTCGCCCGCCTGACCGGCGGCCGAGAGCGGCAGCGCGATGCCAGCGAGCAACAGCAGCCAGCTCGGCAAAACTGCCTGGCGCGCCGTTCTCATTGCGAATCCTCCGAGTCGTCGAGCACTTCCCTGAGCTCGTCGTTCAAGTTCTGCTCTTCACGAGCGCGCTCACGTTGCAGGTTACGCACCCGGACGCGCTGCTCTTCACGCACTTCCCAAGCCTGCTGCACGATGCCCACGTCGGCGCGGAGCACGATGTTTTTCACGCGGTCGCGCACCAGGGCGAAGTTCTTCATGGCGATCTCACCGACCAGTAGCCGGGCCTGCTGGTCGAGGGAGTCGAGGTTCATCGCATAGGTCTCGAGCGATGAGACCTCGGCCGCGATCTTTTGACGCAACACCTGAGCCTGCTCCAGCGCCTGACGCTCGAGCTTGGAGCGCGTCGCTTCCAGGCGCTGCTCGTCGATGTCGATGCGACCGAGCAAGGACTGGATGCCCTTGGCGTAGCTGCCGGCATCGCCGGAGTCTTGCCCGGAGGCGACGAGCGCCACCTCGCGCGTGAAGAGCTCACGGAACTTGCGGCGCACGTCGTCGTCGTCGACGTAACGCTGGTCACCGAAGCCGATCTGGGCGCGACCGTTTTCGATGGCGTCGCGGTACTCTTCGATGCGCTTGCTATAGGTCTGTAGGTCGCGCTCGTTTGCCTCGATCTCGAGCTTGAAGCGCTGACGGCTGGTCGCATCAGCGGTGACGCCGTACTGATCCGCGTCCTTCAGCACGCGCTTCAAGCCGTTGACGATGGCGGCCAATTTATCGGCCTCCACGGTCATGCTCTGCAGCACCTGCGACGCCTTGTTCCACTGTTTGTCGCCCACGTCGTCGCGACGCAGGAAGTCGCCGTCGGTGACCGGCAACCAGCCGAGCCGCTTCATGAGCGCGCGCCGCTCGCTGCGGATCCGCCCCAGCTCGCCAGCGCCACGATCGGCCACATCGTCCATACCTTCCGCCAGCAACAGCCGGGCCTTGGCCAGCTTGTTCATCAGCGACATCGAGTACTGCAGGCCGCTGCGCAGCTCGGGAAACGCTTTGATGCGCGTAGGCACCGAGAGCACCGCGTTCAACTTGACAGCCAGCTTCCGCGAGCGCTTCACTAGGTCCCGCGAGCGGGTCACGTCGTCGATCATGCCGAACACGTGCTGGTCCTCGGCCTGCTCGCGTGCCCACTCCAAGACCACCTTCGGCAGCTTGGTCTCGGTAGCCATGGTGGCTTCATCCGCGGTGAGTTTGTCGTAATAGACAGCCGGATCGCTGGTGGACGCCAGGAAGTCGTCGACGCTCTTACGAATCGGGTCGAAATGCTCGCGCACGTTGCGGTAGAGGTTGAGGGCGTTCTGGAAGTCGCCCGAGCGCAGCATCAGGTCGGCGCGCAGCAGCGAGCCGTCCGCCAGCTCCAGGTTGTTCGGATCGGTGATGGTGAGCACTTCGAGCGCGCGCTGGGCGCGCGAATAATCGCCTAGCCGCACGAAGACCCAGGCCAGCTCGTAGAGCGTGGTCGAGAACTCCGGCGAATTGCGACCGACGTGGCTGTACGCTTCCACGGCGTCCAGGTAGTTGTTGGTCTCGTAAAAGAGGCGGCCAATCGCCATCCACGCCAGATCCACCACGTGCTCCTGCTCCGGCTTGGTCGCGGGGATACGCGTGACCTTGCGGAATTGCTCGATGGCTTGCACGAAGCGGGCATCAGGCGGAGCTACGGCGGGGGCGGGGGCAGCGGGTGTGGCGCCCGCTGCCGCAGCGGCTGCGGCCGGCGGCACCGCTGGAGTCGCGGCGAGCGCTTCCTTGAGCAAGACGACGCCGAGCAGGTACTGGGCCTGCGGCGTGTAAGGCGAGCCGGCCGGTACCGCGTTCACCGCATTCTTCGACGCGGCGTAGTCCTTCTTGGCGTAGAGCGCCTTGGCGCGCGCGTACGCCAGTGAGCCGCTTCGATCGGTGGCCGGCAGACGCGCCAAGCGTTCGAACACATAATCGAGCCCCGGCAGATCGTCGGTGCGCAGCGCGATGTCCACGAGCCGGCTCAGCGCCTTGCCGACGAAACCGTCATAAGGACTGCGCGCGCCGTTATCCAGGATCTCGCGAAAATGGCGGCGCGCCGACAAATACTGCTTGGTCGCCATGTAGCCCTCGCCGATCAGGAGCGAGGCATCGGCGAACGCGGCCTCCGGCGCCTTGCCCTGGCGATACAGCTCCAGCACCTTACTCAGTGCTTCGATGGCCCGGTCGTAATCCTTGTTGCGCAGCAGCATGTCGCCGGCCGCCACGCGCTCGGCGGGGGTCGGCGGCTTGACCGCGAGCTTCGACTCCGGCGGCGTGCTGGTCATGCTGGACTCGACGCCCTGCACCGCGAGCGTTGCCCTGCCCTGCGCCTCACTCGCGCTCAGCGCGAAGGCCGAGCGCGAGTGCGAAAACGAGAGTGAGAGCGTGATCCCGAAAACCGCCCAGGCTGCTCTCGGCACCCGAAGCGGCGTCATCACTTCGCTCCTGCGCCGACCGAGATGCTTCCGCCCGCTTCAGTCTTGCCCGGCGCCGCCGCCGGCTTGCCGGCGGGCGCGCCTTCGCCCGTCACACCAGCGCGTAGGTTTTCGACGTAGCGGATCGAGGGCCGCTGCTCGAGCGCGGTGGTCACATCACCCTTTTCCCAAGCGATCACGTCGAGCTTGAGCGTCTTGCCTTCGGTGATGGTGAAGGTGTGGCTCGAGGGAACCTGGAACTTGTAGCCGCGCAGGTAGGAGAACACGCCATAGCCATGGCCGCGCAGCCGCAGCACGATCTGCAGGGTGTGATCTCCAGGCGGAATCGAGCCACTAAATACCGGGATTTCCTTCTGGGCGGCGAGCGCGCTGTTCTCCGACTCGTCGGTCTTGTTGTACTGCACCGCGCCATCCAGCACGAAGGTCGCGCCGGTCACGCGGAAGGCGCTGGAAAGGTCGTTCTTGAAGGTGATTTCGGCGCGGGCGCCGCCGACACCACCGGACAGGATCGTGTCGGAGAGGAGGCTCAGGCGGGTATGACTACGCCGGATCTGCTCCTTGAGCTCGTCGATGCGCTGCTCCAGGTCGCGCAAGCGCACGACGTAGGTTGCGCCATCGAGCGAGCCCGACGCTGCGGCCTCGCCACCCGCCGCTGGAGCCTTGGGCGCGGCGCCTGGAGCCGCTGGGGGGGGAGCTGCCGCCGGCGTTGCCGGTGTCGGCGGTGTCGCCGGGGCAGCGGCGGCGGCAGGAGCAGTGACTGCCGCATCCTTCTTTTCCCCCGCGGCCTTGTCACCTGCAGCAGGCTTCGCAGGCGCGGCTTTGGGATCCGCTGCGGGCTTGGCGGCGGCAGCATCCGCCGGCTTGGCCGGCGCCGCCGGCGCTTGCGCGTAAACGGCGGACGAAAAAATGGTAACGGCTGCGAACGCTGCAAGACGGAAGCTATTCATGAGTCGCATCGGTTTCCCTCGTGGTGGTCGATCCGGCAGCGCGTGCAATGCCTGAGCGCTCCTGGCGCTCAGAAGCGAAGCCGGACTTCCTCCAGGGGCGCATCTTCCACTGACCGGGGGCGCTCGCCAAGCCGCATTTTAGCATTGGGGGCCACAGCCCCCTGCGAAGAATCATCAAGGGTTTGATAGCGTTTGACGTACCGTGGCAGGCTTCCCATGCCTTGCCCCACGCCTTCGGCGGGAGTTACCGTGGCGGGTAGGCTAACGGAAGATCGATCCCTGGGCTCGTGCGTCTCAACTAGTGGCGCGGAGCACCCTGCTCCGCCCCCTCGAGCCCGGCATCTTCCGTTCGCCTGAAAGAGTCGGCAGCGGGCATGGCGGCCGTTCGCGGAGATGCCTCAGACGAGGTGCTGATGGTGCGTTACCAACGTGGCGATCGCGAAGCGTTCGCCACGTTGGTGAAGCGCTACAACAAACCTGTTTTCAATTTCGTGCTGCGCCAACTCCACGCCCCCGCTCTGTGCGAAGACGTCACACAAGAGGTGTTCATGCGCCTCGTTCAGAACGCACAGGAGTTCAAACACGAAGCGCGTTTTTCGACCTGGCTGTATGCCATCGCGCGCAACCTGTGCATCGATCAGCTGAGGCGCCTGCAGCACCGGCGACACCCCTCGCTCGATCAGCCCGTGGCGGCTGACGGAGAAGGTCGGACGCTCGGCGATTCGGTGGCGACAGAGCATCCGTCGGCGAGCGCCGAACGGTCGGCCGTATCGTCGCAGGTGCAGGCTTCGATCTTGAAGGCGGTCGAAGCGCTGCCAGACGAGCAGCGCGAGGTGTTCCTGCTGCGCGAGATCGCAGACTTGCCCTTCAAGGACATCGCAGACATCACGGGTGCGTCCGAGAACACGGTGAAGAGCCGCATGCGTTACGCGCTGGATCGTCTGAAGCAAGCCCTTTCGGAGTTCGAGGAGTACGCCCGTGCGCTGCGCTGAGCTCGTGAAAAAAACCTCGAAATTACCGCCAAATCCGGGAGGTTTGCCCGCGTTCTGAGCAGGGACCGTCATGGACTGCGAGAAGTTCGACCGCATCGTGCTCGACCTGCTGTACGGCGAGCTCGATGAGCTGACCGATGCTGCGGCGCGCAGGCATATCGAGCACTGTGCGCGCTGCAAGGCGGTGAGCGCCGGACTGCGAGCCACGCGGGAGGTAGGCACTCTGCCTCTAGTAGACCCACCGGAGGGGCTGGAGCTTGGGATCTTGGAAGCGGAACGCCAAGCGAATGCGCGTTTACCGCTACGCAAGAAACTGGGACGCGGCGTATCCATTCTGGCCGTGTACGCCATGCGGCCACAGCTTGCGATGGCGGCACTGCTCTTGCTGATGATCGGCTCGAGCTTGTTCTTCTTGCGCGGTCAGCCCGGCGCGCGTGACAGCGTGCTCGTCACGGAGCGCGGCACGCCCGAGGCGGAGGAGCACGTCGCCATCCTGCCCGCGCCAGAACGGCGTGCGACCCCCGCGGCGACGGCGGCGCCGAAAGCGGCCAACGCCAAGGGCGATGCTGCCGCAAGCCGCGAGCGCAGTGACGAAAAGCGAGATGCGGAGGAGGCGCCGGCCGCGGCAGCCCCGGCAGCGGCAGAGCCGCAGAAAGAGGCAGCGCCGCAAGCCGAAGGGCCGGCTGCCGCGACGACGCCGGCCGATTCGCTCGACGCCGCCAGCGCCGCCTTTCAGGGCGGCCGCTACGTGGAAGCGCAGCGTCGTTTCGAGGAAATTGCCGCGCACGGCGGCGCAGACGCAGCGGTGGCCGCGCTGCAGGCGGTCGAGGCGCTACGCCGGCAGGGCGGCTGTCCGGCGGCAGCCCCCCGCTATGAGGAGGTGCACTCGCGCTACCGCGATACGCCCTCGGGCAGCGAGGCGGCCTGGCAAGCCGGCGACTGCTACCGAGCGCTCGGCGAGCTGTCGCGAGCGCGGCAAAATCTCGAGGCGCTACTCGAGGTCGCCGAGTACCGCTCGCGCGCCGAAACCGCGCTCGATGATCTGAACACGCGCGAACAACAAGTCGCCGCCGCCCGCAAAGCCAAAGCCGCTCCCCCAGCAGCAGCCGCTCCAGCCGAAGCCAAGCCGGCGCCTGCCAAAGCCGCCAAGCCCCAGGCAAAGCCGAACACCGCCGAGTCCGCTCAGTGAGCAGGGTTGTTGGGACGCCAAATCAGTAGCTATCGAACACGCGGAAGAAGACTCAGCTTGCGCCGCCCCAGGCGGTAGATACCGAAGTCACGCCGGTGTATTACGTTTATCGATGTTCCGCAGTACAACGGGGAACCTCAAATTCCAAGGCTTTGACGTGCCGCTTTCCGGTCTTGACGCGGCCCAGCGCCTCTATGGCGCGGAACTTGGCGATGGCGTCGATGAGCTTGGTAGGTACGGGCTTGTCGAGCGGGAAACTGAGGGGTGGGTCGGTTTGAAGTAGCCAGAACGAATCCGAAAAATCAGCGGAGAGAGACGGGCGCAAAACCCGTGGTCGAGCTCGCGAAGTACGCAGGACGCGAGGGCCGCCGAGGTGTCAAACACCAAACATAGTAGCGTTGGTGCCGGCTTCGGCTTGGTCCACGTCGTCCGCCGTGAGATCCACGCTCTGGCCATCAGGCGGATCGAAGCCGGCTCGGCCCACTTGCTTGCTACCCAAACTGGGGAAGAACATGGCCAGGAAGTACTGCCGAAAGAAGTAAAACCACATGCTGCGGGGCAACAGCTGCGGATCGATCTTGGGGGCGAGCTCCGCATGCGCCTGTGGCAGCTTGCTCCAGTGCAAGCCCGGATGCTCGTGGTGCGCGGCGTGCAGGCCGTTGTTGAACAACATGAAGTTGAGCCACTTGCTGGTGAAGCTACGCGAGTGGTTGTGCTCCGACCAGGGATCGGTGTGCACGTGCTGCTCGTAGTTGAACAGCATGATCGTCCACAGCGCGAAGAGGGCGGGCACGAACATGGTGAGCGCGTACACGAAGAGACCGGTCGCCACGCCATGCAGCCAGATGGCCAGCGCGCACGCCGCGACGTGTGAGCCGGCCCAGAACAGGTACTGGCGAATGATGCGCTGATAGAGCGACGGGTTGTTCAGCTTGGCCTTGCGGATGAAGGCCCGAATCGGATCGCTCTGGAAGTAGCTCGAAACGAAGAAGTAGGTCGCGGCAACCAGCACGTTGTGCCGATTCGTGTAACGCCAAGTGATCGTGGCGTCCCCGGCGCGATTGACCAGCTTGTGATGGTTCAAGTTGTGCGTCGGGATCCAAGCGAACGTGGGGTAGCCGTAGAAGACACTGATCCAGTTGCCGAACAGCTGATTGGCGCGTTTGTCCTTGAAGGTCGGGCAGTGGTTGTGATTGTGCGCGATCACGCCGCACGAGAGCGCGAGGTAACAGCTGACCCAGGACAGGTAGGGGACCAGGTCCGGGCGAGCGAACTGCAGCGCCACCAGGCCCGGCGTCAGGACCATGGTCCAAAGCAGGGTGCGGTAGTCTGCGGCGAAGCGGGGCAACATGCGAGCGGCACTCTAGCAGCCCGAACCAGGGCTGTCGTCACGCTTTGGTCAAAACTCAGCGGGTTTTCCAACGCGAAAAGCGCTTCGCAGGAGTTTTTTGGCTGTCTCGTAGCGCGGGGCCCGGCCCCGCTCAGTTCACGTTGTCGCGTACGTACGCGATCGTGCGAACGGTATCGATCAGCCGCTCGCGAGCATCGCTCGTGAGATCCACGAAACGAATGCCCATGCCCGGGTTGGGATTGTCAGAGAGCATGCGCATCGCGTTGACCCACTGCACCTGGCCGCTCAGCACGAACGGCTCGTCCGAGCCGGGTGGGGCAAAGCGCAGGATCAGCCGTGTGCCCACCTCGAGCGGCTCTTGCGTGCGCACGAAGATGCCGAACTCCGAGATGTTGGTGATGTTGGCGTAGAGGAAGGTGTCCTTCGACTCGCAGTCCACCGACCACGTGACCTCGATTCGGTCCGAGCTCCGGCGATCCGACACCGGCGACCGCTCCGACGGCTTGGGCTGCTCGTCGCTCACGGTACGGCTCTAGCGCCGCACGCCGTGGCTGTCACGCCGAAAAACCGAAGCCTATTCCAGGGCTAGTGCCGCGTCGAGCGCTCAGCTCACCTGATTTGAAGCGTTCCGGCTGCGATCCGGTCGTCCTCCTCGGGTCCGTCGGTCACGGCGATTCGGCGCTCGCCGCTGTAGAGTCCGAAGTAGACGCGATACGCGCCGGGCGAGAAGCTGGGCTCGAGCAAGACTTCGGTCGCATCGGCGATCACGTCGCCTTCGCGCCAGAGCTCGAGCGGATACTTGCCTTCTGCGGGTTCGTGATCAGCGTTGAAGCGGCGCTGCAATCCGTCGAGGTGCAGGAACACTTGCCAATCGCCGCTGATGCGCGACAGCACCCGGAAGTAAATGATGAAGCGGTAACGCGTCGCAGGTTGCAAGCTGGTTTCGAGCTGACCCGAAGGCGAAGCGACGCTGTAGCCGAGCACCTCGAGCTGATGCTGACCCAGCACCGCGCGCACTCGATGTTGCGGCGGCGGAGCCGCGTCGAGCACGAGCTGGGCAAGTGGGCTCTCGTCACGCTCACGCCTCAAGCGTCGATTCGACGCGAGCAGCACCTCGCTCGAACGGCCATCGAGAATTGGTAGGTTGCCGAGCTGTCGCTCGCGAAACGCGGCGTTGAGCGGCGCTAGATCCGTTTTGCGGAGCAGCAGAAAGCGACGCTTGCCCGAGCTCTCGGCTTCGCTCAAAAAGGCAAGTGCCTGAGCCCCGTCCGCGAGGTGCACGGAGCTATTGCCTCCCTGGTAACGCGCCGCCTCGCTGTGCTGCCCGAGCAGGCCCAACGGCTCGTCCGGCTGCCGCAGCTCGCGGTAGCGTTCGAACACCTGTTTGGGAGCCACTTGGCGTGAAACCGCGGGGTAAAAGCCCAGGCTGGCGATCGCACCGATCGTGACGCCGGCCGCCAACAAACCCTGCGCGCGCGTCGGCCGCAGCGCTTGCCAGGGACCGAGCCAGGAGCCTCGGAAAAAAGCGCGGCCGATGTCGCGCAGCAACATGGTCAAGAGGGGGAGCAGCACCAGCAGCGGCACGACCACGGCCGCGACCGCTACCGCCGTGCGCCAAAATGAACCAAAACCATCGAGCTGCGGCAGGACCACGAGGCGCTCGCTGATTGCCGAGAGCAACAGGAACCCGATCAGCGCGGCCTCGATGAGCAGCAGCGCAAACACCAAGTTGCCGTCCCACACCTCCTGCAACGACTTCAGCACGCGATCGTACTCGGCGAGCTCGAAACGCCGCGACGAGTCGAGCTGCTCCTGATCCTCGTACAGGCAGAGCAGCGCAGCGAACGCGAGCCCCACCCCGCTTGCGGTCCAAAGTCTCACCGACCACGTCGTGACCGCTTCGGGCAGCGCAGCGCCTTCCAGGCCGAAACCGATCAGCGTCTTGTCGGGATACACGCGCAGGTCGAAGCCCACGAGCAGTGCGAGCGCAGCGAACACGAACCCGAGCAGCGCAGCGTGCCGCGGTCTTTGTTCCAGCTCACGGAGTCCCGCCGCGATCAGCACGGGCAGACACACCGCGCCCGGCACGACGCAGACGCCGAGCGTGGGCGCGAGCCAGGCAGCCGCCGCCAGGCTCGCGCCCAGGCCGAGCACCGCGGCCCCGCTGACCGCCAGCGCAGAGCGTTGGCCCGCTGGCTCGGCTCTTTGCCAGGGCAGTAGCAGCGCCAGAGGCGCGAGCGCGCTCCACGGAAAGCAGGCGTGCATCAGGGCCGCGAGAGGAACAGCGAAGTGCGGCAGCTGAGCGGGCGCCGCCACCGCGCTGCCCACCCAAACCGAGTAGTCCCCGCTCGCGCGCTGCTGCTCGAGCGCCGCCAAGCCGACCGCCAGCGCCCCACTTCCGAGCAGCGTCATCCCCAAGGCGATGCCTCGCGCCAAACGCCCGGGCACCGGGCGTACCAATAGCGCCGACGCACCCACGGCGAGCGCGGGCACGGCAACGCTCACGATCGGCCCGCGACACCAGAAGCCGGCGTAGAGCCCCAGCGCACCGAGCGCCGCAAAGCCAAGACGCTGTCGCTCCGACTGCTCCGGCGCCAACGCGGCCACCGAGAGCCCGGTCCAAGCGATCGCGAAGCTGGCCAGCGTGACCGCGTCACCCAGCAGGCTGCGCGCTTGCAGGAAGTAGAGCGGCATGGTGAGCAGCGCCAGCAGCGCATAGATCGCGGCGCGTCGATCCCACAGCCTGCGCATGCCCAGGTAGAGTACCAGCGCGCCCACGAGCGCCCACAAGGTCAGCGGTAGTCGTCCTGCCCAGTCGCTGAGCCCGAACACCCGAAAGCCGAGCGCGGCCGACGTGAACGGCAGCTCACCGCGTCCCAAGTCGGCGCGGATCGGAACGCTGTTGTCCGCGTCGGGCACGAACAGGCCGCCGCCGCCGAGCAGATTGAGCGCGATGCGCCGCCCCAGCTCGGCGACCGTGACCTCGTGCGGATCCCAAAGCGCGCCCGCACCGATGCCCCAAAGCAGGCTGAAGCTGCCGAGGCAGAGGAGCAGGCTTTTGAGCCAAATCCGGCGCACGCCGCGGCCGTACCCTCGCGGAAGCACGGCGGCAACTTGCGCGAGCCCCCAACATCTGGGAATAGGCGTCTCCTTTCCGTGATGAAACCAGCCTGATATGCGCGCCGGAACGATCGCCATCGTCGGCCGTTCGAACGTCGGCAAGTCGACGCTGCTCAATCAAATCCTGGGCGAGCGGCTGGCCATCGTGTCACCCCTGCCACAGACGACGCGCGACGCACTCTTGGGAATCGTCCGGCGCGAAGGGGCAGAGCTCGCCTTCCTGGATACGCCCGGCATTCACAAGCCCAAAACCGAGCTGGGCTCGCGCATGAACTCGTCAGCGCTTTCGGCAGTCGAAACCGCCGACGTGGTCGTATTCGTGGCCGACGCGACGACCGGAGCACGCGAAGCGCAGCGCAAGAGCAAGCGCAGCGATAAGGTGCCGCCCCTGCTCGAGCTGGTACCGGAGGACGCGCAGCTACTCGAGAGCATGACTCGACTCAGTCAGGTGCCGGCGATCCTGGCGCTCAACAAGGTGGATCTGGTTCGGGACAAGGGCCTGCTCTTACCGCTGCTCCAGAGCTACCTGGACGCGGTGCCGTTCCGCACCTTGGTGCCGCTCTCGGCGCTCGAGAACGACGGCGTCGACCGGCTGCTGGACGAGATCGCGGGCCTATTGCCCGAGGGTGAAGCGGGCTACCCGGAAGATACGCTGACCGACAAGCCGTCCAGCTTCTTCGCGCGAGAATACGTGCGCGAGCAGGTGCTACTCAGCTTGAAGGGGGAGATTCCCCATGCCGTCGCGGTCAGCATCGATAGCTTCGATGAGGGGTCGGACAAGCTGCGCATCGCCGCGACCATCCACGTCGAGAAGATCGGGCAGCGCAAGATCATCGTAGGCACGGGGGGGAGCGTGATCAAGGCGCTGCGCCTGGCTGCGGAGAAGCGCCTGGCTCGGCTGCTCGGGCGCAAGACCCGGCTCGAGCTGTTCGTGCGCGTGACGCCACGCTGGAAGGACGCGCCGCGCATGCTGGCTGAGCTCGGCTACGAGCGCCCCGCGGGGGGCAAGTCATGACGCCGATCGTGGCGGTGGTCGGGCGGCCCAACGTCGGTAAGAGCACGCTGTTCAATCGCCTGGCCGGAAAATCGCTGGCCATCGTCGATGACGCACCCGGCATCACACGCGACCGCCACTACGCCGCCGCGCACCTGGCCGGGCGAGAGGTGACCCTGGTCGACACCGGCGGCTTCGATCCCGCGAGCGGCGATCCGATGCAGCAAGGTATCGCGCGTCACGTCGAGGCGGCAATCGCCGAGGCCGACGTGATCGTATGCGTGCTCGACGGCACGCTGCCGCCAACCACGCCGGATCGTGAAGCGGTGGCGCTGCTGCGACAAAGCAACAAGCCGGTGGTCTACGTCGCCAACAAGGTCGACAACCCCGAGCGAGCGCTCGAGGCCAGCGAGCTGTTCGCGCTGGGTGTTCCGGAGCTGGTGAACGTCTCCGCGCTGCACGGCCGAGGCACCGCGGAGCTGGCCCTGAAAGTAACCGCGCACTTACCCGCTCCGGTCGCGGAAACCGAGCCGGATGACGACGTACCGCGTGTCGCGCTGGTGGGGCGGCCCAACGCTGGCAAGTCCTCTCTGTTCAATCGCCTGAGCGGTGAGGAACGCGCGCTGGTCGATGCCCGCCCCGGCACCACGCGCGACGCGCTCGACGCCAAGATCAACTACGACGGCAAGGACCTGTGGCTGGTCGATACCGCGGGCATCCGCCGCAAGGCGCGCGTCGAGGAAAAGGTGGAGCTGCTCAGCGTGATGCAGGCGCTGAAGGCGGTCGAGCGCGCCAAGATCGCCGTCGTGCTGTGCGACGCCACCCAGGGCGTAGCCGAGCAGGACGCGCGGCTGCTCGGGCTGTGCATGGATCGCAACCGCGGCATCATCGTCGGTCTCAACAAGATGGACCTGCTCTCGCGTGAGGAGCAAAAGAAGGCGCGCCAGCAGGCCGAAGACACTTTGACCTTCGCGCGCTTCGCCCCGATCTTGGAGCTATCGGCAAAAACCGGGCGAGGTGTTTCGGAGCTGATAACCAAGGCCACGCGCATCGCGCGCGAGTGGCAGCGGCGCGTGCCCACGGCCGAGCTGAATCGCTTCTTTCGCGACGTGATCGAGCGCCAGCCACCGCCGACCGAGGGAGGCAAGGCGCCGCGCATCTTTTACATGACGCAGGCCGAGAGCTCGCCGCCGACGTTCGTCGCCATGTGCAGCCACGCCAAAAGCATCAAGGCGAGCTACCAGCGCTTCGTGATCAATCAGATCCGCAAGAGCTTCGGCTTCGAGGGTGTGCCGATCCAGGTGCACTATCGAGAGCGCTCGAAGAAGGTGCTGCCGCCCAAACCGAACAGGCCGCGCAAAGGGGACAAGGGGCCCCGGGGTCGACGGGTCTAGGGTCAAGGTTGGGGCGCGGGCGGGGCTTGCTGGAGAGGCGAAGGAGCGGAAATCGGCGCGTGAAAGCGGCCGCTGCTACTGCTCTCTGGCGCGATCTGATGAATGCTGAGCTCTCCAAAGCCCCGCCCACTCCGAAGCCCCGAAAGCCTGCGAGGACGCAATCGCCGGCGCGAGTCGCGCGACGCGGCAACGAACAGCAAGACCGATCGACGAAACGGCAGCTTTCTGCGATTCAAGCTGCAGGTCGGCAGCCCATTGGATCGAGCTTGAGTCTGAGCGCCCCAATATCGGCTAGCCAATCAACGCCCGGCTGACTTTGGCGAGATCCGAGAGGCCGCGGACATCGCCGGCCATGACCGGTACGAGCCAGAGGTCGTCGGGGGCGAAAAGCTTACGGGCTTTGGCAAGCTCGGGGGCTTCGGTTCGGGCCCGCGCCGCTTCGTCGGCTTGCGCGATGAGGATCTTTTCGGACGGGACGCTGAGCTCGCGCGCGGCGAGCAGCGCAGCGAGCGACTCCCGCGGGGGAACGACGATCGACTCGGGGTGCACGCGGTTGACGACCAGCGCGTCGGCCCGCATGCCCAGGCGCTTGAGCCGCTCGGCAAAGAAACGCGCCTCCTCGAGCGCCGGCGCGGTCGGGGCCGCGACCAGCAGGTAGCCGAAGTCGGCAGCACGAAACGAGCGAGACACCTCGCTGGCGCGCTCTTTGAAACCGCCGAACAGCTCGTTCAGCTCTCCCACGAAGGTGGCCATGTCCTCCAGGAATCCGCGCCCGGTCAACCTGCCCATGGTGCGAAGTAGCGCGGCCACGCCGCGAGCCAGCAGGCGCATGCTGAGGCCCCCGGATGGCTGCAAAGCCTGCACCAGCCAGCGCATGGCCGGGCTATCGAGCGTCTCGACCAACCGCTCCGGAGCATCCAGGAAGTCGAGCGCCTCCGACGTCGGTGGGGTGTCGAGCACGATCAGGTCGTAGCGCGCCGACTTGAGCACGCTCAGCACCTTCTCCATGGCCATGTAGCTCTGGGTCCCAGCCAGCGAGGTCGAGACGTGCCGGTAGAATTGGTTCCGCAAGATGCGCTCGGCCACCGCGGGCGACGACGCGTGACGGGTCACCAGGTCGTCGAAGGTGCTCTTCGGATCCAACATGGCCACGCTCAAGCTGCCGAGCCCCGCCGCACCCGCCGCAGCCAGCCGCTCGCGCGTCACCTCCACCTCCACGCCAGGGGCCAGCGACAGGCCGAGGCTGTCAGCGAGCCTCCGCGCCGGGTCAATCGTCAGACACAGCACCCTCCGCCCGCGACCGGTGGCGCCCAGGGCCAGCGCCGCCGCCACTGTGGTCTTACCGACGCCGCCAGCCCCCGCGCAGACCAGCACTTTGCGCTGCGCGGCGAGTCGCTGGTAGCGGTCTTCCATCATCCTGGCGCCGCATCTCGTAGCATGCCGAGGGTCGCGTAACTCCCCGAAATTTGTCCGCGTTGCCCGGAGTCTACCAAGCTATGCGGATGCTGCAGCGCACGCCTCGCACCGAACGCCGCCACGGTCGCTCTTCTGACACGTTGGTTTCATTGTGCCGGCTCTTGGACGCCGCTCGCCGTGATTCGGGCCTCGCCGCGCTGGCGCTGGCCGATGAGACCGGCTGCCTGGTCGCGGGCTCCGGCGCACAACGCCTCTGCGAAGAGCTGGCCGCGATTTCCACTCTGCCCACCGATGATCCCCGCCTGGGCGAGCTCGGCTTGCGCGGTGAACGACCCCGGGTGCGCCAGCTGATCATCGACGGGCTCGAGGTCTCGCTCGCGGCGCTGGGCGAGGCGAAGGACTCCGACTACTTGCGCATCAGCGACGGCTGCCGGCGCATCCTGACCGAGAGCCGGGTGGCCATTTAGACCCGAGCGACGCGAGCGCGGCCTTGGCCGCGTGAGCTGCCAGGTGGTCACCCGACCTTGCCCAGGACAGATCGCGATCGGAACAGAGGCATCTCCTCTCGCGAAGAACCCGGCGAGGCCGGGCGCAAAAGCCGTGGTCCTATCGCGAGAGGCGCAGGGCGGACCGATCGCCGAAGTGGTAAGAAAGACCCTTGATCGATCTGCACTGCCACTTCCTGCCGGGCATCGACGACGGTGCACCGACGGCCGCTGACGGCATCGCCATGCTCGAGGGCCTGGGGCAGTTGGGCTTCGAGCGGGTCATGGCGACGCCGCACATGCGCCCGGGCATGTTCGACAACGAGAAGCTCGGGCTGAGCGAAGCCTTCGAGCGCTTCCTACCGCTGCTCGAGGGGCGACGCGTGCCAGACGTCGAGCTTTCGAGCGAGCACTACTTCGATGAGCTCGTCTATAACCGTTTATTGAGCGGGGAAGCGCTGCCTTACCCCGGTGGCCGCGCTGCGCTGCTCGAGTTCTACGAGATCGATTTTCCGCCGGTGATCGAGCAGCGGCTGTTCGACCTGCGCCGCCGCCGCATCCTGCCGGTGATCGCTCACCCGGAGCGCTACCGGAAATTTTGGGACCAGCCGGAGGCGCTCGAGCGCCTGGTGGATCAAGGCGTGGCGACGCTGCTCGACAGTATGGCTCTTACTGGCAAATACGGGCGCCGCCCGCAGCGCGCGGCGGAGGAATTGCTCGAGCGTGAGCTGTACCAGGCCGCCTGCAGTGACCTGCACCGAGCCGAGGACCTGGATACCCTGAGCAAGAGCCTCGAGCTGATCCAGCACCGCTACGGGCGCGAGGAAATCGACTTCCTCTTCAATGAGGGACCGGTCGCCCTGCTCGCGGGCAGCCTGCCCGAGTGAGGGCAGAAAAGTTGCCCCGAAGGCCCGGACGGCGTTAGGCGGCTCTCATGACGCCACGCTGGGCAAGACTCGCCTGGACCCTGCTGACCGCGCTCGCGCTGGGCGCCGAGACCGGCGCGGCCCAGGCCAAGGTGGACGGCAGCTCGGCCTACTCCAAGGCACAAACCTACAGTGGCGCGCTGCGCTATGTGCGGGTCGACCTGGGTTACGAAGTGGTCGAGAAAGACCCGGACGCGGCCTACCTGATCTTCAAGTACACCACGCTCGGTCAGCCCAAATCGAGCTCGGTCACCGGCACCCTGGAGGTGATCGAGGCCGACGGCGCCGTGAAGCTGTTCGTGAGCCTGCCGCGCCTGCCCGAGTACCACGAGCGCGTCTTCCGCGACGGGTTGTTGAAGAAGCTGCGCGACGAGTACGGCACGCCTCCGCCCGCCAAAAAGCCCCCCGCCGAAAAGCCGCCCGAGAAGCCCGCGGCACCCAACCCCTAACCCGGCCCCGTGTTAGACCTTCGGCTCCCCAAGTATGGACGCCGATGGCGCTCTCGTGGCCGGCTCGATCGGTCGCTACCAACCCGTGCGCTTGCTCGGGCGCGGCGCCATGGGTCGAGTCTTGTTGGCGCACGATCCGGTGGTGGGTCGCGATGTCGCCATCAAAGTGCTGCGTGACGACTTGGTGATCCCTCCCGAGCAGCGCGATGCGCTGATCGATCGCATGCGCCACGAGGCACGCGCGTCGGCGCGCGTGTCGCATCCCAACATCGTGGGCCTGTACGACATGGGCGAGGATCCCGAGCTGGGCTTGTACCTGGTCTTCGAGTATGCCGAAGGGCTCACGCTGGAGCAGCGCATCGGCCAGGGGCCGCTCGGGCCGGAAGCAGGCGCCAAGCTGGCACGCGAGCTGGGTGATGCGCTGACGACGGCTCACCAAGCGGGCGTGCTGCACCGGGACATCAAACCACAGAACATCATTTTGACTGCGACTGGAGCCAAGATTGCAGATTTCGGCATCGCGCGCGTCCCGGACTCGACCTTGACCCGCGATGGCGGCTTGCTCGGAACGCCCGCCTACAGCGCCCCGGAGTGTATCGCCAAGGGCACGTTCTCGCCGCTTTCGGATCAGTTTTCGCTCGCTGCAACCCTGTACGAGGCGCTCAGCCAAAAGCGCGCGTTTCCGGGCGAAGATGCGGTCTCGGTTGCCACCCGCATCACGCACGAGCAGCCTCCAGGGATCGCGCAGCTGTGCGGCCTGGATCAGCACGTTGACGCCATCCTGCTGCGCGCGCTGGCCAAGCCGCCCGCCGAGCGTTTCCCGAGCGCGCGGGAGCTCGGCGAGAACCTGGCGGAGGCGCTGGCCGTACCGACGCGCAAGATGCTGCCGACCTTGCCCGATGAGCACCACCGGCGTGCACCCTGGCATGTACGCCCCGAGCATCAGGGGCTTCGCACGGCGGTGGGTGGAGCCGCCATCGGAGCGCTGCTGGGCGTCTCCGCGCTCCAGCTTTCGAACATGTTGCGTGAGCCGGACCCCGGCGAAAGCGCGGAGCAAGCCGCGGCCCACGAGGCGGTCGCCTGGCTCTCGGAGAAAGCGCCGCCGCTGCTGAATAGCGAGCAAACCGCAACCCCTCAGGGCTCCACGCGGCGCAGCCCGCGCGCCTCAGCCTCGACCGACCCAGCCCCACGCGCGGCGACTCAACCCTCCGCAGCTCCACCCGCGAGCGCGAGCGCCGAGGCGAGCCGCGAGGCGCCCGACGACGTGCCATGACCAGCGGCCTGCCGGCCTTCTTGGCTCTGACCGTGGTTGCAGCGCTCAGCGGCGCTCCGAGCAGTCGCCGTGATCGGCAGCGTCGCACGGACCTCGTGGTGCTGAGCGCACCGTCCAGTCGAGCCGTTTATCTGAGGCCTCTAACCCTGGATCTCGGCTCCACGGAGGAGGAGGCGCTGTCCGCGCTGGTGCGCTGCAAGCGAGAACCGCTCAGTGATCACTGTGACGAAACCACCTTCGCCAACGAGGTACCGATCCGGCGCGGGCAGCACGTCCCCGGTTTCTGGATGTCGCGGACCGAGGTGAGCGTCGCGGAATACGCGCGCTGCGTGGCGGCTGGCCGCTGCGCGCGCGCTGGTTACGAAGGCGGGGCGCAGCGCTTTCAGCGCGGCAGCCTGCCGGTCACGCTGGTCAGCTTCGACGACGCGCGGCGCTACTGCACGTTTCGCGCGGGCCGGCTGCCCACCGAAGCCGAGTTCGAGCGCGCGGCGCGTGGCGCGGCGCGGCGCGCTTACCCATGGGGGCGGAGCTTTCACGGCAAGCTCGCCAATCATGGTCGGCTCGGAGTCGACCCGACCGACGCCAGCGACGGCTACGTCGAGCTCGCTCCCGTCGGATCGTTTCCCGGCGGCGCTACACCCGAGGGCATCCTCGATCTGGCGGGCAACGCCGCCGAGTGGACTTCGGACGCGTTCCTGCGCGACGACGGTCGTCCCGCCAGCAGCGAACGGGCCGTGCGCGGCGGACACTTCGCCAGCGCGGCGCCCTTCCTGCGCGGCGCCGCGCGCGCCGGCAAGCCGCCCGGCGCGCGCGAGCCGACGCTGGGCTTCCGTTGCGTCTGGGCAGTGCGGCCGCGGGACGACTAACCGCGCAATGCTTCAGTTGCCCGTCCACCCGCTACTGCGTTTCGTGCTGGTCCGCCCGCACTATCCGGAAAACGTGGGCGCCGCCGCGCGCGCCATGAAGACCATGGGTTTCACGCAGCTCGTCCTGGTAAAGCCCGGCAAGATGGCGGAGCCTAGCCACGTCATGGCCATCAAGATGGCGGTCAAGTCGCTCGACGTCTTGCAAAGTGCCCCGGTCGTACCGAACGTCGCGGCCGCGCTCGAAGGCGTCCACTACAGCTACGCCACGACGGCGCGCCGCGGAGTCTCGGGCATCCTGACGGCCCGGCGCGCGGCGCGCGATGCGGTAGAGCGCGCGGCGCGCGGCGAAAACCTGGCGTTCCTGTTCGGTAACGAGAAGACCGGGCTCGCGCAGCAGGATCTGGAGTGTGCCTCGGCCAAAGTACGTATCCCGATGGCCGCGGATCAGCCCTCGATCAACCTGGGGCAAGCCGTACAACTGATGGCCTACGAGCTCATGGTGGCTGCACTCGAAGCGCGAGAGCAGGCCACTTGAGCCGCTGGTGGACGGCCCTGTGCCTCGCCATGCTGGCCTGCGGCTCGGCGCGACCAGCCGCCTACGTGCGCGAGACGGCGCAGGCCGAAAGCGCGCGCCGGCGCGGCGAGCACCTGGCCGCAGCCCAGCACTACGAACGCGCTGCCGAGGCCGCCGCAAAATCGCGCGACGCTGAAGAGGCGCGCTACCGGGCTGCCGATAGCCACGCGCGCGGCGGCAACACTGAACGTGCCGCCACCCTCTACCGTGAGCTCGCCACGCAAGGCCCGAACGCCCAGCGACGCGCGCGCGCAGATTTCGCGTTAGCCGAGCTCGAGCTCGCTGCCGGGCACGAGCCCGAGGGGCAGCGACTGCTGGCTGCAGCCATTCGTCGCCATCCCAGCTCCGGCCTAACCGCTCGGGCGCTACGCGCTCACGTCGCCTACCTGCGCGAGCATGGCGGCCGTGACGCGGTGCTCGCCTACCTGACGGCCGAAAACCGCGCGCTCGCGGGCAGCGAGCTCGGGGAGGCGCTTCAGTATCAGCTAGCGCGCGAGCTCGACATTGCGGGGCGCAGCGCCGAAGCGCGGGACGCATACCTGGCTTGCGCCGCTCACTTCCCGTATCCGCGGGGCGCTTACTGGGACGACGCGCTATATCGAGCGGCCGAGAAAGAGCTCGCGCTCGAAAGACCCGAGCGCGCCATCGCTCATCTACGACGAATGCTCGCGGAGCAGGAGAGCGCCAGCATCGTGGGCAGTTACCAGCGCGGCCGCTACGCCGAGGCGCAGCTGCTCATCGCTCATATCCACCGCGACAGCCTGCGTGACTTGACGCGAGCGCGAGGTGAGCTGCGCAAGGTCTGGCTCAACCATCCCAAAAGCCGCCTGGTCGACGACGCATTGTTTCAGGAGGCGCTGCTCGCGCACCAGAGCGGCGACGTAGCCGGCACTTGCGCGCCGCTCGAGATCATCGTGAGCAAGCTGCAGGACTCACGCTATGCGCCGTGCGCGCACCAGCTGTGCAGCAAGCTGCGCGCCCTGCCAGGGCGCGACTGTCACGACTACATCGAACGCGAGACCGGACTACGTTGAACGAAGCGGAGCTCGAGCGGCGCGACCCACGACGAGCGGGGCTCGCGCCCCGCGACCCACGAGACGAGCCGCAAGCGCTCAGCGCTCTTCCTCGTCGTCCTCTTCCTCGTCGTCCTCTTCCTCGTCGTCGTCGTCGTCATCGTCATCATCGACGTCGTCATCACCGAGGTCGTCCTCGTCTTCGTCGTCTTCCGACTCGCCACCCTTTTGATCGGTCTTCAAGTCGATGCCAACCTCACCCAACTGAGTCTCGAGCAGCTCGAGCAGCTCGTCCACGTCGTCCCCACCCCACTCGTCGAGGACGTCGGTCAGGAACTCGAAAAAGTCCCCAGCGTCCAGGCGCCTCTCGATCTCCTCGACCTGGTCCTCGGTGAACGCCTCGAGGATGTCTTCACGGAGCGACTCCATATCATCCTCTTCGATGGCTTCTTGCGCCGATAGACGAATCTGTTTGACGGCGCGCTTGTCGAGGTAGATTTCCATCGTCGGCTCAATCCTGTCAGGCTTGCCCCGGCTTTAGACGAATGGTTTGGCGTTCGTCAAGCCCGGGAAAAAAACAGATGGCGAAGGCGCGATCCTGGTCTGAGGCAAAACGAGAATTCGGCGTCGTCTGTGCGGCCAGCTTGGTCGTCGCGCTGGGCCTCGTGCGGCCCGCTGCCGCACAGCCCGCAACCCTTCCACCACCCACGAGCGTGGAGTACTTGCAGTACGGGGTATCGCTCCACACCCTCACGCTGCTCGAAAGCGGTGACGTCTGCCCGGAGGGTGCCACGACGCCTTGCATCGTCGGCTCCGGCGGCGGCCTCGGGCTGCGCTTGGGTTATCGTTCGCTGGGGCCTTTCTACGTGGGCGCTAGCTTTCAGCTCTCGCGTCTCAACTCGGCAAACCTGCTCCGGCTCGCCATCCTGCAGCGCCTGTGCGCCGAGGGGCGTTACTACTTCGATCGCGGCGATCGCCTCACGCCGTACCTGCTGGGCGGCCTGGGCGGCGCGATCTATGGCAACGAATGGGACGCGAGCGCCGGCGGGCTCGCGCTGAGCCTTGGTGTTGGGCTCGAGTACCAGATCAGCGAACAGACTGTCGTCACGATTCTGCCCACCTATCAGCCCATCGCGTTTCGCCACTTCAGCGACTCGACTGGGCAAGAGCGCGCACAAGGCCCCCTGGGCTTCGGGGTGGCCCATTGGCTGGCCATACAATTCATCATCGAAGCTCGGGATCCGCTGTCCCGCTGGTAGCACCCCCAAACATCACGAGACATTGCCGCAAGGGACAGGGTCGGGTAGCGTCCTTGCCACCAGGACAGGATTCAGTGAGAACGGCACAAGAGGCCACGACGTCGTGAACTGCAGCCGCTGCGGCCGGGAGAACCCGGACGGTCTCAAGTTCTGCCAGGATTGTGGGAATCGGCTGAACGCGCCTGCTCCTCCGCCTGCCCGGGTGCCAGCGGCGGGCGCTGCCCCTCACGTCGAAGTCGCTGCACGCCCAGCGGCTCCCGCGTTGGGGTTCGCGCCCCCAGCCGCCGAGAAGCGCTGCACGCGCTGCGGCACCTCGAATCCCCAAAACGGGAGATTTTGCGCCAACTGCGGCTCCCCGTTGCCTGGCGATGCCGCTCAACCGCAGGTTGCCCAGGCGGCTGCTCCAGCGGTGCTGCACTGTCCGCGTTGCCGGGGCGCCAACGCGGCCCACATGGCCTTCTGCCAGTACTGCGGCGCGCGCATCGGTGAGGGGGGCCCGCCGCCGCCAGCAGCCCTGATGCCCGCCGCGGCGGCGCCCGCCGGAGCCATTGCGGCCCTGGGGCCGGCAGCCCCGTCACCCCACGCTGCGGGTACGAGCTTTCAGTTCGGTGCGGGCGAACGCGGGATGGAGCGCGCCAAGCTGGTCGTGATCGGCCAGGACGGCAAGCCTGGCCGCGAGTACGAGATCGAGGCCGAGCAGACCGATATCGGCCGCGAGGAAGGCTCAATCCTGCTGGTGAATGACCCTTATGTATCTCCCCGCCATGCGCGCCTGCAGTTCCGGGAGGGTCGTTTTTTTATCCGGGACCTCGAATCGGTGAACGGGGTATATGTGCGGCTTCGAGCGGCAGAACGGCTGCAGCACGCAGACTTGGTGTTGGTAGGTCTTGAAGTGTTAAGGTTCGAGGTCGTGAGCGACGCGGAGCGAGGGCTCGGCCCTGCAGCAGAGCGCGGGACCCAGGTCTTCGGGTCACCTGCGGCGCCCCGCTATGCGCGGCTTTGTCAGAGGACGGTCGAGGGTGTGACGCGTGACGTCTACTATCCCACCCGGGAAGAGACGGTGATTGGTCGTGAGGTGGGCGACTTGGTGTTCACGACCGATCCGTTCATGAGCCGCCGCCACGCCGCGATCGTCCGCGATCCCGCCTCCAACACCTTCAGCCTCAAGGACTTGGGGTCCTCTAACGGTACCTACCTCGGCATCCGCGGCGAGCGGGAGCTCAGCCCGGGTGACCACGTGCGGATCGGCCAGCATCTGTTCCGGCTGGATTTCGGCGCGGGGTCAAGAGGCCGATGAACGGCCACGCAAGCGCTGCTGGAGGCATTCGTGTACGCCTCTTCGGGCGAACCGACGTGGGTCAGATCCGCGAGCACAACGAAGACAACTTCCTCGTTGCCGATCTGACTCGAAAAAGCCGCAGCTTGATGGAGGTGGATCGCGAGCAGCAGGTCGCCGAGCGTGGGACCGTGCTCGGCGTTTGCGACGGGATGGGCGGCGCTGCGGCCGGTGAGGTCGCAAGCCAACTGGCCGTCGATATCATCTACGAAAAGCTCACCGCCGGGGATCCGCCGGCCAATCACGATGAGCTTGCTCGGCGTCTGGTGAACGCGGTCGAGGAGGCCGGCGGGCGTATCTTCGGTGAGGCGCGGGCCGATCGCACGCGGCGCGGTATGGGCACGACCGCAACCATCGCGGCCCTGCTCGATAACCGGCTGTTCGTGGCTCAGGTCGGCGACAGCCGCGCCTACGTGCTGCGCGGCGACAAGCTGGTGCAGATCAGCCGGGACCAGTCGCTAGTCAATCAGCTGATTGAAGCCGGCCAGCTCACGGAAGAAGAAGCGGAAACTTTCGAGCACAACAACATCATCTTGCAGGCCCTCGGCACCGCCGAAACCGTGCAGGTAGATCTGACGTTCGTGGATCTGCGTCGCGGCGACACCCTGCTGGTCTGTTCGGACGGGCTCTCGGGCATGGTCCGCGCTGACGAGATGCGCGAAGTGCTGCTCAGCGTGCGCGAGCCCTTCGACGCCTGCAAGGAGCTGGTGGAGCGCGCTAACCGCGCCGGCGGGCACGACAACATTACCGTAATCGTGGCTATTTTCGAGGGCGCGCTGCCGGAGCCTTCGGCCGGTGACACGCTCGCCTACCAAAAGTACGCGCTGCCCGAAGCCCAGGCCGAGGCCACCGTGCGAGCGCCTAGTCCGCATTCCCCCGAGGTTTACACACCACCTCCCAGCCAGGAGGCGCAGCGCGAGTCACGCCGCCTGCGCGTGGGCCACACCATGGTCGGCATGACCAACCCGATGGCCACCCCGGCCACCGGCATTGCCGCGACTCCCCGCGCAGCCGGGTCTTCGCCGACCTTCAGCCTCGACGACGATCCGGTGTCGATCCCAACGAGAGGGCTGCCACCTGCGTTCGTGGGCATGATGGTGCTGGGCGCGATGCTCTTCGTGGCCATCGCAGGCTTCTTCCTGCTGCGCTAAGGGCGCGCGAATGGCTAAGTCGGTCGATGATCGCCCGAGCGGGAAAGTTGACGTTCCGGCGCCTCTTCCCGCGAGCCCTGCGACTGCTGCTCACGATAGTGGCGGTCGCGCTGCTCGGGTTTTATGGAGTCGCGCGCGCTGCCCAGCGCGTCGGCTCGAGCTGGCCCTTCCGGGCGCTACCCGTTTTTTTCAACCTGCAACCACAGGACGTGCGCTATCGAGCGCTCGCCGCGATGAGCGCCGCCGCCCTCCCCGAAAGCGCGCGAGCAGAGCGCGCCCGGGCGGAGCTGCTACGGCTCGGCGGCGCAGCTCTCCCCCACCTGCTGCCACGGCTGGACAGCTTGGAGCCGGGCGCTCGAGGCCGCGTGGCAATGGCGCTCGGCCCGGTCGCGTTGCGCATGCGCGTAGCAAACCTGGAGGACGTCGCGTCGCCGGAGCGTGCGCTGCTCTTTTTCGGGCGGTTCTGGCAAGACCGTTCGATCGAGTTTCGACCGACCACGGTGCGACGCGCCGTCGAGCGCTTGGCCGAGCGCTCGCTATCGCTCCGGCGGGACGACGTGATCCACGCCGATACCTACGCGCTCGAAGCCCTGGTCACCTCGCTCGGTAAGCTTCAGAGCGAAGCAGACGTGGCCCGCCTGCAGCGGCTGCACCCAGTGCTGATGCACATCACCGGACGCGGCGAGCCGCTGCCACGCGCCGTGAGCCGCGAGCAAGCCGCGCTCGCCGTCGAACGTTGGCAGCGGCTCTGGCTCGAAGAAGGCGCCGACTACACGGTGCTCGAGGGGCCGCGCCGCGTGGCCGCGTTGGTCACCGAAACGCAGTTCGGCAAGTGGCTGGAGCAGGCGTTTCTCTGGAAGCTCGGCCGCGCTCACGACGGCTCCCGCGTTTCGGAGCGAGTGCTCGGTGTCCTGCCCGCCAGCGCCATCCACGTGCTGTGCTTGCTCCTAGCCGCGGTGGCCGTCGCCGCCGGCTCGGCCTTGTTGGGTGGCGCTAGCACCTGGCTGAAGCGCGCCCGCGCGCGGGTCGCGCTCGCTTCGGCGTCGCTAGTAGCCTCCTATCCGCTGGTGCTGACGCTAGCGCTCGGCTTCGAGATCGCCACCAAACGCCCCGGGGTGCTCGAGCTTTGTGCGGTGGCGCTGAGGGGGGGCGACGTGAACCTGCTGATGGGGGCGCTGGTCGCGCTGACGCTGCTCGCCGAGCTGCTGGTCACGCTACCGGCCCAACTGGCCACGCTCGGCGCGGCTCGGACCTGGAGCGAGGACGAGTGAGGCAGCTCTGGGCACGAACGCGGTTGCGCCTGGCCGCGCTGGTGCTCGCGGTGTGGCTGGTGCTCGGGCTCGTCGGCCTGGCAGCTCCGACCAGCGCGGCGCTGGCTGCGGGCTTCGGCAACGACCTGCTGGCGCTCTTGACCGTGCTGGCGCTCGCGCTGCTGATCGGACTACCGCTCGGTGCGCTGGCGGGCAGTGGTCCACGCTGGATCGACGCGACCCTCGCCTTTACGACCGAATGGACTACGGCAGTGCCGGTGGTGCTGCTGCTGGCTTTCGTGCGGCCAGCCGGCGTTACGCTCCTGGGAGGCCTGCTATTGCTCGGAACGTTGCGGGCGCTGGAAGTGGGCTGGGTCGTGCGCAGCGCGCTGCTCCGAGCCGCCGCCCTCGATCCGACCTGGGCGGCGCGCAGCCTGGGCTACATGCCGCTGTCGGTGTTCGTCAATCGACGCTTACCAGCGGCCGCAGGGCCCACGCTCGCCCACCTGGCGCTTACGCCCCTGTGGACATTCCTGCTCGACAGCGTCGCCAGCGCCGCAGGCCTGGGCGCCGCCACCTCCGAACGCAGCCTCGGCGCGCTGGTGGTGGGGCAACAAGGCGGCCCGGCGGTCGTCGTGGTGATCCTTGGCTCGGTGCTTTCCCTGACTTGGGCGCTTCACCGGCTTGGAGCGCACTACGGCTTGCGGCTGGCCGAGAAATGACAATATTACCCGCTACCTGTATGTCGCTTTTGCCCGTCGTCACCGAGCGCAACTTCGAACAAGAAGTGCTGATGAGCGAGCTGCCCGTCTTGCTCGAGTTTTCAGCCGAATGGTGCGGCCCGTGCAAACAGATGGCGCCGGAGCTTTCGGCGCTGGCTCGCGAGCTCGAAGGCAAGGCGAAGGTGGTGACGCTGGACATCGACAAGTCGCCGACGATTCCGCGCCAGATGGGCGTGCAGTCGGTCCCCACGTTCGTGGTCTTCCACGGCGGTCGTCCGGTGGGCGGCAAGGTCGGGGCGTTACGCAAGGCGGAGCTCCGCGGGCTGCTCGAACCGTTTCTGCCCCGAGCCGAAGGCGCGATTCGACCCGAAGAGCTGGTCGCGCTTCTCAAAGAAGGTAGCGTGAGCGTGGTCGACACGCGTGAGGCGGCCGTCTTCAATCGCGCTCACCTGCCGACCGCGGTCAGCCTGCCGCTCGAAGAGATCGAGACGCGCTTGGCAGAGCTTCACATGCTGCCCGCCACCCCCGTGCTTTACTGCCGCGCCGGCGACCGCACCAAGGAGCTGGCTGCCAAGCTCGCCGAACAGGGGCTGCCGGTCGCGTTCCTCGAAGGTGGCGTGCTCGGCTGGGAAGCCGCCGGCCTCAAACTCGAACGCGGGGACTAGTCCTGTTTACCTCCGCACTTCGCGTAGTGCGCCCTGCGTACTTGGCTTCCTGATGCGCGATAGGCGCCCGGCCATAGGGTCTTTTTCTCCTCCGCACTCCGCGTATTGCCCCCTGCGTACCTCGTGACGTGACACGCGATAGGCGCCCGGTCTCGCCGAGTTTGTCCCGGGCCTCCTCTCAATCGTGATCGAGATCTGCTCGCGCCAAAGTCGGTTGAGCTGATTCCAGCTCGCGCGGTACGCTAGCGGCGCTACTTCGACGGAACCAATGCGGTAGCAGCAGCCAGGGCACTTGCGATGACGGTGCGGACGGGGACGGAATGGGTTTCGGCGGCGTGGGCGCAGGCATCGAACTCGGGTTTGAGCTGCGGTGGGCCATAGGGGCCGCGCGAAATCTTGACCGGAATTTTCCCGAATTCGGTGTCGACCTCGATCAACTCCCGCGGCCGCTCGACGCGCGAAACGCCGTAAGAACGCAGCCCGATGCTGCTGGTCTCGCGCAGCAGCACGGTCTCGATCGCTCCGCGCAGCGCCGCCGAGCAAAGCGCCGAGAGCAGTAGCCCGGGGCGCCCCTTCTTCATCGTGATGGGCGTGGCCCAGGCGTCGAGCGCGCCCGCCTCGAGCAGCTTGGCCATGGCGTGCCCCACCAGCTCTCCGGTCATGTCGTCGACATTGGCCTCGAGCACGTAGTAGGTGGTGTCACTGTCCTTTTCGCCCGAGCGCTGGGCCACCGGCTCACCGAGCACGACGCGCAGCGCGTTCAGTCGATCGGGCAGCCGCTTCGTCCCCGCGCCCCAACCGATCGCCAGCGGCGTCAGGCTCGGCCAGCGCTCGAAGCGCAGGGCCTGCGACGCCACGATCGCGGCGCCGGTCGGCGTGACGAGCTCCGCCTCGATGCCGGCGGCGTAGGTGGGCACGCCCTGGAGGCACGCGACCGTGGCCGGAGCCGGCAACGGCAAGACGCCGTGACGGCACTCTACCGAGCCGTGACCGAGCGGCAGCGGAGCTGCAACCACGTCCGCGCGCAAGTAGGCGAGCGCCGCCGCAGCACCGACCACGTCGGCGATGGCATCGACGGCGCCCACCTCGTGAAACGAGACCGCCTCGACCGGCGTGCGGTGCACGAAAGCCTCCGCCTCGGCCAGGCGCCGGAAGATGGTCTGGGCGCGCTGGCGCGTGTCGTCGTCGAGCGTCGAGGCGCTCAGCAGCTGCTCGATCTCGGCATAGCTGCGTTCGGGGTGATTGCCGCGTGCCTCGACCAGAAAACGGACGCCACCGATCACGCCGCTCTGTGCCGGCTCCACCCGGACCTCGATGCCGGCGACGCCGAGCGCCGCGATCGCTTGCTCAATCACGTCCAGCGGCACTCCCAAATCCACCAGCGCCGCGACGGTCATGTCACCCGCGACGCCACTGAAACAATCGAAAAACAGCAGCTTTCCGGCGCCTGCGCCACGCTCCAGCCGAGGATTGCCGTAGCGCAGCGGGTCACCGCCCCTGCTCTCCCCGTGAACGTGAACGTGCCCGGCGGGCCTTACGATGCCGCGAAATCGCGGCTCGCGCGGCTTGTCAGACGGCACGCTCACGTCCGCTCCTTCACACCCTTGAATTGCCGGACCACCGCCATGGCCGCGCCGAAGCCGTTGTCGATGTTGACCACCGTGACCCCCGACGCACAGCTAGTGAGCATCCCGAGTAGCGCCGTGAAGCCGGACAATGATGTGCCGTAACCGACCGAGGTCGGCACTGCGACTACCGGAGCTGCGACCAGTCCGCCCACCACGCTCGGCAGCGCCCCCTCCATCCCCGCGATCACGATCAACGCCTCCGCTCGCGTCAGCTCCGGCAAGACCGCGAGCAGCCGGTGCAGCCCCGCTACGCCCACGTCGAAGAAGCGACGGCAGCCGATGCCGGCCATGCGCAGCGTCTCGATCGCCTCTTCGGCCACCGGCACGTCGCTGGTGCCCGCGCTGACGACCGCAACGCGCTCCTCGCCCGTCAACTCGACGGGGCGGACCTGGAACGAGGCAGTCCGACCGGACGCGCGGTACACCAGCGCCGGCACGAGCTGGGTGAGCGCGGCGAACGCCTCGGCCTCGAGCCGCGTGACCAGCACGTCCTGGCCGGCTGCGATCAGGCTCGAAGCCACGCCCGCGATCTGCTCCACGCTCTTGCCTGAAGCAAATATCACCTCTGCCATGCCCTGCCGGAGCGCGCGGTGGTGATCGACGCGCGCGTACGAAATGTCCGCGTAGGGCAATTGCGCGAGCTGCTCGAGAGCGGCAGGCACATCCAGTTGCCGCGCGCTCACGGCCTCCAGCAACTGGGTGAGCCGCGACCGATCCATCGAGTCAGGTAGTATCGTGAGAGCGGGCCTTCGCCAAGGCCTCGACCGATATTTCCTTGCCCCAGCCTTCGTGCTCTGCTCCCGGCGGTGCCGGTCCTGGTCGCGCTTCCCCTCGGCTTGAGCCTTGGCGTCGGCTTCGCCTGGGCCGCGCGGCGTGAGCTGCGGCGCGTTGCCAGCCGCGAGGCCAGCCGAGGCCTGGCCGTGGCCCTGCTGTTTTCGATCTGCGTGCTGGCTCCGATCTCGGCCTACTTCCTGGCCTTCGAGCCCGACTGGTGTCTGGCCTACCTGATCAACACCGCGCGCGCATCGGCGGCGCTGGTGCCAACCTTGCTCTTGCTCCAGGTCACCAGCGTGCCCGTCGGCTTCTTGCTCGGCGACACCTTGATTCGTCGAGGTGATGAGACCAATCTGCTGCGCCTGCTCGGCGCGGGGTTGGTCGTCACCCTAGGCGCTGTCATGCTCGGGCTGCGGCGTTTTGCGGTTCAGGGCAGCTATGCCCAATTCCACGGAGACTTCGGCACGCAGCCGCTGGCCGGCAGCTCGCTCGGCTACGCCATCTTGCTGCTCGGGTCCTGGCTCGCCGCAGGGCTGGTTTTTGCGCTATGGAACTTGAAACGTCTCGATTAGAGCCGTCCGCGAGAGCAGAACATGTCCGATCCGACTGCTGACCCCACACCACGACTACTGGAGCTGGCTTCCGATCTGGTCGAGCGGGCCCGCAAGCTGGGCGCGGACGTCGCGGAGGCCAGCGCGCGCACCGGTTGGGAGCTCTCGGCCAAGGTGCGGCTTGGCAAGACCGAGCTGGTCGAGGAGGCCGGTCATCACGGCGTCTCGCTGCGCGTGATCCGCGGCGGACGTGTCGCCACGACCGCGACCAGTGATCTGACGCTACGCGGCATCGAGCGCTGCGTCGCCGACGCGCTGGAGCTGTGCGAGCTCTCGGAGCCGGATCCATTTGCGGGCCCGGCGCCGACGGAGCTTCTGTGCAAGCCGCCGCACCCGGATCTGGAGCTTTTGGATTCGAGCATCGACGCCATCGATGCCGAACGTGCCATCGAGCAAGCACGGCTCGCCGAGCGTGCGGCACTGGACGCCGACCCGCGCATTCAGCTCAGCGAAGGGGCCACGTTCTCGCGCACTAGCGGCGCGAGCGCGCTGGTGCTGTCGTCGGGCTTCCAGGGCGCGGTGCGCGGCTCGTACGCGGCGCTGGCCGTCGCGCCGGTCGCTGAAGACGAAGGCGGCAAGAAGCGACGCGGCCACTACTACTCCGCGAGTCGCCGCAGCCAGGATCTGGAATCGGCGCAGTTCATCGGGGAGGAGGCTGCACGCCGCACACTGCGCAAGCTCGGCGCTCGCAAGATCCCCACTACGGAGGCGCCGGTCGTGTTCGATCCGGACGTGGCGCGCTCGCTCGTCGGTAGCCTGGCGGGCTGTATCGTGGGCGGTGCGCTTTGGCGTAAGGCCAGCTACCTACTCGAACGCGAGGGCACACAAGTCGCAAGCTCGCTCGTCACGATCATCGATGACCCGCTGATTCTGCGTGGTCCCGGGTCTCGACCGTTCGACGGGGAGGGGCTGCGCTCACGCAAGAACCTGGTCGTCGAGGCCGGAACGCTCAAAGGATTTCTGCTCGATTGCTACAGCGCCCGCAAGCTCGGCCGTGAGGCGACCGGGTCGGCCGGGCGCAGCGGCGGCTCCATCGGCGCCTCGACCAGCAACTTCATCCTTCAGCCGGGCACCACCAAAGCCGCCGACATCGTCAAGAGCACGGCGCGAGGCCTGTACGTCACCGAGCTGATGGGTTTCGGCTTCAACGCGATCACCGGTGACTTTTCGCGAGGAGCGGCCGGTTTCTGGATCGAGAACGGCGAGCTTTCCTACCCGGTGAGCGAGATCACCATTTCGTCCACTCTGGATGCGATGCTCAAGGCGGTAGACGCGGTCGGCGATGATCTGGAGCTCAAGACTTCCACTGCGTCGCCCACACTGCGCGTCGCGAGCATGACCATTTCCGGCACGTAGCTCACTCGAGGGAGTTGAGCGCGCCTGGCGATGCCCCGGGTGGAGCGTGCTCGCCAAAGCTCCGCGGGTCATCGTCGGCGGTGTCGAGCGAGCGCCGCGCCAAGCTTCGGCCGGCGTGGGGCGCGGGCAGCATGGGAAAACGCGACAATACGCCTTCGGGGCCGATCAGCTGCAGCAGCTCGCCCGAGTTGGAAAGGCCCCGCTCTCCGAGCGAAGGCAGCTCGAGCCGCCGCGTGCGGGGGGCCGCGGTGACGTCGACACTCGACTCCCGCGACGAAGCCGCCACCAGCAGCACGATCTCGCGTCCCTGCAGGACCTCAACCGGCAAGGGCACCCGACCACCGCCATCCTCGAGCCAGACTCCGGAAAGCTCGGCGACATGCTCCGAGTCGTTGACGACTTCTATCCATTCGCTATCCGGCTCTGGTCCGAGCGCGTTGGCTAGCACCTCGTTGAGCACCAGATGCCGGCGCCGCGGCTTGGTCGTGACGGTCATGTCGAGCGGGGTGACGCCGCCGGCGCTCGAGATCACGTGCCCCACGAGCTCGAGCTCTGTCTCGGGGGCGAGCCCACGCAGCAGCGCGACGCGCTGAAGAGCTGGAGCGGGCAGCTGAATCTCGCTGGGCTGCTGCAGGAGCCAGAGCGAATCGTCGAGGGCTGTGATGAAGATCCTATCGTCCTCGACCTCGACGCAGGCGTCGGCGACGAGCTGCCCTGCGCTGCAGGCTGAGTCTTTCGATACGGGGTTGGAGTCGGGCGTGAAGCTGCCAGGCTCGAGGAGCACACCGCCGAGCAGCGGCGGTGCCACCACGGGCTCCGAGAACGCCTGGTCGGCGACCACAGTCACACAGTCCGGCCGTGAAGCGCCAAAGGCGCCCGGCGTGACGCGCGCTTCGATCGCCCCCGGCTCGAGCGTGATGAGCGAGGGCAGCTCCCCGAAACGCGCCCCACACAGCACAGTCCCCTCGCGCACAGGCGCACCGAGCGGTGGGAAGAAACGGCTCGCTCGCTCCATTGGTCCATCCTTCGCCCGCAGCGTTCGAACGCGACCATGGCCGGTCAGCGCCAGCGTATAGCTTTCGCCGGGTTCGAGCCAGTCCAGCGGCTGCAGCAAACATTCGGCGCCCTCCCGCCAGAAGCGCAGCGGTACCGCTCGCTCGAGCAGCGTGGAGGAGAGCTCGCCGCGCCGGAGGGCGCGTTCGTGGTAATCCGAAAGCTCTCCGCGAAATAGCCAGGGCACGGCTCGTTCGGTCGCGTTCGCCAAGTGGCCGCGAAAGGCCAGGGGCCAGGCGTCAGCCTCGGACGGCTCGAGCACTAGATCGAGCAATCCGTCCCGTGGGGCGGGTAGGTCGAGCGCCGGATCCGCGCAACCGATGGCGCACGCCACCCCCATCACTACCCCGCCCCACGAAACATACCTCATGCCCCACCCATCGGTCAGTCCAGGAGCCTGTTGCGAAAAATGGTAGACAGGGGCCGGTGACGCCCGAAGACCTCAAGCAGCTGCGTAAAGAGCTGGGCTGCACGGCTCGTGATCTCGCGACCACTCTGGGCATCGAGCAGAAGGAAGTGCTGGCCTGGGAGGCCGGTGAGCTGTTTCCAACCAAGCGCTTCGTCGATCAGATGGAGGCGCTGCGCGCCAAGGGACCGAGCGCGGTGGCCAAGGTGGCCAAGGGCAAGACCGTCGCTCCCGCAGATCGCATCTCGGACCCCGCGTTCTGGGCAATCGTGAAAAAGCTGCTGCTACATCCGCCCCTGTATGAGCAGGTCAGCAAGCTGGCGGAGCAGTATGGCGAGAAGTAGTTGTCAGTTGTCAGTTGCGGGACGCTGACCGTCAGCGCTTCTGTTCTTCCTCGTCGTCCTCGTTCTCGTCGTCTTCGTCCTCGTTCTCGTCGTCTTCGTCCTCGTCCTCGTCCTCTTCGTCCTCGTCCTCGTCCTCTTCGTCTTCTTCCTCATCGTCCTCGTCTTCGGACTCGGGACCGTCTTCGGACTCGGGACTATCTTCAGACTCGGGACTGTCCTTGGACTCGGGCGATTCGTCGTCTTCGTCTTCATCCTCGGACCCGGCCTCCGGTTCGGACTCTGGCTCGGACTCCGATGCAGGTTCTCCGTCACCTTCCCCGACCGTCTCCGGCGCTGCTTCCTCGTCTCCGCCCAGGTCGATCGGCCCTTCGGGCGCCGCTTCACCCACTTCGGACTCGAAGTGGTCGCGCGACTCCTCGCTCAGTTCGGTGAACTCCTTGAGCGTGGGCAAATCCCGCAGCGACTTCAGACTGAAGACCTCCATGAAGCTCGGCGTCGTGCCGTAAAGCATGGGCCTTCCCGCTTCGTCCTTCTTGCCCAGGATGCGAATCAAATCGCGCTCGAGCAAGCCCTTGAGCACGGGACCCGAATCCACGCCGCGAATGTCGTCAATTTCCGGGCGAGTGATGGGCTGTCGATAGGCGATGATGGCCAAGGTCTCGAGCTGTGCGCGTGACAGGCGCACAGGCTTCATCGACAGATAGTTGCGGACGTAGCTGCCGTACTCTGGGTTGGTCCGGAAGGCATAACCGCTGGCGACCTCGTCGAGCTTGATACCGCGGCCCAGATAGTCTCCCTGCAGCTCTTCCACGAGCTCCTGAGCGCGCTTGCGATCTACGCGCGCGGCTCGAGCCAGCTCTTTGATGTCGAGCGGATGATCTGAGACGAAGACCAGCGCTTCCACCAGACCCTTGAGGTACTGGGTAGTGTCCTCGGCGCTCATCTCCCGGCTGCCCGCTTCTCCTTCTCCGAGCAGCCCGAGCCCTGACGTGGCTGCGGGCTCCCCCTCACCACTGGTGTCCCAACCGGCATCGACGCTCGCTACCTCTTCGTCGCCCTCCGGCTCGGAGGACTCGGGACGGCGCTTGGCGGCAGCGCGCTCACGCATCTGACTGACCCGCCGCGCTTCAACCTCGGCTCGCTCCTTGGCTTTCTCGTCGGCGCGAAGGCGAGCCCGCTCGGCCTTTTCGGCGCGCGCCTTGGCCTTGACCTCGTCCTCGGCGGCTTTGGCTTCGGCGCGCGCCTTGGCCTTGGCCCTCTTTTCGGCATCGGCCTGCTTCTTCAGCAGGGCCTTGGCCTTCGCGGCCTCACGCTTGGCCTTCTTTGCTTCCGCCTTAGCTTGTTTGGCAGCGCGTGCTCTGGCCTTCCGTTCGGCCTTGTCCTGCGCCTTGAGCTTGGCCGCCGCGCGTGCTTGCGCCTTGCGCTCCGCTTTGGCCTGTGCGCGCTGTTTGGCCAGAGCCTTGGCTTGTGCCTTCCGATCCGCCAGCTGCTGCGCCTTTTGCTTGGCCGCAAGCTTGGCTTGGGCCTTCTTCTCAGCTTGGGCAGGCGCTTTTGCCTTCGCCTTCGCGGGTGCTTTTGCCTTCGCCTTCGCGGGCGCTTTTGCCTTCGCCTTCGCGGGCGCTTTCGCCTTCGCGGGCGCTTTCGCCTTCGCGGGCGCTTTCGCCTTCGCGGGCGCCTTGGTCTTGGCCGCCGGTTTCGCTTGGGCCGGCTTGGCCTGGGCCGCCGTCTCCGGCTGGGGTCGCTTCTTCGGTGCCATGTTGGGTCGTCTTCGCAAGCTCAGTGCTCGTCTTGCTCGTCCTGCTGCTCCCTTAGCGCGAGCGCGTCGGGTTCGTCATCCTCGGGATCGTGCGACTCATCGGCCGGTCGCGAGCTGAAGCTGGCCTCGGCCGAAGCTGCCACCTCCTCCATCACACCCGCGTCGACCAAAGCCAGCTCGACCAGGATCGGCTCGAGCGGCGCGGCTTGTTCGAGCCGCGTCATACGCAAACGGGTCATCTCGAGCAAAGCCAGAAACGTGACGATCAGGTCGGCGCGCGAGGTAGCGCCCTCGAACAGTTGCTCGAAAGGCAGCTTCCTATGAAGCTGCAGCAGATCCACCAGTTGATTGATGCGATCGGTGATCGAGAAACGCTCGAGGTCGATCTGGTGATCGACCTTGGTGTTGGCGCGTGACAGCACGCTCTGGAACGCATCCAGCAGCTTGAAAAGGCTGATTCCGGCCAGCGGTGCAGGCCCCTCCACGTTGGGCGCGGGCATGCCGCGCACGAACACGTCGCGCCCGAGCACGTCGCCGCCCCCCAGCTGCTCGGCCGCCTGCTTGTACTTTTGGTATTCCAGCAAGCGCCGCACCAGCTCGGCGCGAGGATCCAGGCCGAGCTCGTCCTCGTCCTCCTGATCCGCGGGCGGAACCGGCAGTAGCATCTTCGACTTGATGTGGATGAGCGTGGCGGCCATCACGAGGTATTCGCTCGCAATGTCGATGTTCAGCTCCTCCATCAACGTGATGTATTCGACGTACTTCTGCGCGACGAACGCGATCGGGATGTCTCGAATGTCGAGCTCGTGCTGCTCGATCAAATGCAGCAGCAGGTCGAGCGGGCCCTCGAACGTCGGCAGGACGACCTGGTAACCCAACGCAGACCCCTCCGGCGCCGCGCCGAGGGGCGGCTCGTCGGGCGGAGAATTGCTGGGGTTTTCGTCGGTCATGAAGGGGGCGCAGCGTACATGACCGGTCAGGCTTTGGCGATGCTAACTTGGACCTCAGATGACCGCTCAATCGCGCGGACGCACCGAGTCCGGTGCCGACGGGCCCCGCCGGCGCTGCGTAAGCTGTGGAGAGCGCTACGGTGCGGCCGTGCTGTTCTGCCCGAAGGACGGCACGCCCACCGGTCCTGAACGCGGAAGCGTGGCGAGCGACCCGTATCTAGGGCGGGTGATTGCGGGGCAATTCCGGATCGAACGGGTGATCGGCATGGGCGCGATGGCGCGCGTCTACCTAGCACAGCAGCTGGGGCTCGACCGCCCCGTCGCGCTAAAAATCTTGCATTCCGAGCTGGCCGGCGACGAGGCCGCCACAGCGCGCTTGCGGCGTGAAGCCACCATCGGCGGGCGGCTTCGCCACCCCAACCTCGCCGAGGTGTTGATGATGGGCCGCGTGGACGCGGCGGCCAGCAGCCTCGTATCGCGGGAGCAAAGCCCCGCTACAGGCGGCGAACCTTTCATCGTGCTCGAATACCTGGACGGCATGTCGCTGAGCTCGGCGCTGCTGGCGAGCGGTGGCGCCCTCGGCGTGCTGCGCGCCGTACATATTGCGCTGCAGATCTGCGACGCGCTGGGTGAGGCGCATGCGCTCGGTATCGTGCACCGCGATCTGAAACCCGACAACATCATGCTGGTGCGGCGCGGAGCCGACAGCGATTTCGTGAAGGTGCTGGATTTCGGCATGGCACGCGCGGGCCGCGATCCAGACTTTGCCACTCGCGATGGGGCGGTCCTGGGCACCGCGCGCTACATCGCGCCCGAGGGCGCGCAAGGGGGCCCTGTCGGCCCGGAGGGCGACGTGTACGCTATCGCGACGCTGCTATTCCAATGTATCGCAGGGCGCACACCGTTCGACGGCACGAGCGCGGTGGCCATTCTGGTGCAGCAGGTCAGCGCCGCACCCCCTGATCTGCGTTCGATCGGCGCCGGGCGCGAGGCACCGCCCGCCCTGGCCGAGCTGATCGCCCGAAACCTGGCCAAAGATCCGCTAGACCGCGCACCGAACGCGCGCAGCCTCGGCGCCGAGCTGACGGCTTGCGTCTGCGCTGGTCGCCAGGACACCAGCATCACCGCGCGCTTGCTCGGAGGCCAACCCTCATGAGCGCCGCTGGCAAGGCGGCGCTGCTGCTCGCCTTGGTCGCAGCGCTCTCGAGCACGCGGATTGCCGCCGCCGCCCCTGACATCGGAGAACCTCGCGTGATCAGTGGCTTCCGAGCGTTGGATCGCCCTACCGGTATGGCAGAGGCCGGCTTCGGCTGGCTCACGCTGCCGGGAGCCGACGTGTGCAGCCCGGCGGGTTGCAAGGCGGGTGACACCAGCTTCGAGCTCGATGCCTGGCAGCTGTATCGCCAGAACCCGCGCCTGGCGTTCGGCGCCGGGCTGCTACTCGGCTTGATCCCGACGACCGACGCCCCGCGCCACGATCCGGCGGGTATCGAACGCGACCACAGCCGCCGCTACCTCACGCTGGAGGGCATCCTGCGCTACTACCCCTACGTGGGCGAAAAGTTCGAGCTGTGGCTGGGTCTTACTGGGGGTCTGGTCGTGCTGAGTGATCGCTTCGTGGTCGTCGACGACCACGATGACAAGCCGCTGATCGGCCCACCGGGCGTTACCATCCGCACCGAGGGCGGCACGTTGGGCGTCGCGATTGGCGGCGCCTACCAGCTGTCGCAACACTGGTCGGTGGGGGCCTCGCTGCGCGTCGGTTATTGGTTTCTGCCGTCGACTCCCGCTACGGATCCGCTGCGGGACAAGGCGTCGGTCGCCGGGCGCAACTTCGTATCGTCGCTAGGGTTCAACGTCGCGTATCGCATTCCGCTTTAGGTTTTGTTGGCACCTCGGTGGACCCACG